>CAKROW010000092.1 GCA_934373235.1 uncultured Blautia sp. | reverse complement strand
TCTTTTGAAAAATAAATGAGAAATTTGTACATTAGTAACAACTTTGATTGACAGGAAAATATCAATTCGGTATAATTACTATAATATGAGAAGGAGGGAAACGTTCGTGGAGACTAAAGAAATCTCAAAAGCGGTAATCAAAAGGCTGCCACGCTATTACCGATATTTAGGAGAGCTGATGGAAGATAACGTAGAACGTATATCATCCAATGACCTCAGTAAGAAAATGCACGTTACGGCATCCCAGATACGTCAGGATCTTAATAATTTCGGGGGATTCGGGCAGCAGGGCTACGGATATAATGTACATTATCTCTATACAGAGATCGGCAAGATACTGGGACTGGATACAGTTCATCCCATGATTATCCTGGGCGCAGGTAACCTGGGACAGGCACTTGCCAATTATGTGGATTTTGAGAAGAGAGGTTTTAAGCTGGTCGGGATCTTTGATGTCAATCCGGTGCTGGAAGGAATCGCAGTTCGTGGTATCGAGATCCAGATTCTGAGTAATCTGCCATTTTTCCTGAAGGAGAACAATGTGGAAATTGCCATTCTTACACTGCCAAAGAACAAGGCCAAGGAGATGGCAGACATTCTTGTGGAAAATGGAATCAAGGCAATCTGGAATTTTGCACATCTGGATCTGGAGACACCGGAGGATGTGATCGTGGAAAATGTCCATCTTTCCGAGAGCCTGATGACTTTGTCCTACAATCTGAGCAAATACCGGCAGGAACATATCGAAAAGGAATAAAAGAGCATGTGGCTGCCAGAAATGGCAGCTTTCTCTTTTGACTTTTTCAGGGGAAGGGAGGCATCACAATGAAAAAAATCGTTACCTGTAAGGAAATGAAAAGCCTTGACAGCGGGACGATCACAGAAATAGGTATCCCGTCAGAGGTGCTGATGGAACGGGCAGCACTGAAAACCGTGGAGGAAACAGAAAAGCTTCTTGGAGAAAATGAGAGGATACTGGTTGTATGCGGAAGCGGAAACAACGGCGGAGACGGCATTGCCATTGCAAGGCTTTTTCATCTGAAGGGAATCCGTGCGGAGATCTGCCTGGTGGGAAACCGGGAAAAGATGACAAAAGAGACAGCTCTCCAGTATAAAATTGCCATGGCATATCAGGTACCTGAGGTGAATAACCCGAAGTGGAGTGAATATACTACTATAGTAGATGCCGTTTTTGGTGTTGGTCTTATGCGTCCGGTGGAGGGACATTATGCTGAAGTCATCCGTGAGATGAACAGTGCCAGGGCCAAAAAGATAGCTGTGGACATTCCCTCCGGGGTGAACGGAGATAATGGTCTGGAAATGGGAATCGCCTTCAGCGCAGACCTGACAGTGACTTTTGCCTACAGAAAAAGAGGACTTTGCTTTTATCCGGGCAGAATGTATGCGGGCAGGGTTGTAGTAGCCGATATCGGGATCTACGAAAGCGCTGCAGTAAAAGCGGCTGCATGTCATCTGGAACAGGAGGATCTGAAGTTATTTCCGGAACGTGATCCCGGTGGAAATAAAGGCACTTTTGGCAAAGTTCTATTTGTTACCGGAAGTGCAGGAATGTGCGGTGCAGCATATTTAAGTGCAGGTGCAGCACTGAGAGCCGGAGCGGGAATGGTGAAGATACAGACTGTGGAAGAAAATAGGATTCCCCTTCAGATCCTTCTTCCTGAGGCTATGGTGTGCAGCAGGTTTGATGAGGTATCCAACCGGGAACTTCTGAACTGGTGTGACGTACTGGTCATCGGACCAGGACTTGGAACTTCCGTGTCAAGCAGAGAAAGGGAACAGTGGTTTTTGAGTGCTGCGGCAAAAGAGAAAAAACCGGTGATCCTGGATGCAGACGGATTGAATCTTCTGGCTGCACATCCAAAATGGAAGGAATTTCTGGGAGAAAATGTGATCCTGACTCCACATATCGGTGAGATGAGCAGACTGTGCAAAAAATCTATTGCAGAGATACAGGGAGCTATTGCAGAGACTGCTTCTGATTATGCAGAGAAAACCGGTGCGGTATGTGTCCTTAAAGATGCCTGTACAGTGATCTCGGACGGAAAAGGGACATTGTATCTGAATCTGTCCGGTAACTCAGGAATGGCAACTGCAGGAAGCGGCGACGTGCTTGCAGGTCTTCTTGGAGCAGTGTGCTGTATGTATCTGGCGGAGGAAGAACAGCCTCCCATGGTACAAAAGGCAGCTCTTGGAGTATATCTCCACGGGCTCTGTGGTGACATTGCAGCCGGAAAAAAAGGAAAAAGGGGAATGCTTGCCGGAGATATCATAAAAAATCTTCCGGCGGCCTTAAGTGAAGGAGAGGCATAAATAAAATGAAAAAATACGACAGAATAAAGGCAATGGTATCGCTGGATGCCATCGCCCATAATTTCCAGGAGATGCACAAAAAAATAAAACCAGGAACAAAGATCATCGCCGTGATCAAGGCAGACGGCTACGGACACGGAGCAACAGCCATTGCAAAGCTGATCCATGAGTATGATTATATCTGGGGATTTGCAACAGCTACCGCAGAGGAAGCCCTGGAACTGCGCCACGCGGGAGTTACCAAACCGATCCTGATCCTTGGGATCGTTTTTCCGGAATATTATGAGGAGTTGGCTGCGGAGGATATCCGGATCACCATCTCGGATCTGAATACAGCTATCAACTATGCCGCAGCCGGATCACGTATTGGAAAAGATGTACATATCCATCTTGCGCTGGATACAGGAATGACAAGGATCGGTTATGCAGATGTTCCGGATAATGTGGAAAAGATCGAGGAAGTGGCAAATATTCCCAATCTGATCATTGAGGGAATGTTCACCCATTTCGCAAGGGCAGACGAGGTGGATCGTACCCCTGCACTCCGTCAGCTTGACCGATACCTGAGATTTGCGGATCTTCTGGAAAAAAGAGGCATCCATATTCCTGTCCGTCACTGTTCAAACAGTGCGGGGATCATGAGAGTGCCGGAGGCAAACTTAAATGTAGTCCGTGCAGGGATCACCATATATGGTATTTATCCTTCAGAGGAAGTAGAGAGAGAGGCTTTGGATCTGATTCCGGCCATGGAGCTTAAAAGCCATGTATCCTATGTAAAAAATGTAGAAAGAGGAACTGCGGTAAGTTATGGCGGGACCTTTGTAACAGAACGTTTTACCAGAATGGCCACCATACCGGCAGGTTATGCGGATGGCTATCCCAGACAGCTTTCCAATAAGGGCTGGGTGCTGATCCACGGTCAGAAAGCACCTATCCTGGGCCGTGTCTGTATGGACCAGTTTATGGTAGATGTGACCGATATTCCGGGTGTAAAAGCAGGGGATGAAGTAACTCTTATGGGAAGAGACGGAGATGAGTTCATCAGTGTGGAGACCCTGGGAGACATTTCCGGAAGGTTTTCTTATGAATTTGTCTGTGAGATCAGCAAGCGTGTTCCAAGAGTCTATATCAGAGATGGTAAGGAATGTGGGGAGGAAGAGAGCTTCTTCCAGTAAAAGATAACAGCGCACGGAAAATGTACCACGCATGAATACACGAAAAAATAATGGAAATACTTATCTGTAAAAAGGAAGAATCGGAGTGTGAATTGTGTGGTTATAAAAAGAGGGGATATCTTTTACGCTGATTTAAGACCGGTTGTGGGAAGTGAGCAGGGTGGAATCCGTCCTGTGCTCATTATCCAGAACGATGTGGGTAACCGCCACAGTCCCACAGTGATCTGTGCGGCTATCACGTCAAAAATGAATAAAGCAAAACTGCCGACGCATATAGAGATCGATGCATCTGCCTACGGTATTGAGAAGGACTCTGTGATCCTTCTGGAACAGCTTCGGACCATTGACAAGCGAAGGCTCAAGGATAAGGTATGCCATCTTGACAGTGTGATGCTTGACAAGGTAAATCATGCTCTTGAGATCAGCCTGGAGCTTACTTTTTAGGCAAAATGGAGCAGGAAAGGGATTCTGATTCTTGACGAATTCTTCCATAAGTGCTATATTTTATCGGTGACTATACGTGAACTGGTGTATATACGCTGCTGATAACAGGCAGAACACCTGAAAATAACCGTGGCAGACGGTGAAATAAAGTAACTAAGGAGAGGGATAAGATGTCAGGACATTCAAAATTTGCCAATATCAAACATAAGAAAGAGAAGAATGATGCCAAGAAGGGTAAGATCTTCACAGTTATCGGACGTGAGATCGTTATGGCAGTTAAGGCTGGTGGACCGGATCCTGCAAACAACAGCAAGCTCCGTGATGTGATCGCCAAGGCAAAAGCCAACAATATGCCAAATGATACCATTGACCGTGGAATCAAGAAGGCAGCAGGAGCAGATTCCGCTGACAGCTATGAGAAGGCTGTTTATGAGGGATATGGTCCCAATGGTGTTGCCATCATCGTTGAGACACTGACTGACAACAAGAACCGTACAGCAGGTAATGTACGTAATGCTTTCACAAAGGGTAACGGAAGTATTGGTACACAGGGCTGCGTATCTTTTATGTTCGACCAGAAGGGACAGATCATCATCGACAAGGAAGAGCTTGAAGATGAGTGTGGCGAGATGGATGCAGACGAGCTTATGATGACAGCTCTGGATGCAGGTGCCGAGGACTTTAACGAGGAAGAGGACAGCTTTGAGATCCTTACTGCTCCGGATGATTTCAGTGCAGTACGTGAGGCTCTTGAGAAAGCAGGCATCCCCCTTGTAGAGGCTCAGATCGCCATGATCCCGCAGACCTATGTAGAGCTTAATGATGAGCAGGCTGTCAAGGATCTTCACAGAACCCTGGATCTTCTTGACGAGGATGACGATGTGACAGATGTATGGACAAACTGGGACGAGTGATGGGATAATACGGGCAGAATGATCCATACAGAATAAAATTGCATATTTTGCACATAATACCTCCAGAATCAAATATTCCGGAGGTATTTTTTATGGGTGAAAAAGAACAGAAAAGCCAGAACGAGGAGATCAGGGAAATGGGGCTGGTGACTTTGAAGGAAAATCTGGAGAAGCACCGGATCGAACTTCTTACAATCATCGGAGAGATCGAGGGTCATGAGACGGCTCCATCCCAGAGCAAGACCACCAAATACGAGCATATACTGCCAAAACTGGCCATGATGGAGGATGATGAAAATGTGGACGGACTTCTTATACTTCTGAACACTATGGGAGGAGATGTGGAGGCAGGTCTTGCCATTGCTGAGATGATCGCATCCTTAAGCATCCCCACAGTATCACTGGTGCTTGGAGGAAGTCATTCCATCGGTATTCCCATGGCTGTAGCTGCGGACTATTCTTTTGCTGTGCCAAGTGCCACCATGGTGATCCATCCGGTGCGCCAGAATGGAATGTTTATCGGCGTTGCTCAGACCTGTCGCAATATGGAAAAAATCCAGGACCGGATCACCACATTTATTTCAGAACATTCCGGGATCAGGAAAGAACGGCTCGAGGAGCTGATGCTGGATACAACACAGCTTGTGAAAGATGTGGGTACCATGCTGGAAGGGAAAGAGGCTGTAAATGAAGGCCTGCTCAATGAGATAGGCGGGATAAAGGAAGCACTTGGAAAGCTTCACGAAATGATAAATAAATAATTAACAGTGCCGTTTAAAAAATATTTTATCGAAAAATCACGAATAATCTGGGTATGTTTGTAAATCAGCCCTTGCCATATGATGGATTTTGACGTATTATAAATAAAGGTTTATTATATGCGAGGAGGAAAACCATGTATAAGGTTTTAAAAGCTGAGACACTGGCGGCTAAAATTCATCTTATGGTTGTACACGCACCGCGTGTTGCAAGCCACTGTCTGCCAGGACAATTCATTATTGTAAAGCTGGATGAGAAGGGAGAGAGAATCCCGCTCACCATCTGCGACTATGATCGCGAAGAGGGAACTGTTACAATCGTATTCCAGGAGATCGGAGCATCTACTATCAGGATGTCTGCTTTAAAGGCAGGCGATTCATTCCGTGATTTTGTTGGCCCTCTGGGATGTCCATCTGAGTTTGTACATGAGGACATCGAAGAATTAAAGAAGAAAAAGATTGTATTCATCGCCGGAGGTGTTGGTACAGCACCGGTTTATCCACAGGTTAAATGGCTCCATGAGCATGGCGTAACAGCAGATGTTATCCTTGGTGCCAAGACTAAGGATATGGTGATCCTTGAGAAGGAGCTTGGAGAGGTTTCCAATCTTTATGTTACAACAGATGATGGTTCCTATGGCCGTTCCGGTATGGTAACCAAGACTCTGGAAGATCTGGTTACTGCTGAGGGCAAGCATTATGATGTCTGCGTTGCCATCGGACCGATGATCATGATGAAATTTGTCTGTCTTCTTACCAAGAAACTTGGCATCCATACAATTGTCAGCATGAATCCCATCATGGTTGACGGAACCGGTATGTGTGGTGCATGCCGTCTGAAAGTCGGTGATGAGATCAAATTTGCCTGCGTAGACGGACCGGAATTCGACGGACATCTTGTTGATTTCGATCAGGCTATGAAGAGAAGCCAGATGTACAAGACCCAGGAGGGACGTGCATTACTGAAGCTTCAGGAAGGCGATACCCACCACGGTGGATGTGGACATTGCGGAGGTGACAAGTAATGGCAGATGCAAAGATGTTAAAGAAAGTTCCTGTAAGAGAGCAGGATCCCAAAGTACGTGCGACAAACTTTGATGAGGTTTGTCTTGGATATAATCAGGAAGAGGCAATGGAAGAGGCTCAGAGATGCTTAGGCTGCAAGAAGCCGAAATGCGTTGAGGGATGTCCGGTTTCCATTGACATTCCCGGATTTATTGAGAAGATCAAAGAAGGTAACATGGAAGAGGCATACAAGGTGATCGGTTTATCATCTGCACTTCCGGCTATCTGTGGACGTGTCTGCCCACAGGAGTCTCAGTGTGAGGGTCAGTGTATCCGCGGTAAGAAGGGAGAGGCTGTTTCCATCGGTAAACTTGAGAGATTTGTTGCTGACTATGCACTTGAGCATGATATCAAACCGGCAGGTGCAGAGGTTAAAAACGGTCATAAGGTTGCAGTTATCGGTTCCGGTCCTTCCGGACTTACCTGTGCAGGTGATCTTGCAAAAGCGGGTTATGATGTAACTGTATTTGAGGCTCTTCATGAGCTTGGCGGTGTTCTTGTTTACGGAATTCCGGAGTTCCGTCTTCCGAAACAGAAGGTTGTTAAGAAAGAGATCGAGAAAGTTAAAGAATTAGGCGTTAAATTCGAGACTAATGTTGTCATTGGTAAATCCACAACCATCGACCAGCTTATGGAAGACGAGGGATTTGAGGCTGTATTCATTGGCTCAGGTGCCGGACTTCCGATGTTCATGGGCATTCCGGGTGAGAACGCAAGCGGTGTATTCTCCGCTAACGAATACCTGACAAGAAGTAACCTTATGAAGGCATTCGACGACTCCTACGATACACCGATCGCTGCAGGCAAGAAGGTTGCCGTTGTAGGCGGTGGTAACGTTGCCATGGATGCTGCCAGAACTGCATTAAGACTTGGTGCTGAGGTACATATCGTATACAGAAGAAGTGAGGCAGAGCTTCCTGCAAGAGCAGAGGAAGTTCATCATGCAAAGGAAGAGGGAATCATTTTTGATCTCCTCACAAATCCGAAAGAAATCCTTGTAGATGAGAATGGCCATGTATGCGGCATGAAAGTTGTCAAGATGGAGCTCGGTGAGCCTGATGCATCCGGAAGAAGACGTCCGGTAGAGATCCCCGGATCTGAGTATGATATGGATGTAGATACTGTTATCATGTCACTGGGTACTTCACCGAATCCGCTGATCTCTTCAACAACCAAGGGGCTTGAGATCAATAAGAGAAGATGTATTGTTGCAGAGGAAGAGAGCGGTAAGACATCCAAGAACGGCGTATATGCCGGTGGTGACGCTGTTACAGGTGCTGCCACAGTTATCCTTGCCATGGGTGCCGGTAAAGCCGGAGCAAAGGGCATTGATGAGTTCCTGAAGAATAAATAAGTTTTCATTTATACAACTTATACAAAACATAAACAGAATCCTGCAGTGGTTTTCGGATCGCTGCAGGATTTTTTTATGTGATATGTAAGATATACAGAACGTTTGTTTGATATTTTTCCCAACTGTTCATTGTAAGTTCACAGGAGTTATGCTATAATGTGTGAGGTAAAATTCTAAGAAAAGGAAAATTTTGATATGTCAGTGATACACGCGATTATTTTGGGAATCATTCAGGGAATAACAGAATTTCTGCCGGTCAGCAGTTTTGGACACCTGTGCGCACTTGAAAGCGTGATGCATACAGCAAGAAGCTCCGGTGTGCTTTTTGAGGTTCTTCTTCATGTGGGAACTATGGCGGCTGTGATTTTGGTATTTCTTAAGGACATCAGGAAACTGGGAATTGAGATCATCGGAATGATCATGGATCTTGTGGGGAATGCCTATCTG
>CAKROW010000091.1 GCA_934373235.1 uncultured Blautia sp. | reverse complement strand
TTATTTATAAAATGAACAAATTCATAGCTTTCCATTATCTGAAAGTATTTTACGATTCTCGGATAAAGCGGTTCTGCCTTATCTCCGAAATGTTCTTTCACCAGCAGGGCAAGCTCCTGCACGGTTTTTGTTCCATCGATCTGCGGCCAGATAAAAGTTCCCATTTCATCAAGATGAACCTTGGAAAACCTTGGCTTGCCAAAAACCTTCTGCGCGATGGTATTGAACATACCCTTATTCTCTATCTCAAGAATGATCCTCTGCTTCAGGTCCCGGTGCCACCGGATCGACTGGTTTGTTTCCGGGATCAGATCAAGATAGTTGATATCCTGTTTCTTATCCTTTTTGTTTTTTCTCATCAGGCTTTCTTCTTTCTCCAGATAGAGAATTTAAGCAGTGACAGGATCATGATGATCATCAGCACAACACCGCCGATATTTCCAAGGCTTACAGCGCCGGACATATCAAGGCTGATACCGACAACTGCAAAAATGGCAAGAAGAATACCAACAAGACCCTCGCCGGCGATCATACCAGCACAGTACAGTGTACCATCTGTGGCCTGAGCTGTCTTGGTTTTCTCGTCAACACCTTTTCTGCGGTCAAGTAATCCACGAACGATACCACCGATCATGATGGTTGCGTTCAGGTAGATTGGAAGATAAAGACCGATTGCGAAAGGCATTACCGGAATACGGAGGATTTCAAGGCAGATTGCAAGGAATACACCTACGAATACAAGTCCCCATGGAAGGTTACCGCCCATGATTCCCTCAACGATCATCTTCATAAGCTGAGCCTGCGGAGCAGGGATCTCTGCTGTACCGTAGCCCCATGCTGCATCCAGAAGATACAGAACACCGCCGATAGCAAGACCGGAAACAACAACACCCAGCATCTCACCCATCTGCTGCTTCTTAGGTGTAGCACCAAGAAGGTATCCTGTCTTAAGGTCCTGAGAAGTATCACCGGCAATTGCTGCGATGATACAGATAACAGAACCAACAGCGATCGCTGCTGTCATTCCGTCGATACCTGTTTTGCCGGAGCTCTTGATCGCAAATGTAGCGATCAGAAGAGTAGCGATAGCCATACCGGAAACCGGGTTATTGGAGCTTCCTACAAGACCTACCATACGGGAGGATACTGTTGCAAAGAAGAATCCAAATACTACGATGATAACTGCACCGAGGAAGGTTACCGGGATTGCCGGAACGATCCAGATGATAAATACCATTGCTACAACACCAAGAAGGATGAACTGCATCGGAAGATCCTGTGCTGTTCTCTCTGTGCTTGTGTTCTTGCTTCCCTTCATGCTCTTCATGGAGTCACGGAAGGTTGTAACGATCAGCGGCAGGGATTTGATCAGGGAAATGATACCACCTGTTGCGATGGCACCTGCGCCGATATATTTAACATAAGTAGACCAGATCGCTGCTGCTCCGCCGTTTGCGTAAAGCTGTGCGATGGTTGTTCCCTCTGCTGCCGGATACATCCATGTGTCAGGTCCGAACAGACAGATCAGCGGGATGATGACCATCCAGCCAATAAGAGAACCTGTAAACATGTAGGATGCGATCTTCGGTCCTACGATATAACCAACACCGAGAAGTGCCGGATAAACCTCCATACCGATCTCACCCTTGAAGGATTTAAATGCTGCAGAAACATCTGCCGGAAGAAGCTTCAGTCCATCAACAACAAATTTGAAGATGGCTGCAAGTCCCATACCGGAGAATACTGTGGAAGCATTTGCTCCGCCCTCCTCACCGGCAAGAAGAACGTCTGCACAGGCAGTTCCTTCCGGATAGAGAAGAGTTGCATGCTCTTTAACAATGAGGGCATTACGAAGGGGTACCATAAAAAGTACACCAAGGATACCACCGCAAAGTGCGATCAGAGTGATCTCAACGATGCCTGGCTTGCTTGAAAGTCCTTCCTCTGCCCAGAGGAACAGTGCAGGCATGGTGAAGATGGCACCTGCTGCAAGAGACTCACCGGCTGAACCGATGGTCTGGACCATATTGCTCTCCAGAATGGAGTTTCTGCGAAGAATTACGCGGATAACACCCATGGAGATAACTGCCGCCGGAATGGAGGCAGATACTGTCATACCTACGCGAAGGCCAAGATAAGCGTTAGCCGCACCGAAGATGACAGCAAGGATACATCCCATGATCACAGATGTAACTGTGAGCTCCGGAGTAACTTTCTCCGCCGGAATGTACGGTTTGAACTCTTTGTTTTCGTTCATATTTCCTCTCCCTTTGACTATTAAAATTAGTAACGCTTTATAGTATAACAAATTTCGCAGTATTTTGCAAGGAATTAGTTCCGTGATATTATATATTATTTACAATTTTATGTATAATTATGTAAAAAAATTAGTCACTATGCGGCTTTTTTTACCTGCATAGTGACTTTTTCCGCTGAAATTGCATATTATTCATGTTTTGAATTCTGCAATTATTTTTTTAACTGTCCTGTTCGAGCTGTTTTGTCAGATATCGTCCTACGATCCTGGAAAAATTGGAAATATCCCGGATATAGGCAAAATCTTTGCCAAAGATCTTTTTTTCTGTTGCAAGATCCTTCTCTTCCCCTGCAAAAACTCCCAGCACACTGACACCAAGATTGCGAAGGCGCCGCACTTCCATGGCTGTATCACTGATAGCATATTTTCCCTGATAGGGCTCCGGGTTTCTTGCATTTGGGCGGTTGATGATCACATCATAAGGCCGTCCGTCACTTAAAATGATCAGGATCTTTTTCTCCTCCTCCCGCTGGAGAAGTCCGTATCCCGCCGCCTTTATGGCCAGGCCGTCCCGGTTGTTGGAAGATGTGACGTAATTAAAGATATCCTCATCTTTGCTTTTGGGATCATCATATTCGCGGAATCTGTGGAGAATGGTGTAATCCCAGAAGGTACAGTAGCTCATCACCCTGTGAGGAATTCCCACATTACTTAATGCCGAACTTATCATATAAGCCTGAAGTGCCACCTCTCCCTGGCGGCTCATCTGGGAACCGCTGGCATCTATAAGCACATCCACCGCAAAATCTGAATTTTCCCCTCTGAGGATGCGTCGGAAGATACTGGCCTCACTGCTTCGCCCCACCCGCCATACTCTGGACGGCACGATGATCCCTCTGTCCGAAAGGACCTCCTGGTTTTCGCTTCTCAGTACCAGGGATTTTTTCAGAAGCTCTGTAAGGGACGCAATGTTTCGTTTGGCAATGCGGCTCTTGTCATGATAGACCCAGATATTTTTGTTCTTCAGACGTTTTGCATACTGATACTGGTAATTATCCTTCACAGGATTTTTCAGGATACCTTCTGTGAAATACAGGCTGCAGTCACTATGTACGCCTTTACACATCAGATAATTCATCCGCTTCTCCTCTGAAGGTGTAAGGTAGGTTTTCCCGAAATTAAGTTCTACATAGGTATGTGATTTTTCCAGGACTTCGGGGGGGAGGATCTTGATCTTCTGTTTTACCTTACGCTTCTCCTCCATATCCTGGGTGATGGATGCATCCTCAAGATCCGTCATCCGCTCTGTCAGCTTTTCCATGTAGCTTTCCAGAGCCTCTTCATACATTTCCTCTGAGAGAAAATCCTCCCATCCGTACTCAGTCAGTTCTTCTATGGTGACTGCCATGACACGTTCAAGCGATCCATGCTTTTTTTCAAAATCAGGATCAATAACCGTATTATAAAGTTTATCCATAATGCGGATCAGTTCCATGGTATCTTTTGCCTTTTTGCACCGGTAAAGGATTTCCCGGAATCCGTCCAGTTTTTTTTCCACAGGCCGGGGCTTCCCCTCCAGAATATCCCGGAAAACTGCAAGCTTAAGACGCTCTCCGATCTGGTCACGCCCGGGAAGCGTCTGGTACTCCTGATCCAGGATATCTGAGATTGCCTGCTTTCTCATATTTTTTACACCTGGACGTTCTTCACAGATCCTGTCTCCCACCGCTGCCTCGATGCAGAGCTGGACAACTCCCGTAAGTTCTGACTCTGATGCATCCAGATAGATTTTTTTTACCATATAAAGACCCAGAAGTTCCCTGTCAAAATATCTGGCAAAAGCCCCCTCCTTGATGCCGTCATAAAGAGCGATATCTCTGGATCTGAGAAACAGGGACACATCCGGCTTCACTTCAAGGGAGTAATCCCCGCTGACTGTCCACAGAAGATTGCGGATCCTGTTTTCCAGATCAAGCCGGCAGTCTTCCAGGGAAATCTCTTCTGTCCTGTTATTCATAGACATCTTCCTTTGTCCAGTCCTCCGGGATCCTTGTTCGGACTACGTCCTCCACGATCTCTTTCTCAAAAATATCAAAAACCTTGTTGACCACGCCCATCTTCACAGCCAGAAGTGGAGAAAGTCCTGCTGATACCACCTTCATGGCAGCCAGAAGTCCCCGAAGATCCAGTGCTTTGGTTGATATCTCACTGTTCATGGATTTTGTCTGGAGATCCATAAACACACCAATGAACTGATCCACTGCTGCCTTTTTTGCCTCAGGGAACATCTCGTGGAAAACAAATCCCAGTGTCTCCTCATTCTGTGCCGGCATATCGATCACCAGGAATCTTGATACCAGTGCCTCATTAAGCTCCTTGGTTCCTGCATAGCCGTAGTTCATGGTTCCGATAAAACGTGCCGCAGGATGAAGGTCGATCCTGTCATATCCCGGCACATCAATGGAACGGCGGTAATCCAGTGTTGCATGGAGAACGGAAACCGCGTCATTTTTTGCCATGTTGATCTCGTCCAGAACACCAAAACCGCCGAACTGGGCACACTGATAGATGCTTCCTTTGCGGAGCTTCACCTGGTTATCCACAAAGGTATCTGTTCCAATGAGATCTCCGCTGTTTGTATTCACATGAAAAGATACGTTATACACCGGCCGGCCAAAGGCATAGGCAAGGTTCTCAGCCAGAATATTTTTGCCGGTTGCCTTGGGGCCTGCCAGAAGAAGGTTTTCCCCTTTGAGAAGACCTGAAATTCCCATCTCCAGGATTTCCTTTCCATAGAAAGGAATGGACGGACGGTTCACCCTGTGCACTACCGATCTGTCCACCTCATGTGTTTCCCTGAATTTCTCCACTTCACGGATCAGAGAGCCGGATACCCCCTGCGCCTGTAAAAACTCTAATTCTTTCATAGTTCTCCTGTTATCTGCAAAACGGGACAGTTTGACCTGTCCCGCCTGGATTCTGTCAGCCAAACGGATATTCTCAATCCGCTGTCTGGTTATTTTTATACTTCAAAGATCAGATCGCCGTAGGATGGCATTGGCCACATATCCTTATCCACGATCATCTCAAGCTCGTCTACCGGTTTTCTTAATGCTTCCATTGCCGGAACAATGTTTTCACGGATAAATACCGCACGGTCACGTCCCTCTGCATAGTTCTCAACCTGCGCTACCAGCTCTGAAAGCTTATCCATAGCTTCCTTGGTATCCTTAAGGAATCCTGATGATTTTTCAAGGAGGCTTATCTGTACACTTACATCAATGGCTCCGCTTACCGCCTTTACCGAATTGATGGACTCTGCAAGAACTGTTGTATAGCGGATCACTGCCGGAATGATCTGTTTGGTTGCAATGTCGATCATAGCCTTTGCTTCAATATTGATGGTCTTGGAATATCCCTCATACTGGATCTCGGCTCTTGATTCAAGCTCTGCCTTTGTAAATACGTTGAATGATTCAAAAAGCTTCACTGCCTTGTCTGTTGTAAGTGCAGGGATAGCATCAACCATGGACGGAAGGACAGGAAGTCCTCGTCTCTTTGCTTCCTCTTCCCACTCCGGTGCATAGCCGTTTCCGTTAAATACAATACGCTGATGTCTGATAGCATATTCCTTGATCAGGTCATGGACTGCCAGGTTAAAGTCATCTGCTGCCTCAAGACGGTCGCATGCTTCCCTGAATACTTCTGCTGTAATGGTATTTAAAACCACATTGCACTCAGAAATGGAATCTCTGGAACCAACCATACGGAACTCGAACTTGTTACCTGTAAATGCAAACGGTGATGTTCTGTTTCGGTCTGTTGCATCCTTCATGAAATCCGGAAGTGTTTTAACACCAGTCTCAAGGATCTCACCGGTCTTGCTGTGTGTGGCAGTACCTGTGCTGATAAGCTGCTCCAGCACATCCTCAAGCTGCTCTCCCAGGAATACGGAGATCACTGCAGGAGGTGCCTCGTTTCCTCCCAGACGCTGGTCGTTTCCAACATCTGCCGCAGACTCCCTTAAAAGATCTGCATGTTCGTCAACTGCTTTCAGGATACAGGTCAGTACCAGAAGGAACTGGATGTTCTCGTGAGGAGTTTTGCCCGGATCCAGAAGATTGATTCCGTCATCTGTAGTTAAAGACCAGTTATTATGCTTACCGGAACCGTTCACCCCGGCAAATGGTTTCTCATGAAGAAGGCAGCGCATACCGTGGCGGCTTGCCACCTTCTTTAAGATACGCATCATGATCTGGTTGTGGTCTGCCGCAATATTCACAGGTGCATAGATCGGTGCCAGCTCATGCTGTGCAGGTGCAACCTCATTGTGCTGTGTCTTGGCTGTGACACCTAATTTCCAGCACTCTTCGTTTACCTCTTTCATGTATGCGGAAACTCTCTGACGGATAGTTCCGAAATAATGGTCATCCATCTCCTGTCCCTTGGGAGGCATAGCTCCGAAAAGTGTTCTGCCTGTATAGATCAGGTCTTTTCTCTGAAGCCATTTCTCTTTGTCTACCAGGAAATACTCCTGCTCAGCTCCGACAGAAGGAGTTACCTTTCTGGATGTGGTATTTCCGAAAAGACGGAGAAGGCGCAGTGCCTGTGTATTGATCGCCTGCATGGAACGAAGAAGAGGTGTCTTCTGATCCAGGGCCTCGCCTGTATAGGAGCAGAATGCGGTAGGAATGCATAATGTTCCACCTGCTGCATCATGGCGCACAAATGCAGGTGATGTGCAGTCCCACGCTGTATATCCTCTTGCCTCAAATGTTGCACGTAATCCACCGGAAGGGAAAGAAGATGCATCCGGTTCACCTTTGATCAGCTCTTTTCCGGAAAAGCTCATGAGAACTTTGCCATTCTCCATCGGTGCTGTGATAAATGCATCATGCTTCTCAGCAGTTACACCTGTCAGCGGCTGGAACCAGTGGCTGTAATGTGTTGCACCCTTTTCGATAGCCCACTCCTTCATCTCATGGGCAACAACGTCTGCGATCTCCATTGACAGTTCCTTGCCCTCTTCTATTGTCTTCTTAAGCTCACGGTACACTTTCTTGGGAAGTCTGTCCTGCATAACTGAATCGTTAAATACATCACAGCCGAAAAGCTCTTTTACATTAACATAATCTCCCATTGCATCCTCCCTTGTTGTATTTGTCATATTGTTATTCTTCTGTCTCCTGTTCTTCTCCCAGAAGCTGCTGTTTCCTCTCCTGGATTCTCTGGTTGATACCGGATTTTTTCTTCTTTGTGCTGGTCAGATAGAGATTCATGGCCTCATGAAGATTCTCAATCTCCACAAAGGTATGCTCTCCTCCAAATTCCCCATCCAGAGTCCACTGAACAGTTTCCTCCGACTCAATGATCAGCCTGGACGCCTTAAATGAATAGATCCGGTCTGTATTATCCTCAGCAGTGAGAAGTGAAGTCATGATCTCCTGAAGCTCCAGCGGATTCTTGGGATTGGTGATCAGTGTCACCTCAAAAAGTCCGTCGTTCATGTCCACATTCTTACCTGTAAGATTCTTGAAGCCTCCTACAGATCTTGAGTTGCTGATCATTCCGAAGATAAAGTCATCCTCGATCACCTGGTTCTCAGTCTCTACTTTCAGATGATAGGATTTGATCTCAAAAAGTCTCTTCATTCCCTCCAGGACATAGGCCACATGTCCCAGAATATTCTTCAGATCCTGATCTGTCTCATAGGAAACATCTGTAAACAACCCAAAAGCAGCCACATAAGCAAATGTCTGATTATTGAACTTGCCGATATCACAGTGATATAACTGCTCCTCCATGATCATGGACGCTGCTGCGATCATGCTCTTCGGCATAAAAAGACTGTTGGCAAAATCGTTGGTGCTGCCTGCCGGAATATAACCGATAGGTACGGAACTCTTCACTTCCATAATGCCGGTGACAACCTCATCCAGTGTGCCGTCACCTCCGCTGCATGCAATGAGATCCACTTTATCCGCATATTCCTTGACCTGCTCATAGGCATCCTTAGGTCCCTGGGTAGCATGGATCACAACCTCATAACCACCTTTGTTAAAAATATCTACAATATCCAGCAGATGAGATTTAATCCTGCCTTTCCCTGCCTTTGGATTAAATACAAAAAGCATTCTTTTTTTCATATATCCAATCCTCATTTCGCACTGATAAAATATTTATCAGTTGTGTCTACTCTGTTTTATACTATAAAAAAAACACTCTCAAAAGTCAATCATACTTTTTGTTCTTTTTGACCTGACACAAAAAAACCTCTGTGCTGTCCACAGAGGTCTTAAACATTAGTAGCGAGAGGGGGATTCGAACCCTCGACACCACGGGTATGAACCGTGTGCTCTAGCCAACTGAGCTATCTCGCCA
>CAKROW010000090.1 GCA_934373235.1 uncultured Blautia sp. | reverse complement strand
AATCCATTTGTATAAGATTGGCATTTTGTTTCAGAACAGAGATTTTGAACATGATGTGTATGAGCTGATCAAAGCGTTTTATCCCGGAAACGAGATTACTTCTCTCTACGAGGAGGATGAGGCGGATTACGATATCCGCTTCCGGGTTTCACGTGATGAAAATGGCTATACCATCAGTTTTAATAATGGAATAGATAAAAAAGCAGCCTGTGGGGCTGTGCCAGAAGGGCAATCCAGTGGAGAAGCTTCGGATGCCCTTATTTCTTGCGAAGCCTCCCATGATCTTCGGAGAAAAAATAAAGACGCCATTAAATATGCGCTTTATCAGATGCTTTCCAAAGTTACGGGAAAAACTCTTCCCTGGGGAAACCTTACCGGGATCCGCCCGGTAAAGATGGCAATGGGTATGCTGGAAGCCGGAATGAAAAACACGGAAATTGCCAGGTATATGCGGGAACAGTATCTGGTAAGTCCTGAGAAAACTGCACTCGCAGTTACCATTGCAAACCGGGAAAGGGATATTTTAAAAAATATTGATTATGAAAACGGCTACAGTCTTTATGTAGGGATTCCTTTCTGTCCAAGTATCTGCCTGTACTGTTCTTTCAGCTCCTATCCACTGGCACAATGGAGAAAAAAAGTGGACGATTATCTGGATGCCCTTATTAAAGAGATCCATGCCGTATCAGAAATGATGCAGGGACATAAACTGGATACTGTTTACATTGGAGGAGGAACACCAACAACACTGGAACCGGAACAACTTGAACGGCTTCTTGATGCTCTGACACAGGCTTTTCCCTGTGATTCTCTGGAGGAATTTACAGTGGAGGCCGGGAGACCGGACAGTATCACAATGGAAAAATTACAGACCATCCGCAAATATCCGGTGACAAGGATTTCGGTAAATCCTCAGACCATGAATCAGGAAACTCTGGATATTATCGGAAGACGCCATACAGTAGAACAGACAAAGGAAGCGTTTTATATGGCCAGGGAGGCCGGCTTTGACAATATCAACATGGATCTGATCGTAGGTCTTCCAGGGGAGGATATCACAAAAGTAAAACATACCCTGGAGGAGATCCGGGCACTGGATCCGGACAGTCTTACTGTACATTCACTTGCTGTAAAAAGAGCTGCACGTCTGAATATATTCCGTGATAAATATCAGGAAATGACTTTTGAAAACAATCAGGAAATTCTGGACCTTACCATGAAGACTGCCTATGAGATGGGAATGGGCCCTTATTATCTGTACAGACAGAAGAACATGAAGGGCAATTTTGAAAATGTAGGCTATTCAAAGGTTGACAAAGCAGGGATTTACAATATACTGATTATGGAGGAAAAGCAGCCTATCATCGCACTGGGAGCTGGAGGTTCTTCCAAGCTGGTGGTTGATCATGGGCAGAGGATCGAGAGAGTGGAGAATGTGAAAGATGTTACCAATTATATTTCACGTATTGATGAAATGATCCAGAGGAAGCAGAAAGGAGTGCAGATCCTTGAGCAGCACACAGAAGACAAACACTGATGCGCAGGATCGGATTCTCGAAGTAGACCTGTATTCGGAACTGAAGCATGGAGTGGCAGTGAGCAATCTGGCCTACGATGTGGCAGAGGAAATGGGACTTAACAGAGATATGTGCTATCAGATGGCTATTGCTGGAATACTCCATGACATTGGAAAACTGAAGCTTGTAGGATACATTAACGGACAGGAAAATAATCCGCTGGTGATCGAAGAGCTGAAGTATGTAAGGATGCACTCGACCTTAAGTTATGAGATACTTAAGGATCAGGGATATTCCGGCACTGTGCTGGAAAGTATTCTCTATCATCATGAAAACTATGACGGAAGTGGCTACCCCTCAAACAAAAGTGGAACAGATATACCTCTGGGAGCCAGGATCTTAAGGGTCTGTGATGTATTTGCAGCGCTGACAACTGACAGATCCTACAGAGGTGCCTTTGAGGAGGAGACGGTGATGCGTATGATGATCGAGGAAATAAAGAATTTTGATATGCAGGTATTTCTGGCTTTCCAGAGAGTCGTGCATAAGAAGAAAAGCCTGCAGGAATCTGCAGGAAAGGAATAAAGGAGGAAAACATGGCATTAAAGAAAAAACCGGTTACCGGTATGAAAGACATTTTACCAAAGGAAATGGCAATCCGTAATTATGTGATGAATATGATCAGGGAGACTTATGGGACATTTGGATTTTCTGCCATTGAGACGCCGTGTGTAGAACATATTGAGAACCTCTGCAGCAAGCAGGGCGGTGAGAATGAGAAGCTGATCTTTAAGATCCTGAAAAGAGGAGAGAAACTGAAACTGGACACAGCAGAAACCGAGTCCGATTTAGTGGACTCCGGACTTCGCTATGATCTGACAGTACCTCTTTCCAGATATTATTCCAACAATGCCAATGAGCTGCCGGCTCCTTTCAAAGCACTTCAGATGGGAAATGTATGGAGAGCTGACCGTCCGCAGAGAGGCCGTTTCCGTCAGTTTATGCAGTGCGATATTGATATCCTGGGAGAGCCGACATATCTTGCTGAGATCGAGCTGGTACTTGCTACCACAACCCTT
Source organism: uncultured Blautia sp. (assembly GCA_934373235.1). GTDB lineage: Bacteria > Bacillota > Clostridia > Lachnospirales > Lachnospiraceae > Blautia_A. The sequence continues at coordinate 6,058 of CAKROW010000090.1, read as the reverse complement.
CTTGGAAAATTGGATTTCCATAATTTCACGATCCGTATCAATGACAGGAGAATCCTGAAAGCAATGGCGCAGTACAGCGGATTTCCTAAAGAAAGCTTTGATACTGTTTTCATCATTCTTGACAAGATGGATAAGATCGGTCTTGAGGGTGTTGCAGAGGAACTGGAGAAAGAGGGCTTTGCAAAAGAGAGTATTGATACTTATCTCGGACTTTTCCGTGAGATCACCAATGATATCGAGGGTGTCCGTTACATTAAGGAAAAACTGGGAGATGCTCTGGATGCAGGTATCGCCGAGGACCTTGAAATTATTATTTCCACAGTCGAGGCTGCAAGGAAAGCTGATTTCAAAATGTCCTTTGATCCTACACTGGTCCGTGGAATGTCTTATTATACCGGCCCGATCTTTGAAATCTCTATGGATGAGTTCGGCGGAAGTGTAGGCGGCGGCGGACGTTATGATGAGATGATCGGCAAATTTACAGGAAATAATACATGTGCATGTGGCTTCTCCATTGGATTTGAGAGGATTGTTATGCTTCTTCTTGAGAGAGGTTATGAGATTCCTACAAAGAACGGTAAAAAAGCATATCTCATTGAGAAAAATATGCCGGCAGATAAGCTTCTGAATATTCTGAAGCAGGCCGGTGAGGAACGAAGCACAGGAACACAGATCAATATTTCAATTATGAAAAAGAACAAAAAATTCCAGAAAGAACAGCTTGCAGCAGATGGTTACACAGATGTTGTGGAATTTTTCAGAGACAGAGACTAGGAGGAAACAGGAAATGGCAGAAAGTATGCAGGGACTGCACAGAACATGCCGCTGCGCAGAAGTAACCACTGAAATGGTGGGAAAAGAAATTACATTGATGGGCTGGGTTGCAAAGGCCAGAAACAAGGGAGGCCTTGTGTTTGTTGATCTTCGTGACCGTTCCGGTATCATGCAGCTTATTTTTGAGAGCGGAAGCATTGATGAGGAAGGTTTTGCAAAGGCAGGTAAACTCCGCAGCGAATTTGTTATCGCAGTTACAGGTATTGTTGAGAAACGTGGAGGAGCTGTCAATGAAAATCTTGCAACAGGCGAGATCGAACTGAGAGTAAAATCCCTCCGTGTTCTTGCCGAGGCAGATGTACCGCCTTTCCCTATTGAGGAAAACAGCAAGACAAAAGATGAGATCCGTCTGAAATACCGTTATCTTGACTTAAGAAGACCGGATCTTCAGAGAAATATCATGATGAAGAGCAAGGTTGCCATGCTTACAAGACAGTTCTTCTCCAACGAAGGATTTCTGGAGATCGAGACACCAATGCTTGGAAAGAGCACACCGGAAGGAGCAAGAGATTATCTGGTGCCTTCCCGTGTACATCCCGGATCATTTTACGGACTTCCTCAGTCACCGCAGTTGTATAAACAGCTTCTTATGTGCTCCGGATTTGACCGTTATATCCAGATCGCAAGATGTTTCCGTGATGAGGATCTTCGTGCGGATCGTCAGCCGGAGTTTACACAGATCGATATGGAGCTTTCTTTTGTAGATGTAGATGATGTGATCGACGTCAACGAAAGATTCCTTGCATACCTGTTCAAAGAGGTTCTGGATATTGATGTGAAACTTCCGATTCAGAGAATCACATGGCAGGAAGCCATGGATCGTTTTGGCTCCGACAAGCCGGATATGCGTTTTGGAATGGAACTTCATGATGTCAGCGATATTGTAAAAGACTGTGGTTTTGGTGTATTTACAGGAGCCCTTGCAAATGGTGGAAGTGTTCGTGGTATCAACGCAGAAGGCCAGGGAGCCATGCCGAGAAAGAAGATCGACAAACTTGTTGAGTTTGTAAAAGGCTATGGGGCAAAAGGGCTTGCATATATTGCTATTGCAGAAGATGGAACAAGAAAGTCATCCTTTGCCAAATTTATGAAGGATGAGGAGATGGATGCTCTTGTGTCAGCTATGGATGGTAAACCGGGAGATCTTCTTCTCTTTGCTGCAGACAAGACCAAGTTGGTATATGATGTTCTGGGAGCTCTTCGTCTTGAGCTTGCAAAACAGATGGATCTGCTTGACAAAAATGAGTTCCGTTTTGTATGGGTAACCGAGTTCCCACTTCTTGAGTGGAGTGAGGAGGAGAATCGTTACACAGCTATGCACCATCCATTTACCATGCTTATGGAAGAGGATCTTCCTTTACTTGATACTGATCCGGGCAAGGTTCGTGCAAAAGCTTACGATATCGTACTCAATGGTAATGAGATCGGTGGAGGAAGTGTACGTATCCATCAGAACCATATCCAGGAAAAAATGTTCGAGGCACTTGGATTTACCAAGGAATCCGCATATGAGCAGTTTGGATTCCTTATGGATGCGTTCAAATATGGTGTGCCGCCTCACGCAGGGCTGGCATATGGCCTTGACAGACTGGTTATGCTTATGGCCAAGGCAGATACTATCCGTGATGTTATCGCATTCCCGAAAGTAAAAGATGCATCCTGCCTTATGACGCAGTCACCGAGCCAGGTAAGTGATGCACAGCTTCATGAACTGGGACTTGATATTGATAAGACTCAGGAAGAAGAAAAAGCGGAGAACTGATAGATGGAACTGACAATCAGTACATTTCTTATTGTATGTCCGCTGGTTTTTCTGGCAGGTTTTGTAGATTCTGTAGCAGGTGGGGGAGGCTTGATCTCCCTGCCTGCATATATTCTGGCTGGAGTTCCCATACATGGAGCAGTGGCAACCAATAAGCTGTCTTCTGCTACAGGTACGCTGATCTCCACCGTAAGACTGTGTAAAAACCGTTTTGTTGACTGGGGCCTGGCATTACCATGTATATCCATGGCTCTTCTGGGCTCTTTTTTCGGAGCTCATGTGGCACTTCTTGCCAGTGACAGAATATTAAAGATCGTTCTGCTGCCTGTACTTGTGATCGTGGCTTTTTATGTTCTTCGTAAAAAGAGCCTGGACGGAAACGACACAGAGATTCCCAGGAAAAAACAGTGGCTGATCTGTGGGATCTGTTCCCTTGTGGTAGGCTGTTATGATGGATTTTATGGACCTGGCACGGGAACTTTTCTTTTGCTTTTGTATACAGGAATGGGTAAAATGAGTGTGGCGAAGGCTTCTGGTACCATGAAGATCGCAAATCTTTCTTCCAACATGGCAGCACTGGTGGTGTTCCTTGTAAATGGGGCAGTGTTGCTTCCACTTGGTCTGGCAGCGTCTGTTTTTTCCATTGCAGGACATTATCTGGGAGCTGGAATGGTGATGAAAAATGGAAGTGCTATTGTACGCCCGATCATACTGGTGGTTCTGGCGCTATTGTTTATTAAGATCATAGTGGGAATATAAAAGATATATAATAAGATAAACTCCGGATACGGAAGCTGTTTCATGCTTTCGTATCCGGAGTTTGCTTTATGGAAAATACACAGCAGAGATGGTCAGGATGGATCATCTGTCTCAGGTTCCTGATCCTCAGAAACGGGAGAAGTGGTAAGCGTACCGAATATGGCATTACCAAGCTCTGCGCTGCCATTCTCCAGCTTCCAGGATACTCCATCATTGACCAGATGAAAAGATGCCTTTACTGTTGTTGTAGCTTGATTATTTTCGATACTGTCAAGAAGAAGCTGATGTGATCGGTTATAGCGTTTCTGAACTCCGTCAATGACTGCATCCGCAGAAGCAAGATATGTATTCAATTCATCCTCATAGTGAGAGAGGATAGAATCACTGTCAAAAGTGGTCAGCTCTGTATCCACCTTGGCACGGTATCCGTTGATGGCAGTATCTGTGACCTGATAATTGAAATTCTGGTGAAACTGCTGCACCAGAGCGGAAGCAATGGCGTTTTTGGCACTGTCGGAAGTATTTAATATACTTTCCAGACCAAGGTAATTGCTCATTTCTTCCACATCCATTTCCTGAAGGGCTTTCAGATAGATATCAAGTGTGGATTCCGGAGAAAGAAGGTCCGGATCGGACAGATAGGTTATGAGACCACCTACCAGTTCATTTTCCAGAGTATCTGTATGCGTGATCTGCCAGTTGGGAGACTGGGAGCTTCCTTTGTTGATAAGTGTGATGGTGCTGTCTTCCTGGACAGCCCTGTAGGTATTATTTTTCAAAAGACTGTGAAGGGTAAGATAACGCTGTTCAAGAGAAACCGGTTTTTCTTCTGTATTCTGCTGTGCTGCATCCATTATCTCATTTTTCAACTGTGCTGCCATAAAATCCCGGGCTAATGTATCTGCGTCCAGTGTGGTGAGTTTAAGATCTGCGGATGCAGTGTTATGATCCTGGTTAATGGTAATACTGCGGATCTCGTAATCGAAATTCCGGAAAAAGAGAGAAAAAACTTCCGTTACTTCATTGGATAGTTCTGTATTATCGGCTGCATCGGGAAACAGTTCCCTGTAGGAGATGTAATCCAGTGTTGTTTCAGAATCCAGATTCTTAAGGAGATCCAGATCGTTTGTGATCGCCTTTTCCACAAGCTTCTTTTCCGGCTGGCTGGAACCGGAAAGAACAAGGGCTGCAGATGCAAGAACAACAAGCAGGAAGGTGAGCAGATATTTCACTGTCTTCATGTAGTTCTTTCCTTTCAAAAAATATTCTCGCTTATTTTAGCAGATATTCTCTGAAAAGTCAAAAATGCATCAAAAGTATACGATTTTTATAAAAAAATAGTGAAAAATTTGTGAAATATGCAGTGATTTGCTCAGAGACTTTAATTTTAAGCGGGAATCTGTTATTATGGAAATGCTATAATAAGCCTGCAGATAAGAAAAGAGGATTAAAATGAAAAAACGTATTTTAATTGCCATGGGGATCCTGGTGCTCGTTGCAGCTCTGGGGACAGGTGGATGGTATGTTTACAGTAACCATTCAGGAACATCAGGTGGCAGTGATTCCGTATATGTAACAAAGATAAGTGCTCTCTCAGAATCAGATTCCGGTGTGGAGAACCGTTATGCAGGAGTGGTAGAGCCACAGGAGACAGTTCAGGTAAAGATTGAGAGTGGGCGGAAGGTCAAAGAGGTCCAGGTCAAAGTTGGAGATGAAGTGAAGCAGGGACAGTTGCTTTTCCAGTACGACCTGAGCAGTATCCAACAGGATCTTCAGGAAGCCCAGCTTGCATTGGACCGCCTGAAGAATGAGGCGATCAGCATATCGGATCAGATCACCACTCTGGAAAATGAAAAAAAGAAAGCCAAGGCGGACAGTCAGCTTTCTTATACGATTGAGATCGAGACTCAGAAAATGAACCTGAAGAAAAATGAATATGACCAGAAGAGCAAGCAGGCTGAGATTGACAAACTTTCTCAGGCTACCCAGAATACAGAGGTGAGAAGTGATATTGATGGTGTGATCCAGAAGATCGATACCTCCAAGATGTCCTCTGGGGATTCTTCAGACGGTGTGGATGATACCACCACAGATGGTGGATATTCGGATGTCAGCGGAGATGGCTCCAGTGACAGCAGTAATGCTTTTATTACAATTTTAAGTACAGGTGCTTACAGGGTAAAGGGGACGGTCAATGAGATGAACCGTGATTCCATTGTGGAAGGTTCTCCTGTGATCATTCGCTCCAGAGTAGATTCCACCAGAACCTGGAAAGGTACCATGGGATCTGTTGATATGGAGAATTCCAGCTCTAATGATAATAACGATATGGGATATTCCGGCGGAAACGGTGATGAGCAGACTACCTCAAGTTCATATCCGTTTTATGTGACACTGGATTCTTCAGACGGACTTATGCTGGGACAGCATGTGTACATAGAGATGGATGAAGGCCAGGATGACAAGAAAATGGGAATCTGGCTGAATGATTATTTTATTGCAGATGCAGATACAGACAGTCCTTATGTCTGGGTTGCCAATGATCAGAACAAGCTGGAAGAACGCCAGGTGGTTCTGGGACAGTACGATGAGAACCTGGGCGAATATGAGATCGCAGACGGACTTACAGAGAAAGACAGGATTGCATTCCCATCCTACAATCTTGAAGAGGGAATGCCTGTGATCGATGGAACAGTTGATGAG
>CAKROW010000089.1 GCA_934373235.1 uncultured Blautia sp. | reverse complement strand
AAAAAATTTGGTCTAAAAATTTTACCCTTTTTCAATCTGTTTTAGACCACGACCATCTTCAAAGCCTTGAATTTACTGACTTTCTAGCCATTTTACGAAATGGTCTAAATTAGACCATTTACCCCATCTTCTTGAATTTGACCTTGTCCTCCTTCATACCTAACTGCCGAAACTCATTTTCAGCTTCTGCCTGCTTCTTGGCAAGCTTCTCCACTTCTTCTCTCGCGTCATCCAGCTTAAGATGTGTATAGGTATTGAGAGTGACACTGATATCCGAATGACCCATCAGATACTGAAGTACCTTTGGATTCATTCCGGACTTCGCCATATTAGAGCAGTATGTGTGTCTGCATACATGAGGTGTAATTTTAGGAAGCTGTACACGATAAATGCTGTTGTATTTGTCAACCGCATGCTGGAAGTATTTCTCCCAATGCATTGCCACCATAGGTTTACCGTCCTTATCAAAGCATAGGAAACCAGAATAACCATCAATCATAGGTTCTACCTTCGGTGGTCTGCGATTTTTCAATATACGCTGAAAACATTCGTATACATCATCCTGCATCGGAATCACTCTTGTACCGGCATAGGTCTTTGTTGTATCAATATAGACCAATGTTCCGGTCTTCTGCAGCTGGTGATCAATATTGATGGTTCTGTTCTCCATATCCAAATCCTTAACCGTCAGCCCTGTAAATTCCGAAATACGCATCCCTGTCTTAAACAGAATGTACATACCGTCATAATACTTGCTATAGTGCGTATCATTTTTGATGAAATCAAGGAAAGTTCTTTCCTGTTTTCTTGTAATGGCCTCACGAGTGACCGCATCATTTACCACCACAGTTGCCAGTTGAAATTCAAATGGGTTCTTTCTTAATATATCATCATCCACTGCCATCTGAAATGCCGGTCTAACTACCCCTCTGATGGAGTGAATCGCTGAATAGCTTTTCTTATCCACCTGCTGCAATCTAATCAACCACTCCTTTGCATCCGACAATCTAATTTTATCAATTCGTCTTGCGCCAAAGGGATCCTTATCCAGCAAATTGATTACAGTACCATAACCAGCTCTGGTTGTATGCTTAACGCCTGTCTTGGTTGCAATGTATTTCTTCACCAAGTCAAGAACTGTCAAGCCTGCGCCATCAGGAGTAATCATATCATTCACGTCTCTGTTGATTGCTTTCTCCTGTTCTCGTAAAGGTGCATTATCTCTTTTTCCGGCTGGGATACTATCCGTAGCTACCAATCTCCAGCTGTAAACCGTCTTACGCTTTCCATTGCCATCTATATATCGGAACTTGTATCGTCCATCCGCTTCCTGGCTCTCTCCTGTGCGAAGAATGCGATTTTTACTATCGCGTCTTTTTTCGCTCATTGAACATCGTCTCCTTTCAAAATCGGGAGAGCCTTGCTGCTTAATTCATATAGCGCATAGTATGTATCCGACTATGTATTGATAGTGTACCACAGACAAAGCTCTTTTTCCACAAGAAATTTAAAAACTTTTTTGAACTAAATCACATTCATCTGACTGTCCATATACTTCTCAAACTGCTCACGCTTAATCAGCGCTCTGTTGCCGTTCCAGAGAACAAAGTCAGCATCTGAATGTTCCTGAACAAAGAGTTTCAATTTCTTGTATCCGATACCGAAGTACTCCGATGCTTCATTCAATGTTAATGTGTATTTCTGCCACCAAGGCAGTTCTCTCTTCTCGGTCATATCGACACCTCCATAAGATAGTAAGATTCTTCTCTTCTATCTTCCTAAGCGCCTTTTGCCGAGATAATTCCGGTGAATGACGAAAAAAGACAAAAAAAATAAGACCTGCAGGTATCTCTACCCACAGGTCATGCATCACTTATTTTTCTCTTGGAAATATTAGTTCTAACAATTCCAGAATCATTCCCCTATATTCATTTACAATATCGTAGACATTCCCTTTATCTTCACATACATCATTGTACGTTAGATAATTCCCGCCATGTGCAGCATCATTTCTACGTTTTGCCTTGACTTTTAATGTCTTACCAAACGCTTTTATCGCCTCTATATCAACTATACCGAACCTGACATTCAGGAACTTCTGGAAATATTCCTCATCGTCAATACCATCAAGCAAGAATCCTACTACACCAATTTCGCAAGAATCCTTCGGCTTCCCATTCTTCCAAAACTTAGTATAATCTGATACATATTTTTTCCATCCGATGTTTTGCTTTCGATTATAATTTTGTACTTCTTTCTTATCTACAGTCGAAAGAACTTCCTTCGCATAAGGAATATAGACCAATTTATTCAAGAAATCTTCAAGCGACATGTAATACATTATAGAGATGCAACTATAATCAAAATTTTCTCTTGGCTCATGATTCTCAACATACTGTTTATACAAGTATTCTGCAGATACCAATGAACAAAATATATTCGGATATTTCGCAAGTGTCGTCAAATATGGCTCAAATTCTGAGGATACAGCTGCATACAGCTCATCGTATATATCTTTTTTACTTATTGCTGTTTTAATCTTGTCTGCAATCTGGGATGTAAGATCATCTAATTTGCTTTCCTGTTCCTCCGTTGTGAATGCTTTTAATCGCCCAAGGTAGTTCATCTTAGCCTGCATAAGATTCTCGATATCATCCGAAGAAATAGCATCAACAAATGCAAGGACATCATCAACAGAATCTGATATAAGTTTTGCATCCTCTTCACGGGCATTCATAAACCGAGAGTCGAAATACTTTCGTTCCAATTCAAAATATACCTGATGGAAAAAGACTTTGCTGGTATAATAGTTCCTTATTTTCGTCATATTATCATACAACTCAATCATCGCTGCCTTCGTTGTATTCATCTTTTTCAGTTCATCTTCCGAAAGATAACAAAGGACCTGGCAAACATCGCAAAAGATGTGCATCACATCGACAGTCTTAATCCATATCGCATACCCATGATTTCCGATGGCCTTTTTTCTAACAGTCTCGTTGTCATCGTTTATAAAAATACGTTTATAATTTAGCATTTCAAATTTTGAAATCTGAGCAGTTTCTACGATATCGTCTGCCATTGCATCGACCGGAGCCAACCATTTCAAATCTTTATATTTGTCAAATATTCCATTTGTATGGAATGCGATAATCTCAAACCAATGAGAAATAACGGCCAGTTTTTTAACAATCATCAGCCCATCCAAAGGATAATGCAAATGCATCTGAGGATCGTTATCAAAATCATCAAAGTAAACCTGAATATAATCAATTATCGCATTAACCAAGCTTTTCAAATTCTTTTTAGACTTTGTTATTCTCCAGTATATATATAGTAAGAACAGTGATTCTGTAGTTTCTTTTCTTAATAATTCTCTGAGCGAATAAAAACAAACATACAAATCTACTGAACGAACACCTTGAAGTACCATTTGCTTTTCTGCTGCTTCATTTAAGGTTACAATGCATCCTGCAAGTTCATGACTATTTGCTATTCCGTCAACTATTGCAAAATAACATTCAATAATTGAAATGATCTTGTCACTACTTCGTGTTTTTCTCACATTTTCAAAAACTTCTATGGATAACTGTCTTAGATGCTCGCTTAAGAAGACAGACATTTTCATAATATCCAAGTCAACCATATGACTTTTGTCAGTGTTGTCATATGAATAACAATCTCCTGCACATGATAGATTAAATGAATCCGTAACCATTAGTAGTGAAGAAAACTGATTTTTCTCATCTTCCCTCCATTTTTCATATAAATCTATCCAGTTTTTCTTTTCGTCGAGAGCGCTTAATCCGCGCCTTATATCTGCTTGCATATTAAGCACGTAATCTTCTTTGTTTGGCGTATTGCTACTCATCGGCCTCATCCTTTCCTTTATACTAAAAAACACATAATCCGAAGACTATGTGCCCTCACGCATCATCATATATGGAGCTAGCGGTCGCTGTTTCCAGCGATCGCATACTCCTTGCAAGCGTCAACCGCATGGGTTGATACTCGTTCAGCTGCAGCGCCGTCCATCTTCACAGCGAAGATTACGCCAACTGCTGCCGTGCCAAGGGCAACAACAAACTTCCAGTCAATGGTGACATTCAAGTTCATAGCACTACCTCCTTCCTGGGTAGAACCCTAAGATAATATGTGGTGTACTATGTTGCCCTCCTTCCACTTTAGTGGAATATTACAAAATACCAAATTACTTTCAGTCTGTCAATCATTTTCTCAAAATAATTATAGAATTATTTTCGGTCCAATTCAATATAAAAAGCCTGCAAGCATCAGAATCTCTCCCAACACCCACAGGCTCACCACCACAACCCTATTCACTTACACGCTCTGGCAATAGTCCAAACTAATCCATCCCGCTCCGCTTTTCAATCTTCCCCATCCTTTATCAGAGCCTTTTCCTTCTCTGACTTCCATGATGGTAAATACACCCTTCCCGGTATACTTTCCAGTCTTCGCAGTATTCGTTCCAGCACTCTTCCTGATATTCAGATCATCAATGTCAACCTTTACCATGAATGGGCAATCCACATTAGAAAACTCTATATCAGAATCACTTTCAACATCAACCTCAGCCCCATACACTGCCTTGCCATTCCAGTCATACACAGTATATCCTTCATGTTTATCAGCCATTGCCTTAGCATTATCAAGTACAGTATAAGCACCAAGCTGAGAGCCAGCATCCTTCCAAGACTTCCTTACCCTGTAATACTTCACCATAACGTCCGAAGCACCAGAATTCTTCACATCCCACTTAGTCAGTTTCCATTTTTCTATAATACTGCAGAGCTTTTTCACATAAGTAAGACTGGTAGCATAACCACCGTCCTTAATGATCTGCACTGCTTTCTTATAATCTGAGCATCCTTTCAGCCCGTCATATCGGAGCTTCTCTCCATTCTTAGCGCCAAGCAGATAAGCACTGTGATCCGCAATGGAATCTTCTACATTCGCATATTTTCTGAATTCCGCTGTAACTGTCACATAGCTTCCATCTGCCTTCTGCTCCTGTGTCTTCTTTTTATAAATGCTCACACCATCCCAGACCGAACCACTCCAGGTATTACCGGAAAGTGACTTCTTCATTCCAAAACAGTTATTGGCTCCCAACGCAAGCTCACTCTTTCCATAACCGCTCTCCAGAATAAACTGGGCCATAGACACCGAAGCAAGAATCCCTGATTTTTTCTGATCTGCGGTAAACAGGGGACCAACCTTTGCAAGCACCTGTTCTTCTGTCAGCCCCCGAAATTCCCCGGCCTGCATCCCTGATGAAATCACTTCCACATTTCCGCTGCCAAGTCTTGAAGTAACCTTCGCAGCCAGATTTCCCAGTCTCGCATAAAGCCAGTCTCCAGGACAGCTCTTATTCGCAAACCACCGGTGCACGGTAATGAGCATTTCATCCGCCTTCGGCTGATAATTCAGAGACTTATTTTTATCACCAAACCAGAGCAGTTTTTTCTTTCCATTTCTTCTGCAGATATCCTCACACAGATCAACCAGACGGTCATAAACCACCTGATGCATAGCATACGGTTCCGCCTTGTCAGAAGCACATTCAATCGTCACTGCCCTCTGATCATTCGCATTACTGGACGTACACCAGGAGCGATTCTTCTCTTCCACATACAATCCGATCCGGCCATTCTTATCAATTCCATAATTCGAAGAAGCCTTGGTAGAAGATTTATGAAACCAGTCCCCCAGACCTTCTGCTGTACACTGACCTACTACACAGTGCGGCGATATTCTGTCAATCTGCTCCGTTCTCAGTCCGGAATGGTTCGGACTGAGCAACGTATACGCCACCAAAGAACTATTACTGTATCCCATAATCATTCACCTTCTTCCTCATCCTCTGATGTATCATCGGAGACTCCCTCACTTTTGTCATGCAGCTGTTCCAGCACCTCCTTCATCTTCTGCGGGATTGGCAGCCCCAGATGCCCTGCATTCTCCAGCAAACTCACACCCTCATTGGAAATATAGAAAAAGATCACCGCTGTCCTCAGCACAGATCCGTTCCCGATCACAGCCACATCCAGAATATTCGCCATTCCCACCAACAGAAAGATCAGCACCTTCCTGCAGATCCCCCGGAATCCCACCTCACTGGAAAGCGTATGGTCTGCAAAAGCACACATCACCCCGGTCAGATAATCGATCACCACAAAAGCGATCAATGCATACAGAAGCCCGTCACAGCCTCCCATAAACCAGCCCAGCCATCCGCCTACAGCCATAAAAACCATCTGAATAAAGTTCCAAAATTCCTTCATGCCAGAATCCTCCTCCCATGAAAAAAGCAGCCCCCATTTCTGAGAACTGCCGTAAATAAGTTTTCTATCTTCATGCCTTACGGCAGAAAGACCTACATTGTTTCCTCCGTCAGCGTATACGTGATCTTCATAGTCTTATCCGTATTCTTCACCACCGCTGACGAAAGATTATTGATACTTGCCAGATAAGGTGTCAGAAGATAAGCACACCTGTGCTCCTTCCCGTAACTGCCGCCCCACATAAACACAAAATTCTTATACTGGAACAAAGGCGTTGCCATAGCTTCAAACCTTGCGCTCCCCTGTGTCTTGATCACCCTGTCATCCGCCGTAATCTGGAAATCTCCTGCCACGATCATGTCCCCGAGAAGCGTCATGTACACCTCACAGGAACCAGCCTCCCCAAGGGATTTCAGCTTGGAAGTAAAGCCCAGAGGGATCAGCGTCACATCCGCTGAATTTGCAACATTGATCTTATAAACTCCCTTCTTATCATAAGAAGGCACATACAGATACCCCTTCCTCACACAGCATTTTACATTCCGTTCCGGATAGGAACCGTCCTTTGCCCTTGTACCCACTTCCGAAAGCTTCGCCTTGGACAGTGTCCAGCTTCCCTCCGTAAAGGAATAATCCTTTTTAGAGATCCGGATCCACACCATCTTCGCATCCCCGGAAGAATTCGGCTCATTGGAAAATCCATACCAGTACCCGTCATGCCCGTCCATAAATTCCCCGTACTTTGTATAATCCCCCAGGAACGTAAAGCTTTCCGTTGTCAGCGTCTGCTCTTCCAGTACGGTATACGTGGTATCATCCAGCTTCTCATTCAGCCCGATGTTAAACACCGGGATCCGGATCTTCGTAATGGTCACACTGGAAGTCCCAAAGGTGATGGAATACAGCAGGTTCTTTTCAAAATCCAGCTCCACTGCCTCAAACAGTGTCATCTGCCTCGCCTTCGGGATATCCCCGATATCCACCTTTTTCAGAAGCAGGAACGTGCTGGCATCCCCTGCCGCACTGCCAAAAGCATTCTGCCCGCCCAGGGCACTGGTCAGTGCCACCGCCGCAATATTTCCATTCCCCTGGCTGGGAGTAAACTCCCACACAAACTTATATCCATTGTCCAGCTTCTTGCTCTCCGTCTGGTTCAGGCTTCCTCTCGCTACATCAGAACCGGAATTTACATTGTTGGAAGCATAAGCCACCGGCAGGTTCTTCCCCTGCTCGTAAATATGGTCCGCCTTTTCTTCCAGCACTGCCGGAAACAGCAGGATCCCTCCGATCATGTTCGGGCAGATGGGAAGCAGCGTCCCGTTCCACAAAACAGAATTGTCATACTCCCCGCTGGCTTTCAGATAAATCCCCATGGGATTCAGCCCCAGAATATTATTCACTGCCTCCGTGATCATGTTCGTCTCCTGCACGGTTTCCACCGCACCTGTATTCGTATCGGTCAGTTCAATGACCATTTCACCTTTCAACTTCATCACACACCCTCCATTTCTACCGGCCTGCAGAAACCGCTGATTTCCGCTCTCTCAGCAAAATACACCTCAAAGCCTCTGTTCACCGTCTCCTTCATCTGCATGGACAGCGATTCCCGGAAACCATTCACATCCAGTCCACCGCCAATGGCAAATCTCCTGGTATAATCTTCCACCTCAAGCTTTCCGTCCCATGCGTCCCCTGCCGCCATTGCCTGTCCGCTGACAGAAGCAATGCAGTCCCCCACATCAACCGTCCCACTGCCATTCTCCATCCAGAGATACACATTGAACGTATTCGTATAATTGGCAACAATCTTCTCAATGGGATAATACAGTGACAAAATATGTTTCCCGGAATGCCAGGTCTCCACCGGACAATGCTCCACAATCTCCTCATTATTAAATTCAAAGACCACATGACAGAATGCCTGTCCGTCTTCCTGCCACTTCACCGGCAGGCTCACATCCACAGAAACCTCCGAACCACCCCCTGATCCGGATCCGGAATCTGATCCACCAGAGACATCATCCGTACTCCCTGTATTCTCATTCCCGGAAGTATTTCCAACTTCATTCCCTGCCACACCATTTTCAGAATTTCCTGCATCCGGTGTCTCCCCGGTTCCATCAGAACCACCCGTACCACTTCCAGTTCCGCCGCTTCCGCCCGGAAACGGAATCACCACAGTCCCGGCAGCCTCCGCAGATCTCTCCACCGGATCCGCAGCCACATCCACAAGAACCTGTGCAAAAAACTGCATATGGTTTTCCTCAGAAGAAGCAAACTGAATACTGAGCAGCTTTACCTTTGTCTGCCCGATCTCATGTGCGGAAGCATTGGTAAACGTGTGGATCCCGATCTTCCCGGTCTTCGCATTGTCTTCAATCTGGTTCAGCAGCCCTGAAATATTCTTGTCGTTCCTTGACTTCGCCTGAGCCAGCCTTGGGTTCTTCCCCACACATTTCAGGCTCTGCTTTCCCCCGATCTTCTGCCGGATGGAAGTGATACAGGTGATCTG
>CAKROW010000088.1 GCA_934373235.1 uncultured Blautia sp. | reverse complement strand
TTTACATGCTCAGCATATGGATATGTTTTCCCTTCTGCCTGCATCTTATCAAATTGATCCTTATTGTCAAAATGTCCTGTCATCATTCCTACAAAGTCATCAAGTTTCATAATATCAATTACCTCCATGATCAATCTATTTATATTTGTTTGAAAACTTCATCCGACATGTGCTTTTTGATCTTCACATTTTTCTCTTTTCCCTGGTAAAATCACTGTGGTTACATTTATAAAATGTGTCCCACAAACAGTGCACATCACTTCATGCAACCGGATGCCATTTTACAGATCCTTACATCTTCCCTTTTCTGATCCAGCTCTCCTGTTGTTTTTCCAGGCGGCAGATCATTATGATCATCTACCAATTGTAAACCTTAATTATTTTTATAGTTGACATTTTATGCTTTTATGTGTTAAAGTGATACCCGTACAAAAAAATCTACAAGGAAGGTATCACCACCATGAATCCTACATCATATGAAAAAGGCTCTCCCGTTCTCTCCAGAGATGAGGCTATTGCTATTTTAGATACTCCTGATGAAGAGCTTGAGTCACTGATCGACCGTGCAAAAAGTTTACGTTATAAATATAAAGGAAACCGTGTAAGCATACATATCCTTACCAATGCCCGCAGCGGTAACTGTTCCCAGGATTGTGCCTACTGTGCCCAGTCATGTCGTTCTACTGCCGATATCGACAAATATAAATGGGTAGATGAAGACAAATTATATCAGGACAATGATTTCGTAAATGAGTATCATTTATCCAGACACTGTATCGGCCTCAGTGGAATGAAGTTTACAGATAAAGAAATTGAAGAACTGGCACGCAGGATCCGCAAAATGAAAGAACATGGAACCCATCTCTGCTGTTCTATCGGATTTCTCACAGAGCATCAGGCAAAAATTCTCAAAGATGCCGGCCTTGACCGAATCAACCATAACCTGAACAGCAGCCGATCCTTTTACCATAATATCTGCAGTACTCACACTTTTGAGCAGCGTGTCCGGAATATCCATATGCTCCAGAGACTTGGATTTGAGATCTGCAGCGGCGGCATCATCGGTATGGGTGAGAGCAAAGAAGACGTTGTCGACATGCTTCTTGAATTACGTGAGATCCAGCCTGAGGCACTGCCGATCAACTTCCTCCTGCCAATTAAGGGAACTCCTCTCGGAAATGCCGACATTTCCTGTCTGACAACAGAATACTGCATGAAAGTCCTCTGTCTTGCCAGACTTCTGGTACCCAAAGCCGATATCCGCTGTGCTGCCGGAAGGGAAGTTTATTTCAAAGGCGAAGAAAAAAAACTTCTCAGTGTTGTAGACTCCATTTTTGCTTCCGGTTATCTTACAGAAGGCGGCCAGGGAATCGAAGATACCCTGAAAACCATCACGGATGCAGGATTTACTTATGAGATTGAATCTGCATAAGCACCACCATGTGCATATGATCTTATCTGCACATTTAGATTTTTCACAGCTTACCGTAATCAGTAATTATCATGTCCATTTTTCAAAGGAGGATCTTTAATATGGCTCAGACAAACACAGCCTTTGCACCACACACGAAAACCTACGATATCACTATTACCGCTCTGATGACAGCCGTCACCTGTATTCTTGCCCCGCTGTCAATTCCGATCGGTCCGGTTCCGATCTCATTTACCAATCTTGCCATTTATCTGTCCCTGTATCTTCTCGGATGGAAAAAGGGAACCATCAGTTATCTGATCTATCTGCTGCTTGGCCTTGTAGGTCTTCCGGTGTTTTCCGGATTTACCGGCGGCCCTGCAAAGCTGGCCGGTCCTACAGGCGGATACATCATCGGATTTATCGTCATGGCCATTATTGCCGGACTGGTGATCGACAACTGCCATAAACCTCTGATCAATCTCATCGGTATGATCGTAGGAACTATTGTCTGCTATCTTTTCGGAACTGTATGGTTCTGCATCGTTGCAGATTACACCTTCAAAGCAGCCCTTGCAGTCTGTGTAATTCCGTTCATCCCGGCTGATCTCATTAAAATGATCATCGCAATGATCATTGGACCGATGATAAAGAAAAGGATCCGATAATATGCCCAAAAACCCATCCGTGTACCTTGCAAGTTCCACGCAGTACTCTGATGGGTTTTTTGTTTCTTTTTTGATATTTTATTTAAGTTTTTTCTTCAGATCCTGGATCAGCTCAGAATAATCTCTGTGCTTCATCTCTGGGAAAGCTTTGATAATTCTTCCCTGTCCGAATACGGTGTGGTTAGTGATAGAATTTGATAATTCATCAAACTGTGCCTGAAGTTCCGCTTTCTTCATACGGAGCATTTCAACCGATTTTTCTTTCTGAGCCACAGTAGCATCTCTAAACTCTGCCTTCGCAAGAGCAACCTGCAATTTTCCTTCCCCTACCTTCTGTGCTGTGTCGATTGTGGTTGTTGCCAGCGTATCGCTGAGCTTATCACTTACGATCCGCAGATCCGCACGTACTTTATCCAGTCTGGTGAGTTTCTTATTCAGTCCACGGATCACCGCAACTGTCACAATAAAGTCAGTCAGATACAGGGCATACAAAATTGCCATAACAACCCACTCCAGTGTGGAAGGTGTATGAGAAGCCTGACTTTCCACATACTTCTGAAAAACCTTTACAACCATCACAATAGCAAGTCCCCATATCAGGGAAAACTCAAGACAGATATAGCCATGAAAATTCAGTGGTTTATTGGAATAATCCCACCATCTTGCATGGAAGCAGACATCCAGAAGCCATCCTGCAACCAGCTCTACAGCAGTTGCAAGAACAATTCCAAACACAAAGACCATTCCGTCACTCATTTCATGCCCACCGCTCTGAAGGGTATTAAGCATGGCAAAAACAGAAAGTACACCGAACCCGTATACCGGGCATACCGGACCGTTGAGAAATCCCCGGTTTACAACCTTTCCTAATGTTACTGCATGGAAGATAACTTCAACGACCCATCCTCCAAAAGAATAAAACAAAAAATACAGATATATCTGAAAATACGTCATTCCACAAATCATCCTTTACTCCTCCTCTATGAAATCTACTGTCCACACATTTTTACAAAATCTTCCAGTGCTTCAGATTTTCCGGTTCAGCTCATTATATCATATCACCCCAGGGCTTTACAGACTTTTCGGAAATTGCCGGCTGTTTTCATGCAGACCTTTTATCACAAAAAGCCGCAGGCTCTATGCGCTGCGGCTTTCTGATCTTTATTATTTACAGGATACTTTCTTTCTCCCGGCGGGTAAAATATATAAAGAATCCAATATTCAGCACGATTCCCACTGCAGTGGATACCGGTGCAGCCAGACCGATCTTTGTAAGGCTGACGTCCGGCTGGATACTCATAAAGTACGCCATCGGAAGTCGTACCAGAAGTGTCTGGACAAGCCCCTGTACCATAACCCATACCGTCTGGTTGTTTCCGTTGAAATATCCGACCATGCTGAAAAGTACTGCTGTGACAAGCGTCTCCGGTGCAAAACCTTTCAGGTAATCGAATCCTTTCCGGATAACCCCTGCATCCGTTGAGAAAAACCCTGCCAGTACATCACCCTTCAGCAGGATCAGGATAAATACCAGGCAGCCAACAACCAGACCGACTCCGATTCCTGTAAGCATGGATTTTCTCGCACGTTTCGGTTTTCCGGCTCCTACGTTCTGTGAAACAAAGGAAGCCATGGACTGCATTAGGGAGCTTGGAACCAGCATGGCAAAGTTTACGATCTTGCAGGCAACGCCGTAACCGGAGGATGCCTCCAGCCCCAGGCGGTTGACAAACGCACATAAGGCAAGGAAAGAAACCTGCGTCAGGAATTCCTGAAGTGCCAGGGGAAGTCCGATCTTAAGAAAACGTCTGCACTGAAGATTCAGGCGGAAATCTTTCTTTGTGATGGTAAACGGAAGCTCCTTCTTTATCAGAAGAATTACTGCAAATACAACACTTAAGGCCTGCGCAGAAACCGTAGCAATAGCTGCTCCTGCTGCATCCATATGTAAGCCGGCTACCAGTACCAGGTCTCCGATCACATTTACAATACATGCAACCAGTACAAAAAGCAGTGGTGATCTGCTGTCTCCCAGTCCACGGAAGATAGCAGATAACAGGTTATACGCAACAATAAAGATAATTCCGCTTCCGCAGATCCGCACATAAGATGCAGTCAGGTCAACCGCTTCTGCCGGTGCCTGCATCAGAACGGAGATCGGATGTGCAAAACATACCATAACAATAAACAGTCCGACAGAGATCATGGTAAATACGATCGCTGCCCCGCCGATAACAGAGCCGATCTGTTCCGGTCTTTTTTCTCCAAGATAACGGGCGATCAGAACGGTGATTCCCATGGCAAACTGGATCACTACAAAGGTAACAAGATTCAGCACCTGGCTTCCGGTGGATACTGCTGACAGTCCGGATGTGGAACCAAATCTTCCAACCACAAGAAGATCGACCGCACCATAGGCAGCCTGAAGGATCAGGGCACCAAGTACAGGCATCATAAAGGCAACCAGTTTCTTCAGGATGCTTCCCTGAGTAAAATCTGCTTTATCATTTGTCATAGCTTTCTCTCCTCTCACACATGATCTGATAAAATTTTTCGATGGTCCGGATCATGCAGTCAGCCTCTTCTTCGGAAATCTCTGAAAGATATGGTGCCAGGCTGCTGAAATAATCCTGGTCATATTTTTCGGAAAGCTTTTCTCCTTCCACTGTGATGGATATGTAGGTGACGCGTCCGTCATCCGGAGAAGCAATCTTCTGAAGATATCCTTTTGACTCCATTTCCTTTACAGTTCTTGTGACTCCCGGGCGCGGAAGCTTCATAGCGTCACTGATATCAGAGATCCGGATATCTTTTTTTTCCTTTTGCAGGGACAGGATCACATCCAGATACTGAATGTAGGACGGCATAACGCCATTTGGCAACGGAGGAAGCATTTCCCGGATACGTTTCGCCTGATAACAGGCATCAAGCATCCGCTTGATCTTTTCATTTGTCATAAAAAAACTCCTCATATAATTATCTAAGTTAATTACCATTGATAATTATATGAGGATTTCAAATTTTGTCAAGTCTGTTTCTGTAAAGCAGGCAAATTTATTTAACTCTCATACTGCTGTTTGCGTTCCAGTTTCTTTTTCAGTTTCCGTATCCTTCCATGCTGATACCAGACTATTCCCGGAAGACCTGCTGCCAGTAAAAAGGATACTGCCAGTATCTTCATAAAATCCTCCTTTCCCCTGATCCCCCCTGCACAAAATCCACATACCAGATTAATAAACAGCACATAAAAATATCCACAAAACAAACTCAGCTCTATGATCCATCTCAGCAATTTTCCAATTTTAATTTTCATTCTCCGGTTCTCCTTCCTGCGTTAAAACAAACACTCACATCCGCAAATCCAGTGTAGCGAATTTCTCGCTATATTTCAATAGTGAATATCCCGCTGGTTTATTATGAACCAAGAGGTGAAACACATGTACAAAAGAATCCGCGATCTACGTGAAGACCGCGACCTTACACAGAAGAAAATGGGCGAGATCCTGAACTGCAGTCAGCGCATCTACAGCAATTATGAATGTGGTGATGTGGATATTCCCACCCATATCCTGATCAGGCTGGCAGAATTTCATAATACCAGTGTAGATTACCTGCTGAACCTTACAGATGATAAACAGCCCTATCCGAAGAAAAAGAAGAAAGCAGTCTGAGGACCTGTATAAGCTCCTCATCCAGTATTTTCCCATCTGCTCCTGCCCCAAAAAAGAATCCCTCCAGTTTCACCTGGAAGGATTTCTGTATTTTATGCATCTGCTGTGATCTCTCCGTTCTCTACAGTAAAAGTCATAGCCTCGGAAGTTACGCTCTGATTTCTTGCATCCACAAGCTCAAACATCATAAGGAAATTACCATCTCCCATGTCTGTTTCCTGGAAACTGGTCTGGTCTGTTACTGTGAATGTGTCTACTTCCACCTGCTGAAAATCATCATCCCCGGAAATACTGGATGCATAATGTAATGTAGTGATCTCATCTCCTTCTTTAAGCCTGATCAGATTTTTATCTGCCATCCCGTTATCATCCAGGCCTTTTCTGGCACCCAGAATATCGAAACATTCTTCCGTATAATCATATACCACCCGGAGCTGATATTCTTCTCCGTTAAGAAGAACAGGAACACTGTAAAGATTATAATCCTCCCCTTCATAAATAATCTCCATATAACAGAGATTTCCGTCGATCGCACCCCAAACCCCACGGAAATTATCCGTAAAAATGCCTTTATCCCAGTCCATGTCAATATCATTATCTCTTCCAAGATACAACATGATATCTTCTTCCTCATCGTAGTACGCTACCTGGCAGTACACACCGGTAAGCATATTTGCTGTATCCTGATCCAGCTCCAGCACTCCGTAACCCTCATCATTAATATAAACCGGATATTCCTTTCCCTCCGGCTCATCCTCAAGAGTTGTCATTTCCGGAATCTCCTCATATCCAAGCCCTTCCACATATGCCTGGCCTTCCTCTGTCAGGTTTCCGCTTAGTACGTACCCATAGAGATATTTAAATGCCTCACTGGAGCCTACCCATGAGTAGTCTTCAAACTCATCTATGTCTCCATTATAAGAATAATAACAGGACAGTCCTCCTGCCCTCTGGCGGTATGCACCGTTCACCTTATATATCACACAGTTTTCCAGACAGTCCAGCACATCTGCTGCGGTATCCGGAAGCAGGTCCTGACTGGTTTCTGCCAGATCTCTAAGATCCACCATGTTAGTGTAACCGGTGTCCTTTGTATTTCCGCCGTAGTTTTCCGCAAGCTCTGCATTTCGACCGAATTCTGTATAAAAAGAGGCATCTTCGCAGGTGTAGGCAAGCGCTTCTTTTCCCAGATTGTCATAGGCAGTGAGAAGAGGACCTATTTTTCCCAGATCTGTTACAGAAAGGGTAGTTTCATCTTCCGTACCATACATCTCACAGCCTTCCATGTAGGAATCACAGATAGCCCTTCCAAGCTCTGACCCCTCCATAAACGAATCTTCTGCCAGTGCTTCTGCCAGACCTGTATAATACCAGCCGTTTCCAGGTTCTGTCTCCTCACTTGCTACCATATAACGTGCAATATCTGAAAACGCATTTGCCGTATCCACAGTAGCCATAAGACATGCATCAAACCCTACCAGATCCACAGGCGGATCTTCTTCTGACAGCTCATAAACACTGTTAAAAGCCTCATATAATTCTGCCAGTGTCAGAGAATCATAACTATAATTCTCATCAAAGGCAACCCCCTGTACACTTCCTCCTCCGTGATTCCAGAAGATCACGGCTCTATGTCTGGCAGGATAATTTTCCTCACAGAAATTCAGGAAATCTGCAAGAGTTTCACTCTCTCCCATATTAGCCGGCTCAACCTGAGCTACACATTCAAGACCTTCACTGCTGTACACATAACGTTCCAGGTAATCCGGGTCTACAGTCTCATTCTGCCACCGGCTGCTTCCTCCCGTTTCAATGACCACTTTTATATTGTCGGGAAGGTCCACCTGAAGAAGTTCATTAAGATCCTCCGTTGCACATCCCCCGCCACTTTCCAGGTCACTTCCGCACAGATACCAGTAAATCGCCCATTCATCCCGGAGCTCTGCCGCCTGTATCCTTTCAGGCACTGTATAAATCCCTGAAAGCGCCATCAGTCCACTTAAAACCACTGTCCTGAATCTGATCCTGTTTTTTAACATAAATGTCATCCCGCCCTTCCCACATTTCTCTTGTTACGTATCTGATCTGTCTCCTGTGATCTTACTATAAAAGACTCATCTTTCCTTTTCAAGATACATAAGCGGAAACGACATTTTCAGTGAAAAATGAACAAAAAAAGATATGCCCCAAAATGAGACATATCTTCTTTATCATTTATCATTTATCATTCATTGCCTGTTTCCCGTTAATATCAGAACAGTCCTGTGATCTTACCGCTTTCATCTACATCGATCTTGGTTGCTGCCGGTACTTTGGGAAGTCCTGGCATGGTCATGATCTCACCGGTAAGGGCTACAATGAATCCTGCACCTGCTGAAATCTTCAGATTACGTACTGTTACCTCGAAGTCTGTAGGTGCTCCAAGCTTGGTCTGATCATCTGTCAGACTGTACTGAGTCTTAGCCACACAGATCGGGCATTTTCCAAAGCCAAGTGCCTCAAGCTGTTTTGCCTGTTTCTGAGCATTTGCTGTAAGAACAACTTTCTTTCCACCATAAACCTTCTGCACGATCTGGTTCAGTTTATCCTCTATGGAACCATCCAGCTCATAAGAATATGTGAAGTCATTCGGCTCCTCAACCAGACGGATCACTTCCTCTGCAAGTTTGATTCCACCTTCTCCGCCTTTTGCCCATACTTCAGAAAGTGCTACATTTACGCCAAGCTCTTTACATTTAGCTTCCACAAAATCAAGCTCTGCCTTTGTATCTGTCGGGAATGCGTTGATAGCAACCACACATGGAAGTTTATATACATTTTTGATGTTGCTTACATGTTTTAAAAGGTTCGGGATACCCTTCTCAAGAGCCTCAAGATTCTCGTTGTTAAGGTCAGCCTTTGCAACACCGCCGTTATATTTCAGGGCACGTACAGTGGCAACAATAACAACTGCACTTGGCTTAAGTCCAGCCATACGGCACTTGATATCCAGGAATTTCTCAGCACCAAGGTCAGCACCGAAGCCAGCCTCTGTAATGGCATAATCTGCAAGCTTCATAGCCATCTTTGTAGCTGTTACGGAGTTACATCCATGAGCAATGTTTGCAAATGGTCCGCCGTGTAC
>CAKROW010000087.1 GCA_934373235.1 uncultured Blautia sp. | reverse complement strand
GCATATGATGCGGTTGTAGAGAAGCAGGAAAGCGGTGATTTCGATCTGATGATGATTTCAATGACAATGTGTCCGACTGGAGATCCGCAGTATTTCTCAGATCTGGCTTTAAAAACAGATGGTTCTACAAATTATGGTCATTACAGTAATCCGGAAGTAGATAAACTGGTTGAGCAACTGGACAAAGAGTTTGATACAGATAAGAGAAATGAATTGGCTGTAGAAATTCAGCAGAAAGTTATGGATGATGCAGGATATATCGTAATCGGACATTCCAAATTTACGAATGTTATGAAAAAGAATGTTGAAAACTGTCCAACAAATCCATCTGAGTATTATGCAATTAATTATCAGACAACAATGGCAGAGTAATATACCCAAAATGAAAGGTACACAGTCATGGATAAATTACTGGAAGTAAAAAACTTAACAATAGGTTATGAAAATATTCCTGTTGTTCGTGATGTGGGGTTTACGCTGCATAAAGGAGAAATTGCCGGCCTAGTTGGAGAGTCAGGATGCGGCAAAAGTACACTGCTTCGTACGCTGATGATGCTTATTTCTGAAAACATGAATATAATGGAAGGATCTGTTTTATTTGAAAAAAAGGATCTTGTTTCCATGGATGAAGAAGAACTTCGCCAGATTCGTGGCTCAAAAATCAGCATGGTATTTCAGAACTCCGGGGAGGCATGTAATCCGGTACAGAATATAGGATATCACTTCTGGGAAACTATGAACTGTCACGGAGAGAAACATTCTAAAAAAGAGTGTTATACATACGCAGCTGATTTGTTAAAGCAGTTGCGTATGCCTGATCCGGATCGTATTTTAAAAAGTTATCCATTTGAACTTTCAGGTGGTATGAACCAGAGAGTCGGTATTGCACTTGCAATGGCTAATAATCCGCAGATCATCCTTGCGGATGAACCGACATCAGCACTGGATGTAACTGTACAGATGAAAGTATTAAAAGAAATGCACGATCTGAGAGAGAAATTTAAAACATCGATCGTGCTTGTAACGCATAGCATTGGAGTGGTTGCACAGCTTTGTGACACGGTTGGTGTGATGTACGCAGGCCATATGGTGGAATGGGGAGATACCGAAGCACTTCTTTCTGATCCACATCATCCATATACAAAAGCACTGATAGATGCAGTGCCAACCGAAATGGGAGATGATCCTGTAGGAATCAATGGAATGCCGCCGGATTTTGGGATACAGATGTCGGGATGTCCATTTGCCCCGCGATGTCCGTATGCATCAGAAGAATGTGAGAGGATAATGCCGGATCAAACCTACTTTGGAGAAAGACGGTGGGCAAGATGTATCCATCCTTTGAATGCCGGAGGTGACAGATAATATGAGTTTGCTGGTAGTTAAGGATATCTATAAGGAATTTACCAATGAAAAGTCCAGATTTACAGCGGTAGATCATGTAAACCTGTCTATAGACGAAGGGGAATGTCTGGGGATTGTCGGAGAATCTGGATGCGGAAAAAGCACGATGGCATCACTCATCATGCATTTAAAAACGGCAGATAGTGGACAGATTTTTCTGGATGGAAAGAATCTGGATAATGGGCGGGCTGTAAAAGAAAGCAGGAGCAAACTGCAGATGATCTTTCAGAATCCAGTAGATTCTTTTGACCCACGGTATACATTACTGAACAGTGTGAAACAGGGACTGCGTTATTTAGATAATCCTGGAAAAGAAGAACTGGATCGCAGAGCAAAGCAGGCAATAGAATATGTTGGATTAAAATCAAGCTATTATGATCGCAGAATTAGTCAGCTTAGTGGAGGAGAATGCCAGAGAGCAGCGATTGCCCGTGCAATTATTTCATCTCCTAAACTGTTGATATGTGATGAAGCGACATCTGCGTTGGATGTGTCAGTTCAGGCACAGATCATTGCACTTTTAAAACGACTTCAGAGAGAAAAAAATATGGCGTATCTGTTTATCACGCATGATCTTTTACTGGCAAGAAATATCTGTAATCGGATCGCTGTTATGTATAAAGGATCTATAGTGGAAACAGGAGAGGCGGCAGAGATTCTGGATAATCCAAAACATCCATATACGAAATTGCTTTTGAAGTGTGTACTGAAACCAAGAATTGACAAAGATTTTAAATTTGTTAACAGTGACAGCCTGAGAGAAACTTCTTCTCTAGGATGTAAATTCTATGAGTTTTGTTCATGTGCAACAGAAAAATGTAAATTACAGAGACCGGAACTGACCGAAAAAAATGGGCGTCAGATTGCCTGCTTTCTCGAAAATATGAATTAAAAAATAAACAGGATTGCTGTGATAGATGATGTTTTTCACAGCAATTCTGTTTATTTGGTTATGAGCAAGCAGCGAAGCGTATTGCAAATATTCGTTTGACTTGAACCTGATTACTTGTACGCCCATATTAAAAACATAGGTGAGTGAATCTGATCCCATTCCTTCATAACTTTTTTCCCTGCCTGCAGGTCAGATCCTGATCTTGAGAAACCGCATTGTGATAAAAGTTTGAGATCCCATTCAGGGCGAGTTTGACGGCTTGCTTCCATAGATAAGGTAATGTCAGCGTTTTCCTGCCACATTTTGTCGGAAATAGGACGATGTCCGTAAGGGGTATCTTGAGATACGGAAAGAGAATGCTTTTTTTCATAACGAACATTATTTCCATATTCAGCGTCAAAATTTAATAAAACTCCATTTGCAGAGAGCACGCGGTACCATTCCTGATATGCACGGGGAATATCAGGTAAGGTCCAGGTTAAGTTTCTGGTGACAATAACGTCAAAACTTTGATCTGGAAAATCAAGGTTCATAGCATCCATGACCTGAAAATGAGCTGTAGAATTCCGCTGCTTAGCAAGATCTTTGGCTGCAGAAATCATGTCTGGAGTCAAATCTATGCCTGTAGTGTGATAGCCCTGTTCTGCAAGCAGAATAGAAAAATATCCGGCACCTGTTCCAATGTCTAAAATATTTAAGGATTGTTTGTCAGCAGGAAAATAATGATAAAGGATATCGAGCCACCGTTTACCAATTTCAGAATCATCAAGTTCATTCGCACGAGTTGTTTTAAACGTACTGGAACGCAGACTCCAATAAGCTTTGATTCGCTCTGACATAGGCGGATTATTGGAAGTTGTTTTTTTCATAAAAAATAAATCCTCCTTGAGTTGTTACCTATATATTAGCAATTAACATGTAGGGCAACAAGCCCCCCGGTGGGATATAATTTTTCCTGGATAATTATTGGAGTGCTGGTTGTGAGGTCAACTTTCTTCTGGTGTATAACTTTGTGCTTTTTATGGTTTACATCAGCGGCTTAGTATCTCTTGTTAATTAGTTTTCCAGATTCCGGTATCTGCGAGTCGGCCGATAAACAAGCACTGCGATGAGAATCAGCAGAGCCGTTGTGGACAGGCTGACAGGATAAATGGTCATCAGGCTGGCAAAGTTCCGGTGGTTCGGGAATACGCCATATACCCATGCAATCCTTGTTCCGCATACACCGATGGTTGTAAGCAGTGCCGGAACAAAGGAAATCCCGAAACCACGGAGGTAGCCGGACATGATCTCATAAAGCAGACTGAAAATGTATGCGGAAAAGATAATGACAAGTCGGGTATAACCGATGGCAATGACCTGCGGATCACTGTTAAACAGAGAAAGCAGGAATTTTCCGCTGGAGAGGATCAGAATGGCAGCTGCGGCAGTTGCCATCAGGCCTTCTCCCAGACATAAAAGCAGAACTTTTTTACAACGCCGGATCTGTTTTGCTCCATAATTCTGTCCCACAAATGTTGTACATGCCTGGCTGAAAGAGTTAAATACATAATATACCAGGATTTCAATATTAAAGGCTGCGCTGGAAGCTGCGATCACAAGTGTTCCGAGGCTGTTGATGGCAGACTGGATCACCAGGTTGGCAATATTGAACACAGCACTCTGGATTCCTGCTGGCAGTCCGATCCGCAGGATCTTCAGGAGGCAGACTTTATCCACTGATAATTTATGTACATCCAGATGTATCCATTTCTCTGTTTTTGTCAGTTTGATAAAAAGGATGGAAGAGCTGACAACATTGGAGATCACTGTGGCAGTGGCAACTCCGTTTACATTCATTCCGATGACGATAACAAAAAAGAGATTCAGGATCACATTTAATATACCGCCGCAGAACAGAGCCAGAAGCGGGGTCCTGGTATCGCCGGTACTCCGGAAAATAGCTGCCTCAAAATTGAAAAGAAAGATGACAGGCAGCCCCAGAAGATAAATGCGGATATATAAAAGCGCATATGGAAAAACATCTGCGGGAACATTGAGAAGATTTAAGAAATCTCCAATCACCCATTCTCCAAACAGGGCAGCAAGGATACCTGCCAGAAAAACAGCCAGAATAGAAGTATGTACGGCTTTTTGTGCCTCACACTCATCGTTTCTTCCGATGGCATTGGCAATCACAACATTGGTTCCAAGGGAAAGACCGATAAACAGATTCAGGATCACACCGATCACCGGACTGTTTGCACCTACCGCGGCAATGGCAACGGTACGGTCTGTGCTGGCAAAATTACCCACAATGGCAATATCTGATGCATTAAACAGCTGTTCCAGGATTCCGGTGGCAGCGACAGGAATGGCATACAGGGGAAGTTTATTCCAGATAGAACCATTTAAGATGTCCAATTTATTGGACTTTGTCTGCGGTTTCATAAAAAACACCTCGTAAGTATTACTACATATTATTTATACAAATGAAGTATACATCCAAACAGAAGGAATAGCAAATACCTGTTGACTATGATAATATATAACTAACAGGCATGATGAGGATGTCGTAAATATGAAGGTTATTGGGAGGAAACAGAATGAAAACAAGAAGATTGGGAAAAACAGAGCTTCAGGTCAGTGAGATCGGATTTGGAGGAGAATGGCTGGAACGTCATCCGGAGGAAGAAAGTATTGAACTGATTCATTATGCATCCTCAAAGGGAATCAACATTTTGGACTGCTGGATGCCGGACCCGAAATCCAGAAATATTATCGGTGAGGGAATCAAGGAGAACCGTGACCAGTGGTTTATCCAGGGACATATTGGTTCCACATGGAAGGACGAGCAGTATTACCGCACCAGAGAGATGGAATATGTACGTCCTGCATTTGAGGATCTTTTAAAACGACTTCAGACTGACTATATTGATCTTGGAATGATCCACTATGTGGATTCTGAGGAAGAATGGGAAAATCTCCAGCATTCCGAATACATGGACTATGTGATGGAGCTGAAAAGAACAGGCGTGATCCGCCACATCGGCATGAGCTCCCACAATCCGAAAGTAGCGAAAAAAGCAGCAGAATCCGGATATGTGGAAATGATCCTTTTCAGCATCAATCCTGCATTTGACATGCTTCCTGCAAGTGAAAATATTGATACCATGTTTGCGGAAGAATTTGACAGCAGCTTAAAAGGAATTGATGCGGACCGAGCCCGCTTATATAAGGCATGCGAGGAAAACGATGTGGGAATCACAGTTATGAAAGGCTTTGCAGGGGGAAGACTTTTTGATGAGAAACGTTCCCCGTTTGGTGTAAGCCTGACACCGGTACAGTGCATCCATTACGCACTTACAAGACCAGCAGTCTGTTCCATCATGTGTGGCTACGACACAAAAGAACAGGTCAACGATGCCGTAGCATACGAATCTGCAACGGAAGAAGAGAAAGACTACGCATCTGTGATCGCCAGTGCACCATTTCATTCCTACAAAGGCGAGTGTACCTACTGCGGACACTGCAAGCCATGTGCAGCAGAACTGGACATTGCCATGATCAATAAATTTTACGATCTTGCCACCATGCAGCCGGAAGTACCGGCAACCATAAAATCCCACTACGAACTTCTGGAGCACAAAGCCTCCGAATGTATTGGCTGTCAGGAATGTGAAACCCGCTGTCCGTTTGGAGTCCCGATCGCAGAGAGGATGGAGAAAACGGCGGAGTTGTTTGGGTTCTAACAAGGGAGAAATTCATGAAAATAGAACAGTACGTAATGGCTTACGGTATAGAACAGGATCGGATCAGGGCAATTATCCCTGAGGAATTTGTTTCACTGCGGCCGGTCTTGCGGATTAACGCAGAAATCCGGGGTAATAGCGCTGGCTATCTGGAATTTAATACGCCAGTGGAAAAAGATGGAAACAGAGGATGGCTGAATATCGGTTACTGGAATGAAGTGCCATTCCAGAAAGAAGGAAAAACAACTACTTTCAAAACTGACTTCATTGAGATTTCTTTTACAGCAGTTGGAATCGAAGGCTCCTGCCCGGCAGAAAAAGATAATGCAGGATGCTATTTTCTGAAAGAAACACCTGAATTAAAAAAGCCGGAGATAATTACTGAGAACAAAGAATTTTGTGAATGTATATTCTGTTGGAAATTCACGGATAAGGATGCACATGGCGTCAGTATCGGTAAAACTCTTCCGGCCTATCCGGAAGAGCCAAAAACAAACTATCCAAGGGAAGACTTCACAGCAGAAAATGCAGCCAAAATTCCATGCAGACAGGTGCTGGGAACATATAAAGTGATATTTGAACGTTAAAGTACAAAGCAGGGAGGAATGACTTATGTTTCGAAAAATGAGAAGATTTAAACAGGAATTAAGCAAGGAAGAATGTATTGAAATCCTGAAAAAAGAACCGAGAGGCGTACTTTCTGTGCAGGGAGAAGACGGTTATCCTTATGGAATGCCAATGACCCACTGGTATAACGAGAAAGAGGGAAAAATCTATTTCCATGGAGCGAAAGCCGGTCATAAGATCGATGCTATCAGAAACTGTGATAAAGTTTCATTCTGTGTTATGGACGAGGGATATCGGAAAGAAGGCGAATGGGCGTTAAACATTCGGAGTGTCATCGTATTTGGTCGTCTTCACGAAGTTGAAGAACCGGAAAAAGTAGAAGAAATATGCACAAATTTATGTAAAAAATTCACAGATGATAAAGTTTACGCAGAAGAAGAGCTGCGGAAATGCGGCTCCGCAGTTCTTTGTCTGGAACTGGAGCCAGAGCATATGACCGGAAAACTGGTAAAGGAATCCTGAAAAACTGTTTACGGAGAAAACATCATGGAAAATACAGAGAAGAAAATCAAAGTTCTGATAAAACCGCAGTGCGATACAGAAATCCGAAATAAATTTACAGAAAAATTCGGAGAGAAATGTGAGTTTATTTTTCAGGATAATGAAACTGATGATTCCATCACAATTGCGGAAGTAGTGATCGGAGAGCCGGAAGAATCAGAGATTCAGAAAACCGAAAACCTTCGTTGGATTCAGCTGACATGGGCCGGTGCGGATAAGTATACAAAAATGAAAACATTTCCCACAGGAGTTACACTGACTAATGCCTCCGGTGCTTTCGGAAAGATCATATCGGAATATGTGATCGGAAATGTCATTGCTCTGTACCGCGGATTTCCGGCTTACTGGAAAAATAAAAAGGAGCGTCTCTGGGTACAGAATAAATCATCAGACACCATATATGGAAAAAATATTCTCATTCTGGGAACAGGTGATATAGGAAGAAACATTGCCCACAGAATGAAAGCATTTGAAACCCATGTGACCGGAATAAAAAGAACATTAGCGCCCGAAGATACAGAACAGCTGAAAGATTTTGACCAGGTATATGACCTGACAGCACTGGAGGAACAGCTGCCGCATGCGGACATCGTGATCGGCTGTCTGCCCGGAACACCGGAAACCAAAGGCCTTCTGGATTACAGAAGGTTAATATCCATGAAAAAAGAAGCAGTTCTGGTCAATATAGGAAGAGGAAGCCTCATTCCCACAGAAGATCTGATCCGTGTATTACAGGCAGACCACTTAAAAGGCGCAGTTCTGGATGTATTTGAGACAGAACCACTTCCTTCTGACTCCCCACTGTGGGAAATGAACCAGGTCATCCTCACCCCACACATCGCAGGGCCAAGTTTCGGAGGAAACACAGAAGTCCAGGAAATGATCTGGAATATCTGTATGGAAAACCTGGAACAGTATCTGAACGGAGAGAAATTAAAAAACATTGTCAGGATGACAGATGGATATTAATAAATACCATGTGAAAATTTATCAGAAAGGTTATCTGGTAATTTCTGTTCAGCACGATATTGAGAGGGAGATTTTCCTACAAATTTTTTAAAGATCCTGCAAAAATAACTGACATTGTCATATCCGACTCTGACAGAAACGCTGGCTATTTTGTCAGAGCTTTCCCTTAATATTTTGCAGGCAATGCTGATGCGATATTGAATAAGATATTCAACCGGGGATATTCCGATATTTTCACGAAAATAACGTAAAGCGGTGTTGGGGCTGATATTTGCGACGGCTGCAATATCTGTAAGTGTTATAGGGGCGGCGTAGTGTGTCTGGATATACTCAAGCATTATTGGAATCATACGTTCCGTGTGAGAAGGCAGAACACTCGATCTGGGAGTAAGTTGTTCCGGGGAAAGATGGTCTGTCATAATGAACCAGATCTCACCTAAAAGGTTATGAATAAGAAGCTCATGCCTTTCCGGTGAGGCCAGATTAAGAAATAATTGTCCGCAGAGATTTAAAATATGTTTTTGCCATGTTTTCTGCTGCCTGAAAATAAAGCAGGGAAGCATGGCATTTTCTAATGGCAGGATATATTTCTTGTAAATAAGACTTTCACTTGGTGCAAGAAAAGTGGGGGAAAATACAATGTTAGGCATAACACCATAATTTTCGGAAGTGAAATGATGCAGCATACCGCTGTTGATAAAAATTCCTTCACCGGAGTGCAGGGTATAAGTTTTCTGCTCAATCTGACAAGTAACAGTACCCTCTGAAACACAGAGGATTTCAAATTCTTTATGCCAGTGCCAGTTGATATCGTTATTATAAAATTTCCGGGTATCGTCTATATAAAATTCTAAAGGGAAATCAGGATCGCCGTGTTTGGCTGTTTCCTGCAGAGTACTGTTTGTATGAATGTTCTGCATAAGAGTTCAGAATTCCTTTCTATAGATATATGTGATGATATTGTAT
>CAKROW010000086.1 GCA_934373235.1 uncultured Blautia sp. | reverse complement strand
ATAATAGTCCATCAGTTTCTTAAGATCCGGAATCACTTCCGGATGATCTCCTGCACGCTCAAAGATACTTCGGATGATCAGTTCCATCCTGGATATCTTGGCTGAGATCTCCGGTCCCGGAATGGCATCATTGCTCCTGTGGATCTTTTCCAGGAATTCATTGCCTTTTTTCAGAACTTCCTGGGCCTCCTCTGTCATATTCTCCTCAAGATGCACCTCCGGCGCCGTCTCTTTTTTCTTAAGTTCCAGTTGTTTCTGTGTTTCCACATACTGCTCATATGTCTCATTGCTGGTGATCAGACAGGTCTGCTGGTCATCAATATGCCCCTCCAGAAACCACCCTTTCCGGATCATTGTGCAGACATCTTTTTTTACAAATTTTTCCTGCTTCCCTACTGCCTGTGCAAGCTTCGTGAAATTACAGTAGGTGTGATCTCCCAGTGTCCTGACATAAGTCTGAAAACGGCCAAGTCTTCCAAGTCTCTTGCACCCGTTTCTCAGAAGGACACCGCTTCCTGCCGCACCGATACAGAAAAATGCCAGTGCTCCGGTTCCCAGACTGCTGCTGTTGCCAAACCCCATCCACATAAGAAGCATCATCGCTCCAAGCCCCATTCCGCTTAGAAGGATGCCTCCGGAAACAGCCATCATCATTCCTTTCAGGTTCTCTCCCGTTGTCTTACCGTAGAGAACCTGGTTCTGTTTCTTCATAAGTTCTTCTCTGGCTGCACGGTTTCTTCCATAATAAGGGCTCTGATACGTGTAGCTGCGTTTCCGGAATTCCGGATCCTGCGCTCCCCCCATAGCGGAGTTTAAAACATCCTTCAGGGCTTCACTTCCTGTATCGATCGCCTTGTTCAGTGTCTGGTTGATACTCTGGTTCATCTTCTTGAAGTCTTTTGAATTTACTGCATTTTCAATAATATCCTGGATCTTGTCACCAAGATCTTCAAATTCATGATTCTCCATTTTTTCCTCCAATCATAATTAAAATTATTATAGCGAAATCCTCTGTAAATTACAAGGGAATGAAAAAAAGGCACAAAAAATTCAAATTAACCATTGAAGTCATTACGTAAAAGTTTTACAATGGTAAATAGTAAAACACTTAAACGGAGGAATCGTTATGGAAAAAAAGAACATTGACTGGTCCAGTATCGGTTTTGCTTATATGCCTACCGACTACAGATATGTCTCTAATTTTAAAGATGGCAAATGGGATGAGGGTACTTTAAGCACAGACCCTAACATCGTACTTAATGAGTGTGCAGGTGTACTTCAGTACTCCCAGAGTGTATTCGAGGGACTGAAAGCCTACACAACAGAAGACGGACATATCGTTACTTTCCGTCCTGACTTAAATGCAGAGCGTATCGCTGCATCTGCTGCAAGGCTTGAGATGCCGGTATTCCCGAAAGAGAGATTTATCGATGCTGTTAATCAGGTTGTCAAAGCTAATGCTGCATGGGTTCCGCCATATGGTTCAGGCGCAACTCTTTATCTTCGTCCGTACATGTTCGGTTCCAACGCCGTAATCGGTGTTAAACCGGCTGATGAATATCAGTTCCGTATCCTTACAACACCGGTTGGACCATACTTCAAGGGTGGCGCAAAACCAATCACGATCCGTGTCAGTGACTTTGACCGTGCCGCACCTTGCGGAACAGGTAACATCAAAGCCGGCCTGAACTACGCAATGAGCCTTCATGCTATCGTTGACGCTCATAAGCAGGGATTTGATGAGAATATGTATCTTGATCCTAAGACACGTACCAAGGTTGAGGAGACAGGTGGAGCAAACTTTATCTTCGTTACAAAGGACGGCAAGGTTGTAACACCAAAATCAGACAGTATCCTTCCTTCTATTACACGTCGTTCCCTGATCTATGTTGCCAAAGAGTATCTTGGACTTGAGGCTGAGGAGCGTGAGATCTACTTCGACGAGGTTAAGGATTTCGCAGAGTGCGGCCTTTGTGGTACCGCTGCTGTTATCTCTCCAGTTGGAAAGATCAACGACCACGGCAAGGAAATCTGCTTCCCAAGCGGAATGGAAAAGATGGGACCGGTTATCCAGAAACTTTACGATACACTGACAGGCATCCAGATGGGCCGCATCGAGGCTCCGGAGGGATGGATCCACGTGATCGAGTAACCCGGATTTTTATAAGGGCTGTATACATTGTATGCAGCTCTTTTTATTTTACGGGAACATTGCAGAGTATTTCCTGCGGAATAAAAAAACAGGACACCTTTTTTAAGATGTCCTGTACCATGTTCCCTGCAGATCGTAAGATATCTGCTTCTTATTTTCTCTCGTATTTTACAAAAGCATATTCCAGGTCAAAATATGTCTGCTCATCACTCTCTGCTGTGATCTCCCATTCCGGATCCGCATCCAGGTCAGGAAAATGGGAATCTGCCTCATATGCAAAATCAATCTTTGTCACATGAGCCACATTACAATATGGAAGCATCTGTCTGTAAATACTGTCACCACCAATGCAGTATACATCCTCTGCGGGATATTTCTCCACTTCCCTGAGAGCTTCCTCTATACTGTGAACGATCACCGCACCCTTTACCTTGTAATCTTTGTTTCCTGTGATCACAATATTGGTTCTGTTTTTAAGAGGTAATCCGTTTGGAAAAGATTCCAGTGTTTTTCTTCCCATAACAACTACCTTGCCTGTTGTCTCCTCACGAAACATTTTCATATCTGCCGGAATACTTACAAGAAGCTTATTGTCTCTTCCGATCCCCCAGTTCTTATCTGCCGCAACAATAATATTCATTTCAGTCCCATTCCTTTCCTTTTGTCATACAGCCACCGGGATATTCCTGATCTGGGGCCATGTCTCATAATTTTCCACAATAAGGTCGTCTGTGGTAAATTTGTAGAAGTCCTTAACTTCCGGATTCAGCTTCACAACCGGAGCCGGATAGGGTTTTCTCTGGATCAGTTCTTTGATCACCGGAATATGGCGGTCATAGATATGGCAGTCCGCAACTACATGGACCAGCTCGCCAGCCTCCATATCACATACCTGAGCGATCATCATAAGAAGAAGAGAATACTGACATACATTCCAGTTGTTGGCTGTAAGGATATCCTGAGATCTCTGGTTCAGGATAGCATTTAACACAAGCCTGTCTTTCCCCGGTTCCCTGGTCACATTAAACGTCATGGAATAGGCACAGGGATAAAGGTTCATCTCATGGAGATCCTGATGTACATAAATATTAGTCATGATACGTCTGCTGTACGGATTGTTCTTAAGGTCATAAAGCACACGGTCAACCTGATCCATCATGCCTTCCTTATACTGATGCTTCACTCCAAGCTGATATCCGTAAGCTTTACCGATGGAACCATTCTGGTCTGCCCAACTGTCCCAGATATGGCTGTGAAGGTCGTGGACATTATTGGACTTCTTCTGCCAGATCCACAGGATCTCATCCATGGCACTTTTTAATGCAGTCTTTCTCAATGTCAGAGCCGGAAATTCCTTACGGAGATCATAGCGGTTCACCACACCGAATCTCTTGATGGTATATGCCGGAGTCCCGTCCTCCCACACAGGCCGAACCTTCTCTCCCTCTGTACTTGTTCCATTCTCTATGATATCTTTACACATATCTATGAATATATTGTCTGCAAGACTCATGTATTAAACCCTCCATTTTATTTCTGTTTTGATTCTGTGTTTTATCTTAACATATTCCGGCTTTATATGCCATAGCCGGATTCACTGCTGTATATTTTTTTCTGGACTTTTTTTGCCACTGGTGTTATATTGAACCCATGAAAATATTAATTACATTACTTAAACCTTTTTCTTTTGCACCGGCGATCCTGATGATGTGCCTGATCTATACTTTTTCTGCACAGCCAGGTGAGGTATCCGGCAATTTAAGCTACGAGATCAGCTATCAGATCGCAGAGACCAAAAATGAGATCCTTGCCACCAACAAGAGCTATGACGAACTTGCCCAGGAGGCAGATTCCATCCATTTTTATGTCCGTAAGGCAGCACACATGACAGAATATTTCCTTCTTGCCATCGCCATCTCTTTCCCCTTATATGTTTACAAAGTCCGGGGAATCTGGCTGATGCTCCTTGCAGGCATTGTGTGTGTGGGCTTTGCAGGTCTTGATGAATACCACCAGTCCTTTGTAGCCGCCCGGACTCCTTCTGTCCGCGATGTGGGGATTGACAGCATTGGTGCACTTATCGGAATCCTGTTGGTTCAGGTTTTCTGCTGGTCCACTCTTAATAATCCGGAAAAGAAAAGAAAGAAAAGGCGTCGTTCACGCCACTGACAGAAATACCGCAGTCTACGGGAATTTTTCCCTGGCTGCGGTATTTTTATCTGTTTACTGCTGTTTTTCCTCTTCTTCCGCCAGATGCTCTGCAAGTCTGGCACGCTCTGCTATGGACAGCTTATGTGCAGAAGCTGTCTCTGTTTTTCCAGGTCCGATGTCCTCAGATGCCGGATCCGAAGAATCTGCTTTTTCCATATGTTCGGCCTCATCAAGCCTCTGCTTTTCACTCAGCGCCATATTACGGACTGCCATGACCAGAAGCACGATTCCGATCACGGCAAAAACAATCCCGGCTACCATAAAGCCCATACTGCTGTCTTCCGCCCCTGTCAGCACATTTTTGCAGAGCCGGTAGCCCGTATATACAAGATACCCTCCTGCAAAGATCCACAGAAGGCTGGTCCTTGTGGAATTCTTCTGTGTACCTGTTTCTTTCTGATCCTGTGTGTTTTTATTATTCTGTTCTTCCATAGTGACTTCCTCTTTTTTCTTCTTCCAGAACAGTCTCTTCCTCAGGCTCCTCCTCAGGCTCCTCCACAAGGCAGGATCTTCCGTAAATCTTTGTCATACGCCTGATCTTCTTAAGTATTTCGTCTGTAAGCTGCCCCTTCTTCATACGCCACTTCCAGTTATCGCCCAGAGTGGATGGTTCATTCATCCTTGCTTCATTTCCAAGGCAGAGATAATCCTGTACAGGGATCACACAGTACTCTGCCACGCTGGAAAGGGCCATGCGGATCAATCCCCATACACACTCATCCTCGCTTCTGCCCTCACATCCTGTATATTCCAGGGTAAATTCATGATCATGCTTGTTTTGATTCCTGAACCAGCCCTTTGTAGTCTCATTGTCATGAGTTCCTGTATACACGATGCAGTTCCTGTCATATCTGTGCGGAAGGTAAGCACTGTCCTCATTGTCATCAAATGCAAACTGCAGCACCTTCATACCAGGGAAACCTGTCTCAGCCACAAGCTCAAGGACAGTGTCTGTAAGAAGTCCAAGATCCTCGGCGATCACATTCAGATTCCCGATCTTTTCCTCAAGAGTTTTAAAAAGTTCAATACCCGGGCCTGGTTCCCAGTGGCCAAATTCAGCAGTCGTATCCCCATATGGAATGGAATAGTACTCATCAAACCCACGAAAATGGTCGATACGCACCATGTCGTAAATCTCCATACAGCGCTTCATACGCAGGACCCACCACTCATAGCCTGTTTTTTTGTGATAAGCCCAGTCATAAAGAGGATTTCCCCACAACTGGCCTGTTGCGGAAAAACTGTCAGGAGGACAGCCCGCCACACCCTTTGGAAGCACGTCATCATCAAACTGGAAAAGTTCCGGCTGAGCCCAGGCATCCGCACTGTCAAAAGCCACATAGATCGGTACATCACCGATGATCTCCACGCCTTTTTCGTTGGCATAGGATTTCAGGGCATCCCACTGGGCGGCAAACCAGTACTGCTGGAACATATAAAAAGCAATATCTTCTGCCAGATCTTTTTCTGCCTTCTGAAGAGCTTCCGGCTCACGGTTTTTAAGTTCTCTTGGCCATTCACTCCAGCTTATTCCATCCCTGGAATCCTTGATCGCCATGTAAAGACTGTAATCCTTAAGCCAGAAATCGTTTTTTTCGGCAAAAGACTGATATCCGGGATCTGCGGTGCTGTCATACCTTTCAAAAGCTTTTCTTAAAAGACGGAATCTGGATCTGTAGATCTTCTCATAATCTATATAACTCTCATTATCCCCCCAGTCACATTTCTCACATTCTTCCTCTGTAAGATATCCCTCTTTTATGAAGGCTTCCAGATCTATAAAATACGGATTCCCCGCAAATGTAGAAAAGGACTGATACGGAGAATCCCCATATCCTGTAGGTCCCAGCGGCAGGATCTGCCAGTATTTCTGGCCGGCTGCCGCAAGCTGATCTACAAACTCATAAGCCTCCTTTGAAAAACATCCGATCCCGTATCTGGACGGAAGACCTGATACCGGAAGCAAAATTCCACTTGATCTCATGCTAGTTCCCCCTGTGATCTTTTTATTTACGGTCCATGCCGCAATGCGTTCCTTTTTATTTTAACAGACACTCAGGTATATGACCAGTGCTGTTTTTACTCTCTGCTTCTTATACCTTTCAGCTTTCCGGTAATGTAGACTTCCACATCATGATATACCTGTGCCCTGTTGGTTTCGTTAAGGATCTCATGGCGCATACCCGGATAAAGCTTACCCCTCACATCCCGGTAGCCGGCATAGCGCATAGCATGAACTGCCTTTGCAAAAAGCCTTACATTTCCCATACAGGGATCCTCCGCTCCGCTGATAAACAATACTGGAAGATCCGGTTTTGTACATTTCCACCGTTTCACATCGTATGCTCTTTTCATCAGATCAAAGAGCACCAGGTACGCATCATCACTGAAAGTAAAGCCACAGAGATCTGATTTTTCATATTCCTTTACTACTTCAGGGTCTGAACAGATCCAGGCAAAACGGCTCTTCTCATCCCGGAAACGCATGGCATATCCTCCGAAAGAAAGTCCTTCAATAACTTTACTTCTGTGCTTTGCCCCGAAGATCTTCTTTTCTGCCTGTGCCACCGCAGTCCCCACAGGTCTCAGCACATTTTTGCAGGGTGTTCCGCACACGATCAGCATATCGATTCTGTCATCATGAAGGGCACTGTATGCACGTACTGCCAGGGAACCCATACTGTGTCCGAAAAGGATCAGCGGAAGCCCCGGAAAGCGCTCCCGGATATCCCGGTTCACAGTATCTATATCCCTGAGCATGGCATCTGCACCGCCGTCATACATATATCCCAGATCCTCTGCTGTCTTCACACTCTTCCCATGCCCTCTGTGGTCATGGATCACGCAGGCAAAGCCCTTCTCTGCCATATATTCCATAAACGGCTCATAACGCTCTTTAAATTCACTCATTCCGTGAACGATCTGCAAAATACCTCTGCAGTCTCCCTCTTCCTCCGGAAAGACTGCCAGACACGAAATCTGCAGTCCATCTGCCTCAGACGGAAATGTATAGAAAATCTTTTTTGTCATAGGCAAAATCCTCCTGATCTGTAATAGTTACAGTATAACATAAGGCTGGGGGTTTCTCAAACAGGAAACATATGTTATAATCAGAAAAGCAACCGTAACTGACAATTTTACAAGGAGGAACTATGAGCGAAGAAATCACCAGACCACGCAAAAGCAAAAAGCCTCTTATCATTCTGCTGATCATACTGATCATTGCACTGATCGGCGGCGGCACAGCTTTTTATCTTTACCAGCGCAAACAGCCTGAACAGGCCGTGGAGAATTTCCTTGCCAGTGTACAGAAGATGGATTTCACCTCCATGGAGAATATGCTCCAGAGTGGCGATCTCTCTGCACTTGACAACGCAGATATCCGCACATCTGCTTATTCAGACTTTTTTAAAACAGTCAACAAAAAAATGACCTACAAGATCACCAGGAATAAATTTGATATCCAGAACGGCACCGCACAGGTTACCGCACATATCAAATATATAGATGGTTCCAACATTTACAAGGAAGCCAGCAGTGAATTCATCCGTCAGATCGCGTCTGCCGCATTTGCAGGCAAACAGATGACCGAAGATGAGACCCAGCAGAAGCTTGCCTCTCTTCTTGCAGAGAAGTCCACTTCTGTAGAAGACAAATTCAGTGATGTGGATATCACCTACCCTGTGATCCGCATCGGCGACCAGTGGAAGATCGTCTCTCTTGATGATGCCACTGTAAAAGTCATGTCTGCAAATGTGATCAATGTAAAAGACGAGATAAGTGCGGATCTGAACTCAGATGGATCTTCCGATACTCCGGCAGCCACACCTGAGGCTGATGCTTCCGGTTCCATTGATATGGACGGTGAAAAATTTTCTATCCGCTTTACTCAGTTTGCCGTATCCAGCGACTATGCCGGAAATCCCTGCCTGATGCTGTATTACGATTACACCAACACCAGTGATGCATCTTCCAGCGCCATGGTGGATGTCAGCCTTCAGGCTTATCAGAACGGCGAACTTTTAACTGCCACCATCCCGGAGGATACCAGCAATGCCGCTGTAGACCAGTACATGAACGAAGTAGATCCCGGACAGACTGTCAATGTATGTCAGGTATTTTCTCTCAAAGATACTACCAGTGACGTAACTCTCCAGGCAGCAGAAGCTTTTAACCTGAACGGAGGCCAGACAGGTTCCCAGGTTCTTAAACTTCAGTAATATATTTATTGAATATTTTTTCGGATTCCAGATAAACTATCCTTATGAAAGGATGGTGACTTATGGGAAATAAATGTTTACAGTACTGTGCTCTGACCATTGCCGTGATCGGAGCTGTCAACTGGGGACTGATCGGATTCTTTAACCTGAATCTGGTATCCCTTCTCTTTGGAAGCATGAGCTGGATTTCCAGGATCATCTATGCTCTGGTAGGACTCAGCGGCCTTTACCTGCTTACTTTCTACGCTCTCATAAACGAAGAAGCAGAAGCCTGAAAAAAAAGCCCTCTCCGTAAAACAGGAAGAAATTCTCATAACTGTTTTACAGGAAGGGCCTTTTCTTATGGACCACAAAAAATCGAAAAAAAGGACTCTGAAATCTCAGAGTCCCTAAGAGCGATAGACGGGGCTCGAACCCGCGGTCTCGACCTTGGCAAGGTCGCGCGTTACCAACTACGCCACTATCGCACAAGCGGGTGATGGGAATCGAACCCACGTATCCAGCTTGGAAGGCTGGTGTTCTACCATTGAACTACACCCGCAGTTATGAAATTGTTCATCTTAAAGATGAGAGCGATAGACGGGGCTCGAACCCGCGGTCTCGACCTTGGCAAGGTCGCGCGTTACCAACTACGCCACTATCGCAT
>CAKROW010000085.1 GCA_934373235.1 uncultured Blautia sp. | reverse complement strand
AAGAAAGGTGAGTACGAATATGAAGATTGTTGTATTGGATGGCTACACAGAGAACCCTGGAGATTTAAGCTGGGACGCATTAAAAGAACTTGGAGATGTTACAGTTTATGACAGAACTTCCTATGAGGAGTCACCACTTATCGCAGAGCGCATCGGTGATGCAGAGGTCGTTATCATTAACAAGACTCCGATCTCCAAAGAAACTATCGATAAATGCCCGAATATGAAACTGATCGCTGTTCTGGCTACAGGCTACAATGTTGTTGATTACAACTATGCAAAGGAGAAAAACATCCCGGTTGTAAATGTTCCTACATATGGAACCCAGATCGTTGGACAGTATGCTCTTGGACTTCTTCTTGAGATCTGCTCTCACTATGGTCATCATGATGAGACTGTCAAAGCCGGAAAATGGGAGAATAACGATGACTGGTGCTACTGGGATTACCCGATGATCGAGCTTTACGGAAAAACAGCCGGCATCATTGGCCTTGGAAGAATCGGACAGGCTACAGCCAAACTTCTCAATGCACTTGATATGAACGTTATCGCTTATGATGCTTATCAGAGTGAGGCTGGTGCCAAACTTGCAAAATACGTTTCTCTTGATGAACTGTTTGCGCAGTCTGATGTGATCTTCCTTCACTGCCCGCTTTTCCCGGAGACAGAGGGAATGATCAACAAAGAGAATATCGCAAAGATGAAAGATGGCGTAATTCTCATCAACAACAGCCGTGGACAGCTTGTTGTTGAGCAGGATCTTGCAGACGCGCTCAACAGCGGAAAAGTTTATGCAGCAGGACTTGACGTTGTGTCCACAGAGCCGATCAAAGGAGACAACCCGCTCCTCAAAGCAAAGAACTGCATCATCACCCCACATATTTCCTGGGCTGCTCAGGCTTCCAGACAGAGGATCATGGATATTACGGTTGATAATATCAAGGCTTTTCTGGATGGCAATACAGTTAACAGGGTTAACAAATAGATTTTTTTCGATTTTCTACGTATGATGTGTGAGAAAAGACGGCTGTTTCGCTTTTGAAATGGCCGCCTTTTTCTTCGTGTGGTGGAATGAATCGGCACAGCGCTCCACATCCAATACCCAAGCATACAGGCACAAGTCAACCCCCTCCCCTCATCCACAACCAGGAACTCTTTAAAAAAAGCCCGAGGGGTGTGCAGAGGGGCCGCGGCTTTGCGGCCCCTTTGCGGTTTTCCTTTTTGCACAAAAAAAGCTCCCACATCTCAAAGATGTAAGAGCTGAATTCACTGGATGGAGAAGGATTCGAACCTTCGAAGGCGGTGCCAACAGATTTACAGTCTGCCCCCTTTGGCCACTCGGGAATCCATCCGTAACAACAAATATGATTATATATAACATCTTCTATAAATGCAAGCTTTTTTTACAAAAAAATAAAAAATATCACAACCTCAGCATTTTTGGTAAAGTACTGGACTTACCAAAAAAAATCTGCTATTATGAAAACGGTTGGTTATAAGAAATACAGCCAATCTGTATTTCAAAACAGGTTAGGAGGATTTTATCATGTTAGTAAACGCAACAGAAATGCTGAAAAAAGCAAAAGCTGGTCATTATGCAGTTGGTCAGTTCAACATCAACAACCTTGAGTGGACAAAGGCTATCCTTCAGACAGCTCAGGAACTCAACTCTCCTGTAATCCTTGGTGTTTCCGAGGGTGCCGGTAAATACATGACAGGTTATAAGACTGTTGTAGGTATGGTTAACGGTATGATGGAAGAGCTGAACATCACTGTTCCGGTTGCTCTTCATCTTGACCACGGCAGCTATGATGGATGCCTGAAATGTGTTGAAGCTGGTTTCTCTTCCATTATGTTCGACGGATCTCATTATCCGATCGATGAGAACGTAGCTAAGACTAAAGAGCTGGTTAAGATCGTTGCTGAGCACAACATGTCTCTTGAGGCAGAGGTTGGTTCCATCGGTGGCGAGGAAGACGGTGTTGTTGGTATGGGCGAGTGCGCTGATCCTG
The DNA here is from genome assembly GCA_934373235.1 of uncultured Blautia sp. GTDB lineage: Bacteria > Bacillota > Clostridia > Lachnospirales > Lachnospiraceae > Blautia_A. The sequence continues at coordinate 7,291 of CAKROW010000085.1, read as the reverse complement.
AGGAATGCAAGAGAGTTGCAGATCTTGGAATCAACTTCCTTGCTGCAGGTATCGGTAACATTCACGGAAAATATCCAGCTAACTGGCAGGGCTTAAGCTTTGAGACTCTGGATGCTATCCAGAAGCTGACAGGAGATATGCCGCTTGTTCTTCACGGTGGTACAGGTATCCCGGCAGACATGATCAAGAAAGCGATCAGCCTTGGCGTTTCCAAGATCAATGTAAATACAGAGTGCCAGCTTGCATTTGCTGAAGCTACACGTAAATACATTGAAGAGGGTAAAGATCAGCAGGGTAAAGGATATGACCCACGTAAGCTTCTTGCACCTGGAGCAGAAGCAATCAAAGCTACTGTTAAAGAGAAAATGGAGCTTTTCGGATCTGTCAATAAAGCATGATGAATCGGAAATAATATATGAAAGAAGCCGGAATGGGAGCAAGCCTGTTCCGGCTTCTTTTTTTCATGATAAAATATCAATCTTTTCACTATATAAAAAAATCAACATGTTTCTTGGTTTTTTTATATAGTGAAAATGACCTCTTCGATTTACAATAACATCAAGTTAATCGAGAAGCTGATCTGAAGCTTATCGGTCAGGGGTATGCAAAAGGAACGTTTTGGGCATATCTGTGAAGCAAATTGAATATCATTTAAGGTAAAGGAGAGGTACGATTATGAGAATGAAAAAAGCAACAGCATTTGGTCTTGCAGCAATAATGGCAGCTACCATGATTCCGGCAGTTCCGGCTATGGCAAAGGGAGATGACAGCGAAGGTTCTGTTTATTATCTGAACTTTAAACCGGAGCAGGCAGATCAGTGGACAGATCTGGCAAAGAAATATACTGATGAGACCGGTGTACCTGTTACTGTTGTTACAGCAGCTTCCGGAACTTATGAGTCTACTCTGAAATCAGAGATGGCAAAAGATGAGGTTCCGACACTGTTCCAGGTTAACGGACCGGTTGGACTTGCATCCTGGAAGGATTACTGCTATGACCTGAAAGACAGTGATGTTTACAAAAATGTGGAAAGCGACGATTTCGTACTGAAGGATGACAGTGGTGCAGTTGATGGTATTGCCTATGTAATTGAAACATATGGAATTATTTATAACAAAGCACTTCTTAAGAAATACTGTGAGATGGATGGCGCTGTGATCAAGTCCGCAGATGAGATCAACAATTTTGAGACATTAAAGAAGGTTGCAGATGATATCCAGGCTAAGAAAGATGATCTGGGTGTTGACGGTGCATTTACTTCCGCAGGCTTTGATTCTTCCAGTGACTGGCGTTTCAAGACACACCTTGCAAACCTTCCGATCTATTACGAGTACAAAGAAGACGGAATCACATCCACAGATGCGATCAAAGGAACCTATCTTGATAACTTCAAGAATCTGTTTGACCTTTATATCACAGATTCTACCTGTGAGCCAAGCCTTCTTTCCAGCAAGACTATCGATGATGCAAATGCTGAATTCGGTCTTGGAGAGGCTGTGTTCTATCAGAATGGAACCTGGGCTTATGATAGCATTAAAGATAACGAAGTAGCAGATGAAGATATGGGAATGCTTCCAATCTACATTGGTGTTGACGGTGAAGAGGATCAGGGACTTTGCACAGGCAGTGAGAACTACTGGTGCGTAAACAAAAAAGCAGATGAGAAGGATATCCAGGCAACTCTTGATTTCCTGAGCTGGGTTATCACAAGTGATGAAGGAAGAGCGTCTATAAGCCAGGAGATGGGATTTACAACACCATTCAAGACCTTTGATGAGAACTATGAGTCTGCAAATCCGCTTGTTAAAGCAGCCAACGAATATGTAAAAGCTGGTAAAACTCCGGTTTCATGGAACTTCACAACAATGCCTTCTGAAGAGTGGAAAAACCAGGTCGGCAGTGCAATGCTTGAGTATGCACAGGGCACCGGCGAGTGGGATGCAGTACAGAGCGCATTTGTTGACGGATGGGCAAAAGAATACAAAGCCGCACACGAGGGCTGATGTATCCATAGAAAACAGAACACAGGGTGGGCAGGACTTGCCCACCTGTTTCATTGAAGGGGATGCAGCAATAGGGAAAAGCAGTATCCCAAGGAGAAAGGAAGAGAAAACATGCAAAATAAGATGATGAAAAAGTATTTTCCGGTTTTTGTCCTGCCTACCCTGCTGGCATTTACCATTGGATTTATCGTTCCCTTTATCATGGGTGTGTATCTTTCCTTCTGTAAATTTACCACGGTAACAGATGCAAAATTCGTGGGGTTACAGAACTATGTGAAGATTTTTACTGAGGACGGAACTTTTGGACATGCATTATGGTACACCACAGCATTTACTGTTGTATCAGTAGTCCTGATCAATGTGATCGGTTTTGCAGTTGCGCTGCTTCTGACCAAGAAGATCAAAGGAACCAATATATTCCGTACCGTATTTTTTATGCCAAACCTGATCGGTGGTATCATCCTTGGTTATGTATGGCAGCTTCTGTTAAACGGTCTGCTTCTTCAGATCAATAAAACACTTACATATTCATCAGTTTATGGATTCTGGGGTCTTGTGATCCTGATGTGCTGGCAGCAGATCGGATATATGATGATCATTTATATCGCAGGTATCCAGAATATTCCGGGTGAGCTGATCGAAGCTGCACAGATCGATGGTGCAAACAAAGGACAGCTTCTGAAAAATGTGATCATTCCTATGGTCATGCCGTCCATCACCATCTGTACTTTCCTGACACTTACTAACTCCTTCAAGCTTTTTGACCAGAACCTTGCTCTTACAAACGGTGAGCCTTCCAATATGTCAGAAATGCTTGCACTGAACATTTACAATACCTTCTATGGACGTACCGGATGGGAAGGTGTAGGTCAGGCGAAGGCCGTGATCTTCTTTATCCTGGTTGGAGCAATTGCCATGATCCAGAACCGTCTCACAAGAAGTAAGGAGGTACAGCAGTAATGAATAAAAAAGTAAAATTCAGCGGTCTGTGGACTGTGATCCTCAGTGTGGTATCTGTTGCTTATATTTTTCCGATCCTTCTGGTTGTGATCAATTCTTTTAAGAAAAAAGCATACATTAATCGCTATCCATTTGCGATTCCGACAGATAAAATGTTCATAGGTCTGGAAAACTATGTAAATGGTCTGGCAAAAACCGGATTTTTCCAGGCATTTGGATGGACATTATTTATCACAGTATTTTCTGTTGCGGTAATTCTGCTCTGTACCTCCATGTGTGCCTGGTACATCAACCGTGTTACCAACGCACTGACAAAAACCATGTACATGCTGTGCCTGTTTTCCATGGTCGTACCGTTCCAGATGGTAATGTTTACCCTTTCCAAGATCGCAAATATCCTGAAGCTGAATACTCCGTGGGGACTGATCATCATTTATCTTGGATACGGAGCAGGACTTGCGGTATTTATGTTCAGCGGCTTTGTAAAATCCATTCCGATCGAGATTGAGGAAGCTGCCATGATCGATGGCTGTACCCCGATCCAGACATTTTTCAAAGTGGTTCTTCCGGTTATGAAACCGACCTGTGTAACCGTAGCGATCCTGGAAACCATGTGGATCTGGAATGATTATCTTCTTCCATATCTGGTACTTGATATCAAGAAATATAAGACCATTTCCATTGCCATCCAGTATCTGAAGGGTGGTTACGGAACCATCGATATGGGAGCTATGATGGGTGTTCTTGTCCTTTCCATCATTCCGATCATTGCCTTCTATCTTGCATGCCAGAAATATATCATTGAAGGTGTGGTTGCAGGAGCTGTTAAGGGCTGACAAATCAGTTGAATAATGTTAAAATGAAAGAAAAACGGCCTGATCTGCGTGTCTTTACGTGGATCAGGCCATATTTGGCGAGGTGGGGAATGTACAGAGTTTTGGTGGTAGATGATGAAAAACTGGAACGTGACGGAATCCGCTTTCTTCTGTCTATGGAAGAGGGAGAGTGGGAAATTTATGAGGCGGCCAATGGCAAGCTGGCGTTAAATGAGCTGAGAAAGCATCCTGTGGATCTGATGCTGACAGATATCAAAATGCCTCATATGGATGGGCTGGAGCTTTCCAGAAAAGCAAGAGAAGAATATCCGGATCTGGAAATTATCATTTTCAGTGGTTACGGAGATTTTGCTTTTGCCCAGGAGGCGATCCGTTATGGTGTGACGGATTATGTACTGAAACCGGTGGATCCGGACCGCTTTCATGACACCATACAGAAGATCCAGAAGGAAATCGCATCCCGGAAAAATAAAGAGCAGCAGTCCATAAAAGAAAAGAGCTTTCTTCAGCAGTATTTTCTGCTGGGCTACATTTATTCAGGGGATCAGGAGCGCCTGAAAGAGGCAGAAGGAATTGTGGATTTTTCTGTCTGGGAGCAGTGGCAGTGTGCAATTCTTATTGAATCGGATGAAGCTTTTTTTGATTCCGCCAGTGATGAGGTTTCCCTTGAGATCAGGGAAGAGCTTCGCCGTTCTTTTTTCTATCTGAATCTTAATGGCCGTCAGTCCCTGCTTCTTTTTAAGGATGTGTACTGTGATTATGTCCTTGTGGCAAAAAATCTCTATAATCTTCTGAAGCGGATTTATCCTGTTCGTTTTCATCTGGCTGTAAGCCGACGCTTTGACGGATATCGGGAACTGCCGGAAATTATGGAACAACTGGAGCAGCAGATGGAAGAAAAATTTTATCATCCGGATATTCATGTCTATACCAGTGAGGAAGATGAGGAAAAAATTACCGGAGAAGAAGAGCAGGATTCCAGACTTATGGAAAAAATCTCAGAAGATATTTCCAGAAAGGATGTGAAGCAGCTGTGGAGCCATTTCCGCAGCCTGGCATCCAAATATCAGTCCAATACCCAGTTTTCGGCCATGTATGTGAAATTTGTTTTTTCTAATGTGATAAGGGAGCTGTTTCAGGAGAATCGTTTTGCCGGAGAACACAGGCTGGATCTGGAAGTGGATCATCTGTATGGCTGTTCTACCATTCAGGACATTATTGAGGTTACAGAGAAAAACATCCGCCAGTACGAAGAGTTTCTGGATCGTTCCATGAATGAATCCAGAGATGAGGTGGCAGCAGTAAAAAATTATATTTACAATCACTATGCGGAAGATCTGAACCTGGAAACACTGGCAGAAAAAGTATATCTTTCTTCCGGTTATCTCAGCTTTATTTTCAAGAAGGAGACGGGAATGAACCTGAACCGTTTTATCCGTGTGTTCCGCATGGAAAAGGCAAAGGAGCTTCTTCGTACCACCAACATGAAAGTAGCCATGGTCAGCGAGCAGGTAGGATTTGCCAATTCGTCGTATTTCTGCCGGAGCTTCCGGGAATATTACGGAAGCAGCCCGGAATCCTATCGGAAAGGAAACAATGAGGATGAAAAGGCTTCTGAAGAAGTATAATGATATGAAATACCGCTACAAGCTGACAAATCTTCTGGTGGTGGTATCCCTGGTGCCTATGACTGTGCTGGCACTGTACAGTCACAGTCGTATGAGCAGTCTTGTCCGGAAAAATGAGATGGAGGATATGTACTCCATTCTGGAGCAGACCAGGGAAAACATTGACGGGCAGATCGAGATTTATGCCAGCCTTTTGAATTATCTTACCTATTCTCCCGAGATCCAGGAGGTGATCTTCAATAAAGATATGGATCGTTATACTGCATATGAACAGTATACGGAAGTTGTGGATCCGCTGCTTACAGTGCCGAAATCCTATCACGAAGCAATTCTGGGGATACAGCTTTTTGCAGACAGCATTCCTGTGCGCCATGAATACACCCTGGCTCCGCTTTCAGAGGTGGATGATGAATGGTGGAGTGAAAAATTAAATAATATCGTGACGGTTCAGTGGATCGTGGACCGGGATAATCGCCAGATCGCGGCAGTCAGGGAAATTTATGATGGTAAGATCAGGGAGGCTGTGCTCTGTATTTCGTTGGATTATGGGAAAGTATTCCAGCCTCTGGCTAATATTATCGAACGGAATTCCGGTGGCTTTGTGGTGGATGATCAGCAAAATATAGTCTATCATGGAGAAAATCTGGCGGCCAGCGATATTCCCGCACAGAAAGAAACCGCAAAAAAGCTGGATCGTCTGAGGGAAGAATATACCTATGTCAGCAGCAGCGGACATGAAACAAGGTGGACCTATTATTTTTACAAACCTCCGGCTGTGATCGAGAGCTCGGTTTCAAAGGTGTTGATCAGCGAGATTCCCCTGATCGGCTTCTGTGTTGTGATCATCATTGTTCTGGGAATGACATTTTCCAAGCTGTTTACCAGAAAGATCGAGCAGCTTACCAGAAATATGGAACAGGTGAACCAGGGAAGCCGTGAAGTTACGGTTTACAGTGACTCCAAAGATGAGGTAGGACAACTGGTGAGAAGCTTTCACCATATGATGGATGAGATCAATCGACTGATCGAAGAAGTGTATGAAAACAAGATCGCCCTGAAGGAATTTGAACTGAAAGCGCTGACTGCCCAGATCAATCCACATTTTCTTTATAATTCGCTTTCTATTATAAACTGGATGGCGATCAAGAGCCGGCAGAAGGAAATCAGCCGTGTGACACTGGCATTGTCTACTTTTTACCGGACAGCGCTCAGTAAGGGGGCGGATATGGTGACTGTGGAAACCTGTATCCGGAATATCGAAGCTTATCTGGAAATCCAGTTGATCATGCATGACAATGATTTTAAGGTGGAGTGGGAGATCGATCCGTCTGTGCAGCAGGAGCTGGTTCCGAAGCTTGCCCTGCAGCCAATCGTTGAGAATGCCCTGGAGCATGGACTGGATGTGAAGGAGGAAGGAGAAAAGCTTCTGAAGCTTTATTTCTTTGAAGAGAATAACGATGTGGTGATCCGGGTTGAAGATAACGGAGTGGGGATGGAGCAGGAGCAGGCAGAAAAGCTGCTCACGTACCAGGCAAAAGGCTATGGCCTTAAAAATGTCAATGACCGTATGTGTATTTTATATGGAGAAAAATATGCCATCCGGATCCTGAGCAAGGTAGGGTGGGGAACAAGAGTTGATATGAGAATCCCGAAAGAGGTGAAGAAAGATGAAACCTAGTCTGGGAAAAACAGCGCTGTTTCTAAGTACGATACTGAGCCTGACACTTTTGACGGGATGTTCTTTTGATACCGCAGAAATGGAAAAAACAGATGTTGATGTTCTGTCTGAAAAAAACAGTAATAGCTGGGAAAAGGCAGAAACCTCGCCGCTGGGAAAATATCCGGAGCTTGTAACCTATACAC
>CAKROW010000084.1 GCA_934373235.1 uncultured Blautia sp. | reverse complement strand
TGCTTGGAGCTGCGGATGGAGCATTCGTCATGCAGAAAGAAAAACGGACAGATAATAAGGCAGTTCTGGAAGTGGCAGGGCGTGACCAGCAGGATCAGAAACTGTGGTTGAACTTTAATCGGGAGAGATGTGTCTGGGAACTTACCAAGACAGAAACAGAACTTTGGAAAGAACCAGAAGATCCAGTGTTGGAAAAAATCAAAGAACTTGTAACAGAAACTACGCCAGAGTGGGCAGGAACAGCAACAGAGCTTGTGGAAGTATTGCAGGTGGAAATGCAGCCGAACGCATTATCACGAAAATTAAATGTCAGCCTGGAACGATTGATTCTGGAATATGGAATCCAGTATAAAACAGAACGAGGACACGATGGAAGAAAAATTAGATTAACCTTTGTTGGAAAACAAGCGTGACGATATGTGACGGTTGTGACGGTATTTTATATAGCGTGACGGTAGTGAAAATATCGTCACTATCGTCACGACCGTCACGGAAAGGAGAAACATGGAAAGAAAATCACAGGTACAGATATCAAAAGATTTATTACTGGCATTGTTCCAGTATCATCTTGCCAGGAACGAGGAATATTTGCCGGAGATAGAAAAAGCATTGATGGAAAAATTAGACAGTATGGTAAAACGTCAGTTATATACAACATTCAAAACAGCACCAACCGAGGAAGAACGAGAAAAGGCGAGACAGGAATATTTGGATAAGTGCGGAATGCATGAGGACTTTCGTTGGTAAAGATTCTGTTTGATGACCTTATGACAGGAGCGTGCCACGCACCTGTAGATAACAAACAAAGAGAAGGTCTGTAAGGTGCAGTCGGTAGTTGATTGGCGAAGAAAAACATTTTCAAAAGGGGGCCCTGATTCAGAGCGTCCCTGCGGAAACGATAAATGAAGGGAGAATGACACCATGAGAGAAGGAAGATTAGGTTACAACAGTTATAACAAAAGATATGGATTATTGTCATCAGACTTATGGATTGATCCAGGATTTCACTGCGGAGAATGTCTGGAAGTTCTGGTTGATGATCAGTGGGTAAAGACACGAATGGAAATGAATCTGGCGAGAGAATGGTATTTGGTTGGAACACCGTATTGCGGAGATCTGGAGTATGTACGGGCAAGGATACCGGAATAAAGCAGACAGGAAGAGAAATAGCCGTTTGGTTGTTAGGGGTAAAAAATAAGCCCGGATACGGGCAGAAAAAAGAGGGCGGATACGCCCAAAATGAAAAGTTAAAGCCAAGTTATGGTAGATGTAGGAAGCATCTCACAAAGCCCTCGGCGTTTGAGAGCGAAATACACCCATCGCACAAATTAAAGATTTGTACTCAGGATATTTCGCCCTGCCGGGAGCTGTTCCGCCGACAGGCGGATAGTTCGTAAACGGATGCCGATGCATCCACTCACAAATGATATGGCAGAATTTATTTTGCCGAAGACAAGGAGGGAGTGCCTATTGGAAGAAATTCATTTATTCAAATGACAAAACTAAGCAATGTAAAAGGCAGGATCACTTATATATCCAGTCATGCAAAACAGGAAAACCTCTATGCAGTTTATGAAACCACAGAACGGAAATTCTGGCGGGAACTTGCAAAATGTAATCAGGAAGAATTTGCAAAAAGTGGAACAGAAGGAAAATGTATTGAGGCAAGAGAACTGATCATTGCTTTGCCAGAGAGTTTTACAGAATATCAGCCGGATAGATTGCTGCAGCTTTTTACAAATCATTTTAAACAGAATTATGGAACAGAGTGTATTGCTGCTTTGCACCACAATAAAAGAAAGACCAATTATCACATTCATTTGATATTTGCAGAACGGAAACTACTGGATGAACCAATCATTAAGATTGCCAGCAGAAATATGTTTTATGATGAAAATGGAAAACATGTCCGAACCAAGAAAGAGATATTAGGAGAAGATGGCGAGATACGAGAAGGTTGCCACATTTTGAAAAAAGGCGAAGTCTATGAAAAGGAGCTGTTTACAGCGAAAGATGAACGCTTCAAGAGTCATTCATTTCTGGATGAGGTAAAGCATTCTTATACAGATTTAATTAATATTTACGTGAAAGATGAGAATCAGAAGTTGAAAGTGTTTGAGCGTGGCAGTGTGTATCTTGCCACAAAGAAAATTGGAAAAAATAATCCGAAAGCACAGGAAATAGAAGCGGATAATCAAAAACGCCGAGAATGGAACAGAGCTGTTGATATGGCATTGATTAGTGGAGTGCCGGAACTGAAGATAATGGAAGTGAAGCGAAAAGAAATCACGGAGCCAATCAGGGAATCAATTGCCCGGCGTGGAAACAGACCACGATTATTTTCCGGAGTTGTAACAGTGGCCGTTGAGGCATTGGAGTTTTTGATAGCAAGTGTGCTTTTTAAGAAACCCAGGGAAGTGCCAAAACAGATAGAGCAAACGGAAGCAGAACACCCAGAGTATGTTGCTGAAAATAGCACGGCAGCAGTCAAGACAACAAAAGAAGAAAAGGCAGAACCGGAACAACCTAAAATGACGAGGCTTGCATCAAAGTATCCGAAACTATTTAAAGTGAATAAAGAACTGGAAGATCAAAACGGTGCAATTCAACAGAAACAAAAACAGCTTTCTGCAAAGAAGAAAGAACTGTCAGAAGTCACGGGATGGTTTAAAGGAAGAAAGAAAAAAGAATTGCAGAAAGAAATTGATGAACTGAAAAGCCAGATCAAAGATATGAAAGATTACCTTCCAAGGATTGTGCAGAAGATCTGTTATAGAAGTGTACAGGATTTTTTAAAGGATTTTAAGGCTTCTCAAACTGAGTATAGTCAGTATCGAACTGCAATAGAAAAATGGAAGAAAGAAACAGGAAAAGAGCCAGTAGCACATGGTATTAGGGCGAAGCTGGCAGAAAAGAAACAAGAAATACAGAATGAACAGAAAAATAAACAGCATATTCGTAGTCAGAACAAAGATCGGGGAGCAAGATAGGAGGACAATCATGGAGAAACACATTATGGGAGAAAATGGAATCAGTTATACTTTAGGAGAGGACGGTCTGTATTATCCAGACCTGTATCTCCCGGAAGAGACAGAGTATCCGATTGGAAAGTATGGAATGCTGAGAAAGACATATTTGCAGGAGCATCGGAAGGGATTATATCTGGAGCTGGTACTTGCCGGGAAGTTAAATGAGCATCTGCATCAGATTGACGAGGAGTGTTATCAGATGATGGACAGACTGGTGGAGCAGATGAAAGGAGCGCATGGAGTGACGGAAGAACTGAAGATGCAGGATCAGATGGCGTGGGTTGGAAGAATGAATAATATCCGGGCTTGTGCGGAGGAGATTGTGGTAAAAGAAATTGTATATTATTAAAAAGTAGGAAAACATTTTATTTATAGAAAAATTCCAATAATATTAGAGAAAAATTGGGGGAATATTGTAGTATAATAACAAGTAGTAATCAGTTGAATCAAGTAGTTATCTTTTTATTACCGGTGCAACAGGCTGTGGTAAAACATACATGGCATGTGCTTTCGGAACGTAAGCATGTAAGCAGTACTACAATACCAAGTATGTACGTCTCCCAGATCTCCTGATTGATCTTGAGATTGCTAGGAGTGAAGGAAACTATCGTAAGGTCATGGCAAAATAAGCCAATCCTTTAGTTCTCATTCTAGATGAATGGCTTCTGCTGAAACCAACAGAGTCTGAACAGAAGGATATCTTTGAACTTTTGCACTGGAGACGCAGAAGGTCATCCACCATCTTCTGTTCTTAGTATGAATTCGAAGAATGGTATGACCAGTTAGGCGGCGATGACAGTCCTCTGGCAGATGCAATCATAGATCGTATTGCTCATGACAGCTATCGGATCAATATCACAAGTATTGATGAAGCGCATGACATCTCAATGAGAGAAGTCTATGGTTTGGACAAAGCACTACGCGAGTAAACTCGCATAAGCGGTTCCCGTCTGCCGGATGCACGGTGTTACCGCGCAAGAATAATCAGAAAGATCATACGGAAATATCGAAAAGAACAAGATATGCCACAGGAAGAAATGGCATAAGCAGGTTCTGTATAATGAACTGATTTTATCAGGAAGGTTATTTGAGCATTTGTATGAGATTGATGCCACTGCGAACTCCCGATTAGAGCTGCTTATGGAACAGTATCTGGAAATTGATCCGGCACTAGACAAACGTACCAACCAGATGGGATGGTGCAGCATATGAACCTCTTGAAAGCACAGGCAGAGGAAGTGGTTCTGGATGAGTTGGTATATGGAATTTAATAGGAGCTGAACAGTTGAGGCAATATTCATGATAGGGTATTGCCTCAAAGTTTTTAGAGAAAATCTGTTTGTGAAATTGTGTTAAGGACGGAAGAATGGTATAATTATTTTGGGATTTTATACATGAAAATATTTAAAGGAGCAATTACATGGCTTTTGATTTCAAGAAAGAATATAAAGAATTTTACATGCCTAAGAATAAGCCTGAAATTGTAACAATTCCAAAGGCTAATTATATTGCGGTTAGAGGTAAAGGTAACCCGAATGAAGTGGATAGTGAATATCAGTGTGCAATCAGTGTGTTGTATGCTGTGGCGTATACTCTGAAAATGAGTTACAAAACAGATTATAAAATAGAGGGATTTTTTGAATATGTGGTCCCACCGCTTGAAGGGTTCTGGTGGCAGGATAAGGTAGATGGTGTCGATTATAGCAGCAAAGATACTTTCAATTGGATTTCTGTAATAAGGCTTCCGGATTTCGTTACAAGAACTGATTTTGATTGGGCAGTAGATACGGCAAGCAGGAAGAAGAAACTTGATTGTACATCGGCTGAATTCCTTACAGTCAATGAAGGATTGTGTGTTCAGATTATGCATATCGGACCTTTCGATGATGAACCAGAGAGCGTTGCAAAGATGGAGGCATTTCTTGCTGACAATGGTTATGAGAATGATTTGACAGATACAAGGCTGCATCATGAGATTTATATGTCTGATGCACGAAAAGTTGCTCCAGAAAAATGGAAAACAGTTATCCGACATCCGATTAAGAAAATAAAAGAATAGCTATTAGCAAGTGAGTTAAGCCATAGACATGAAATGTCCGCATGAAATGACACAATTCTCGCTCTGTGTCGTGGTTTTATCTATGAAAAAAACGTACGCTAAGGCTGAAAGGAGGAGACACATGGATTCAAAGAAAATAGGTGCTTTTTTAAAGAATCTACGTAATAAAAAAGGTCTCACTCAGGAACAGCTTGCGGAAGTTTTTGGCGTATCCGGAAGAACTGTTTCTCGCTGGGAGACTGGAAGCAATTTACCTGATTTAAGTATGTTGATCCAGATAGCAGAATATTACGATGTTGATATCAAGGATATTTTGGACGGTGAAAAGGAGAGCGAGAATATGGATAAAGAGTTGAAAGAAACCTTGGGAAAAGTAGCTGATTATAATGCATTGGAAAAAAAGATAGTGAAACAGGCAAATGGAGTGGCTTTTTCACTGATTTTTGGTGTATGCGCAGTGGCAATCTTAATTCAATTATTGGTAACGTCTGATTTAAGGTTTGTTATTGGTGAGAGCACTGCTTTGATAATTGGTGGTATAACATATATAGGGATCATGATCCATAATGGTTTATGGGACATGGTGACACCGTGGAAAAATACATGGAAAAGTGATCTTATGGTCAGTGCTGTATGTGCAATGATATTTGGCTTGGCATATGCTTTATTTTTGAGCAGCGCAGGTGCAACATATACCACAATTGTTCGGTGGACAGTAGGTTTTTTGATTGGAATTACAGTCCTTGCGTTTATAGTGTTACGAACTTTGGCGTATAGCAGCAAGAAAAGGCATCAACGTAAAACAAATAAGAATATGTATGGTAAGTAAGAATGAAGAACCTGCAATTGTCAAAATTTACAATGCAAAAGACATTGTGACTGCACAAATATTGAAGGCTCTACTCAAAGAAGAGAAGGTAGAGGTATTTGTTCAAAATTCTGGTTCAGAGGTTGCAGGTCATAGCACACCGGGATTTGGTATCTATGGAGTCGATATATATACTATTGAAGATAATGCAGAGAAGGCAGCAAAGATCATCAGACAATGTTATGATGGTATAAGTGAATAGAATGAACTTACAAATTTAATGTAAGATTTCACTTGAAAAGAGGAAATAGAAAAGAAGGTGATTTTACATGAGTTTACAATCAGATACAGAGATGCTATCTGTTTCAGCAGTGGAGGAATATGCCACTCAAAATCATATAACAGTTGATGTAGTGTACGAGTTGTTCCATCGTCATCAGATCTTTGAAAAGATCATTCTTCAGCATGAATATCTGCATCAAGTATCAATGGATGAGGTGATGGAATTTGTTTATAAAGAGATTCAGGACGATGAACACGATTTGATTCTATTCCATGGAACGGACGTAGATTTTACGGAGATTCAGTTGAATAAGTCACACAACAAGCGTGATTTTGGAACAGGTTTCTATACAACAATACTTGAAGGCCAGGCAAAGGAATGGGCGTATCGTCTTAGCCTTCGTAATCGTTCCAAGGATTATTATGTGATGAAGTTCCTGTTTGCGGAAAATGAGGAGCTGAAAATCAAGAGATTTGATTCCCTGAGTATAGAATGGCTGGAGTTTATCAAAGAAAACCGATCCAGAGGCGGATTACAGCATGACTACGATGTTGTGATCGGTCCGGTAGCAGATGATAATACCATGGAGACGGTGCAGCTATATATTACGGGAATCCTTAATGCAGAGGAAGCTGTAAACAGACTGCGATACAATAAGGTGAATAACCAAGTGTCATTCCACACAAAAAAGGCACTGGAATATTTGAGATTCGTTGGGAGGGATCAGTATGAGTGAGATATATACCTTTAATGGGAAAGATATCACGATGAACGTGTTCATTCAGATCCGGGCAGTTGTTGATATTATCAAAGAAGCAAAGAAGATTGATTTCATAGAGGCATTGGGACAGTTCTATCATTCCAATACCTATAAGACACTGCAGAACACGGAAAACGGTCTTTGGGCAGAGTCTCCGGAGTATATCGCAGACTGCTTCTTTGAAAACCGTTATTAACTGAAAATAAGGATGATATGAACCTTCTGAGATGATATGATTTTTTGGGTATAATATGTAAACGAAAGGTGAAAAATTATATGGATAATATGATAAGATTTTCTTTATTTGGAAATTATGAGAAGTTTAGCACAACTAATTTAGAAGCATATGTTAAATTGATAGAATTTTTTGGAAAAAAAGGCTATAGACCAGCGACATCAAATGAATTGCAGTTACAGCCTAACGGACAGGCAAGAGTACTTATTATGCCGAATTTTATTGGAGAAACAGGCGAATTAGTAGAGATTACGTCTGGTAGGATTAATTTTCAGAAGAACATTGCAGATTGTAGTGATCTTACAGTTTTTAATAATGAATTTAAGAATGCTTTTGGAGATACAATAGCTCTATTTTTAAAAGAAATGATGATTGAATCAAATAGAGTGGCAATTAATTGTGATATTTTTATTCCAGAATGCGATTTAAATATGCCTACGCAATCTAGTTATTTCGAAACAACAAATAGAACTGAGATGTCTGTTCGAAATGTATCACAAGAGATGCTGGCAGACCAGTTAAGTAATGTGATATTTGAAAAATATGTTGCAAAAGTTGGAAATGTTACAAAGTATTCATATGATATTAATTCAGTTGCGGAGAATGTAGAGTTTCGCTTCAATGGAGAAAATGTCAATCAAATGTATGAAGCATATATTGACGTAGCACTTAATATACAGAAGGGAATGAAATAGACGTGATTAATTCAACGGTCATATCTGATTCAAATAAAGTATTAGAAATTAAAGATGTTTTTGATTATATTGCATATTCTGAGACTAAAAAGGATATAAATGAAAAGAAGGCTAAACGATATAATAATATGTCAGAAGGCAATATTACAGAACATTTTAAAGAGATTCAAGATATGATATTAAAAAATGAAATTCCAATTTTAACCAAATTATTGTCAGAAACAATGTTCGAAGCGGGATATGAATCGTTTGCGGGAAAATACTTTGGAGAAATATCGGAAAAATACGGTGTGATTGCAGATAATGTTTTATTAAATATATATTTAAAGAATATGTATAGTAATCAATATTTGTTGAAACACTTATTGTTTATTGTAGAAGACTTACCGGCGGAAAGAAGAACTAACTTGCAAATTATTCCGATAGCAGGATTGGTAAATCCTGATATTGAAATTCAGGATTTAGCAGTTAATTGTCTTGAAACATGGGGAGATGCGACGCATGTTCCGTCATTGATTGAGTTGCGAAATAGAACTAATGTTGGATGGTTTAAAGAGTACATTACAGATGTAATTGATGAGTTGGGTGGCGAGTAGATGACATATTACGTGAGAAAAATATCACGATCAAAATGGCAAAAAGATCCGCTTAGTGAGGATCAAAAAATCGCATTAGATGAGATAAAGGGTGTTAGAGCAGATGCGATAACAAACTGTATCAAAACAACAGGGGATAAACTATCATTGTGGAAAGTTGAAAATAAAAAAGATTGTATAGATGATATAGTTCCACTTATAGTTGGCTTTGAAAGACCAGATACTTGTGATGTTATTTACATAGAAGAGAGCATATTTGAAAAAGAAGGAATTAAATTAGAACAATCTATGGAAGATGCTAATACACCAATTGAGGCTTTAAAGCCACTTCATTATAATGCGGTAGTGAATGACTACGATGGTTTAGGAAAATTTGCTAAAATAATTCTGATGTCATTAGGAAATCATAAAAGATTTAAAGGGAGAGAAGTAAAAAGCAAATTAAAGGAAATGATGCAGAACAATGAAATCAGCAAAGATATGATATCAGAGAAGTTATATGAAAAAATAAGCTGATTTTAATTAAAGCCGCTGGGTACATTTTGGGTACAAAAGAAGTAGAACCGAGTGGATTATAAAGAAAACCGTATCAAAATAATACGATTTGTGGATAGCATAGAAGTAAATTCATGGGAAATATCGAACTGTGAATTGAGTTCGAATAATTGCAATGTTCAGATGCAGGTTCTTTTGCCACTTTTTATGCGATTTCTTTTGATGATTTCCGGCACCGGAAGTGTAATGGGGAAGCGGGAAACGCTATATTGAAAGGCTAGCAAATGCAAAAAAACAATTGACACTATATACGATACCACATATAATATAAGCAGGAGGTATAACAG
>CAKROW010000083.1 GCA_934373235.1 uncultured Blautia sp. | reverse complement strand
CTCCTTTCCGGAAAAGGGCTGAAGGAAATACACCTTATGACTCCAAAAGGGATCCTGCTGAACCTGGAGCTTCAGGATGTGAACCGGGGGGATTCCTGGGTATCCTGTGGGGTAAAAAAGGACGGCGGGGATGATCCGGATACCACCAACGGACTCCTTATCTATGTAAAGGCAGAAAAGACCGATGAAAAGGGGATTCTGCTGGATGGAGGAGAAGGGGTGGGAAGGGTGACAAAACCAGGTCTTTCCCAGAAGATCGGGGAAGCGGCCATCAATCCGGTCCCACGTTCCATGATCCTTAAGGAAGCGGAGGCGGCCTGTGAGGAATATGGTTATTCCGGTGGCCTCAGGCTTACCGTATATGTGCCTGAGGGAGAAAAGACGGCACAGAAAACATTTAATCCGCGTCTGGGAATCGTAGGCGGTATCTCCATCCTGGGAACCAGCGGGATCGTGGAGCCTATGAGTGAAAAAGCACTGATCCGCAGTATTGAAGTAGAGATGAATCAGCATTTTTCCCAGGGGGAGGAATATATTCTGGCAACTCCCGGCAATTATGGTGCGGATTATCTCCGTGAACATATGGATCTTCCCTTTGAAAAAAATATCAAGTGCAGCAATTATGTGGGAGAGACCATAGATATGGCAATAGATATGGGAGTGCGGGGAATTCTTTTTGTAGCCCATATCGGTAAATTTGTAAAAGTGGCGGCAGGTATTATGAACACCCATTCCCATCACGGGGATGGACGGATGGAGGTATTGTGTGCCAGCGCCATTCGTGCAGGAGGCGAGCTTTCCTGTGCCAGAAAAATACTTGAGTGCAGTACCACAGATGAAGCGCTGAGGGTACTGGACGAATATGGAATCCTTAAGGAAACTATGGCAGTTGTCATGGATAAGATACAGTTTTATCTTGACCACCGTTCCTATGAGCAGATTTTGCTGGGGGCTGTGGTGTTTTCCAATGTGTACGGATATCTGGGCCAGACCCGGGATGCGGCACGGCTTATCAGGAAAATAAAGACGGCAGGAACTCTGTCGGAGAAACAGGAGGAAGAATAATGTCTGGAAAATTATATGGAGTAGGTGTAGGACCGGGAGATCCGGAGCTTCTCACACTGAAAGCAGTACGACTGATCAGGGAGGCAGATGTGATCGCACTTCCGGGAGCAGTACCGGAAGAGACAGTAGCCTTTAAAATTGCAGAGGGTGTTTGTCCGGAAATCCGGAAAAAAGAACTTCTTGCAGTAGTTTTCCCTATGTCAAAGGATAAAGATATCCTGAAAAAATATCATGATGAGGGAGCTGAAAAGGTAAAAGAAGTACTTGATCAGGAAAAAAATGTGGTATTTCTTACGCTGGGTGATCCGACTGTGTATTCCACATATCTGTATGTACACCGCAGAATACAGGCGCAGGGCTATGAGACTGAGATCGTAAGTGGCATCACCTCATTCTGTGCAGTGTCTGCCAAATTAAATACAGGACTTGTGGAAAAGGCAGAGCCTCTTCATGTGATTCCGGCATCCTATCAGATCGAGGAGGCGCTGAAGCTTCCGGGAACCAAAGTCCTTATGAAAGCCGGCAAAAAAATGAAAGAAGTCAAGGCTGAGATGAGGGCTCAGGGAGAAGAGGGCATGATGATCGAAAACTGTGGAATGCCAGATGAAAAAATATACCGAAGTGTGGAAGAAATTCCTGATGATGCAGGATACTATTCACTGATCATAGTAAAAGAAAGGAAATAAGGAGCCATGGTACATTTTGTAGGAGCTGGTCCGGGAGCACCGGATCTTATCACAGTAAGAGGAAAAACATATCTTGAGGAAGCGGATGTGATCATTTATGCAGGTTCTCTGGTAAATCCCCAACTTCTGGAGTATTCCAAGGATGTGTGCACCATTTATAACAGTGCAAAGATGACACTGGAGGAAGTGATCTCTGTTATGGAGCGTGCGGAGTCAGAGGGAAAGATGACAGTGCGGCTTCACACCGGTGATCCCTGTATTTACGGTGCGATCCGTGAACAGATGGATATCCTGGACGCAAAAGGAATCCCATATGATTCCTGTCCTGGTGTCAGTGCATTCTGTGGTGCTGCTTCCGCACTGAATCTTGAATAGACACTTCCGGATATTTCCCAGAGCGTGATCATCACAAGAATGGAGGGAAGAACCCCGGTTCCCCCAAAAGAAAGTATCCAGTCTTTTGCAGCACACAATGCCACAATGGTGATCTTTTTGAGCACAGGTATGCTGGAGGAATTAAGCCGCAGGCTTGTGGAGGGCGGATACAGAGAAGACACACCTGCAGCTATTGTATACAAGGCTACCTGGGAAGATGAGAAGAAGTTTATCTGTACAGTAGGAACCCTGGCACAGACAGCCAAAGAAAACAATATTACCAAGACTGCCCTGATGCTGGTGGGAGATGCAGTGAAGGCTGCCCGCTATGACAGATCCAAGCTGTATGACCCGGGATTTACAACAGAATTTCGGAAAGCAACCAGATAATATGAAAATTGCAATGATCTGTTTTACAATGACAGGCTTTACAACAGGTGAAAAACTCCGGGAGGCATTTCTGAAAGATGGAGAGGAAGTAACTCTGGAGGGAAAGAGCAGATATCTTCCGGATTCCATTACAGCAACCACATCCCAATGGGCAGAAAAGAAATTCAGGGATCACACAGATGCCATTATTTTTATCGGAGCCTGCGGCATTGCAGTGAGAAGTATCGCACCTTACATTGCAGGGAAAAAAACAGATCCGGCAGTGCTGGTGATTGATGAATGTGGGAAATTTGTGATCTCCCTTCTTTCCGGACATCTTGGAGGTGCCAATGAGCTGGCTCTGCGTGCAGCCGGATATCTGCAGGCTGTTCCTGTAGTGACTACAGCAACAGATCTTCATGAACGTTTTGCAGTGGATGTGTTTGCAAAGAAGAACGGGTGCGCTATTTTTCCTATGACTGCGGCCAAAGAAGTTTCTGCAGCCATTCTGTCAGGAGACACCGTAGGCTTTTACAGTGAATTCCCATGGGAGGGAGAACTTCCCGGGGGACTGATCCTCTGTGACAGAGAGGGAACTCCGGTAAAAAAAAAGCTGGATCCACCGAAAACAGGTGTGGCAGTTACCCTTTACAGTTCCTGCCGGCCTTTTGAAGAGACAGTCTATCTGGTTCCGCCCGCAGTTGTACTTGGAATGGGATGCAGAAGAGGAAAAGACAGGGAGACAGTTATGAACTCGGCAGAAGCTGCCCTGAGGGACTGCGGCCTTTTCAGAGAATCCCTGAAATGTCTTGCCAGTATTGACCTGAAAAAAGACGAAGCCGGACTTTTGGCATTAAGTGAAATGTGGAAGATCCCTTTCCTGACTTTTTCCGGTGAGGAGCTTAAAGCTGTGGAAGGAGATTTTACTCCATCTGCATTTGTAAAAAATATAACAGGCGTTGATAATGTATGTGAGAGAAGTGCTGTCCTTGCCTCAGAGGGGGGCAGGCTTATCAAGAAAAAAACAGGCGGAGACGGTGTGACCACTGCTCTTGCAGCCGGAAATTGGAGGATAGGTTTTTGAGCAGAATATATGTAGTTGGAATCGGTCCGGGAGCATATGATCAGATGACTGGCAGAGCCATCCGTGCATTAAATGACAGTGATGTGATCATCGGGTATACTGTATATGTGGATCTTGTAAAGGAGTATTTTGCAGGAAAAGAATTTATGACTACTCCCATGAAGAAAGAGGTGGATCGTTGCATTCTTGCTTTTGAAGAGGCAAAAAAAGGCAGAACAGTGTCCATGATCTGCAGTGGTGATGCAGGTGTTTACGGTATGGCCGGGCTGATGTATGAAGTAGGAGAAAACTATCCGGATGTGGAACTTACCATTATATCGGGTGTAACCGCAGCCACAGGCGGAGCCGCAGTCCTTGGGGCACCGCTGATCCATGATTTCTGTCTTATCAGTTTAAGTGACCTTCTCACACCATGGGAAAAGATCGAGGCAAGACTTCTTGCTGCCGCACAGGCAGATTTTGTGGTATGCCTTTATAATCCATCCAGCAGGAAGCGTAAGGATTATCTCCAGAAAGCCTGTGACCTTATGATGAAATACAAGTCCCCAGATACCATCTGCGGTACTGTGTCCCAGATCGCAAGGGAGGGAGAAGTTTCCCATGTTATGACTCTGGCACAGCTTCGTGATACCCAGGTGGATATGTTTACCACTGTTTTTGTGGGAAATTCACAGACAAAGAATATCAATGGAAAAATGGTGACGCCAAGGGGATATAAAAATGTATAAAGCCATTGTTTTTGCAGGAACGACAGAGGGCTATGAGCTCTGTCGTTTTCTTGAGAAAAACCATATTCCGGTTTACGGCTGTGCGGCAACCCGGTACGGTGGATCTATTTTAAAAGAAAGTGAATATCTTCATGTTCATACAGGAAGAATGGACCAGGAGGAGATGGAAGCACTTTTTCAGGAAATCTCTCCGGAACTGGTTCTGGATGCCACACATCCTTATGCTGCCCAGGTGACGGAGAATATCCAAAATGCCTGTAAGAAGACAGGAACTTTTTATCAGCGGGTTCTCCGGCCTGAAGAAGATGGAAATCAGGATGCGGTCTATGTGGACAGCACAGAGGCTGCAGCAGAGTTTCTGAAATCAACAGAGGGAAATGTGCTTCTTACCACGGGAAGTAAGGAACTGGGGAAATTCACCGTGATTCCGGGCTATGAGGAACGGCTTTACGCAAGGGTTCTTTCTCTTCCGTCCGTGATGGAGGCCTGTGCAGATCTGGGATTTACAGGAAAGCACCTTATGGGTATGCAGGGACCTTTTTCCACAGATCTTAATGAGGCTGTGCTTAAACAGTACAACTGCCGGTATCTGGTGACCAAGAATTCCGGCAGCGCAGGCGGGTTCCCGGAAAAGCTGGAGGCTTGTCAGAACTGTGGCGTTACAGCGGTCATTATCGGCCGCCCTCTTAAGGAAACAGGAATGTCTCTGGGAGAAGCAAGGATCTTTCTTGGCAGGAAATTCGGTTTTTCCATGAAGCCCCAGGTTGCACTTGTGGGTATGGGTATGGACGGGCACAACACCCTGACCCTCCATGGGAAAAAAGTTCTTGAGGAAGCGGAGCTTCTTATCGGAGCCAGCCGGATGACAGAATCTGTCAGGCATCCGGGTCAGGCTGTTTTCTGTGAGTATCGCAGTGAGAAGATCGTGGAATATATCAAAGAGCATCCACAGTACCGCAAGGTGGCAGTGGTGCTTTCCGGAGATGTGGGATTTTACAGTGGTGCCCGGAAACTGCTTTCTCTTCTTGGAGAAGATACAGAGGTGGTCTGCGGGATTTCTTCTGTGGGATATTTCATGTCCAGGATCGGACTTTCCTGGGACGATGCAATGGTGGTCAGTGCCCATGGGAGAGACTGTAATCTGATACATCTGATCCGGACAAATCAGAAAGTATTTGCCATTCTTGGAACCACAGATGGTGTGGCATGTCTTGCCAGAAAGCTTGTGTATTATGGAATGGGTGATACAGAGCTTTATGTAGGTGAAAATCTTGCCTACAAAAACGAAAAGATCTTTCATGATA
Organism: uncultured Blautia sp.; assembly: GCA_934373235.1. Classification (GTDB taxonomy): domain Bacteria; phylum Bacillota; class Clostridia; order Lachnospirales; family Lachnospiraceae; genus Blautia_A. The sequence continues at coordinate 3,737 of CAKROW010000083.1, read as the reverse complement.
AGGCAGGGAATCTCACAGAATATGAGGGAGATGCCTTAAGTGTTGTAACTGCAGTTAATGACCAGGCAGTTCCCGCACAGGCAGTCCACGGAATCTCTGACAGAGAATTTATCCGGGGAAAGGCACCTATGACAAAGGAGGAAATCCGCACAATATCCCTCTCAAAACTGAGACTTATGGAGGACTCCATCTGTTACGATGTGGGAGCAGGTACAGGATCTGTTTCGGTGGAAATGGCACTTCGCTGCTGGAAGGGTCAGGTTTATGCCATTGAAAAAAAGGAAGATGCCTTGGCTCTTATGGAACAGAACAAAAAGAAATTCTGTGTGGACAATCTGAAGATCATTTCCGGCACAGCTCCAAAAGCACTGAAAGATCTTCCTGCACCTACCCATGCCTTTATCGGGGGTTCCTCAGGAAATATGAAGGAGATCATAGAGATTCTCCTTAAGAAAAATCCGCATATCCGTATTGTGATCAACTGTATTACCCTGGAAACTGTGACAGAAGCCCTGGAATCCATTAGGGAGTCTGATCTTCAGGATACAGATATTGTACAGCTTTGTGCCTCCAGGTCAAAATCTGTAGGCAGATATCACATGATGATGGGGGAAAATCCCATTTATATCATTTCCTGTCAGGGAGGAGAGGGGGAAGAAAAATGAAAATACCCAGAATACTTCTCGGCGCAGGGGCAAGCGGAAGCGGCAAGACCCTGATCACCTGCGGGCTTCTTCAGGCGTTAGTGGACCGCGGGCTTAAGGTCTCCTCCTTTAAGTGCGGGCCGGATTACATTGACCCTATGTTCCACTCACGGGTGATCGGAACAAAATCCCGGAATCTGGATACTTTTTTTACCGGAAAAAAGAGAACCCGGTATCTTCTTGGAATGAATGTAAAAGATGCGGACATTGCGGTAATGGAAGGTGTTATGGGATATTATGACGGAGTAGCAGGTATCACCTCCAGGGCAAGTGCCTGGGATCTTTCGGACACCACAGAAACCCCCTCCATCCTTATTGTAAACAGCCGTGGAATGAGTGTATCTCTTGCAGCCTATGTAAAGGGATTTCTGGAATATAAAAAAAACAGCCACATAAAAGCTGTGATCTTTAACCAGATGTCTGCTATGCTGTATCCCAGAATGAAAAAACTCGTGGAGGAAGAGACCGGGATCTTAGTTCTTGGTTATGTACCAAAAGTGGAGGACTGTGTGATCGAAAGCCGTCATCTGGGACTGGTTCTCCCGGAGGAGATCCCGGAACTTCAAAGCCGTCTGAAAAAACTTGCCGGTATTCTGGAAGAAACGCTAGATATTGACGGGATCCTAAAGCTTGCAGGTGAAGCACCGGAACTGGAAATTCCTTCGGACCTTACAGAGGAGGACAAAAATTTCGATTTTCATACAGAAGAGCCGGTACGGATCGGAGTGGCTGGCGATGAGGCGTTCTGCTTTTTTTATGAGGATAATTTTACCCTTCTGCGTAAGATGGGAGCGGAACTGGTATCTTTTTCGCCGGTTAAAGACCAGTTGCTGCCGGAAGATCTGGATGGAATACTTTTGTATGGCGGCTATCCGGAACTGAAGGGTGAGGCACTGGAAAATAATGTTTCCATGAAGGATTCTGTGAAAAAAGCCATTCTTGGTGGTATGCCCTGTATGGCAGAGTGCGGGGGATTTATGTATCTTCATGAGGAGATGGAAGATATGGATGGCATTTCCAGAAAGATGGCAGGAGTTATTCCTGGAAAATGCTATCGCACACCCAGATTATCCAGATTTGGATACATCACATTAAAGGAAAAAGACAGTGATGCTTTTGGCGAGATCCCCGCACATGAATTTCATTATTTTGATTCCACCAACTGCGGAAACTCTTTTCGGGCCTCAAAGCCTTTAAGCACAAGGGGCTGGGACTGCATCCACAGAAACAAAAGAGTAATGGCAGGCTTTCCCCATCTGTATTATTACGGCAATCCGGCGGTTGCAGCAGAGTTTCTGAAAAACTGTCTGGAATATAAAAGAGAACGGCAGCAGGAGATGAATCATGAAATATAGTTTAATTGCACTGGCAGCCGGAGCTGCCCTGGATCTTCTTCTGGGAGATCCCAGATGGCTTTACCATCCGGTGTGCCTTATTGGAAATCTGATCTCGGTTCTGGAAAAACTGATCCGGAAGATCTTTCCCAAAAACAAAGGCGGAGAGCTGGCAGGAGGCATTCTCATGGTAGTTCTGGTATGCATTTTCTGCCTGGAGATTCCACGTGTGATCCTGGGATTTCTTTACAGGGTTTGTCCATGGGCAGGACTGATCCTGGAAACATTCTGGTGCTATCAGCTTCTGGCTGCAAGATCTTTGAAGGATGAGAGCATGAAGGTCTATGACCGGTTGAAAAACGGCACTCTGGAAGAGGCGAGATATGCAGTTTCCATGATCGTGGGACGTGACACAAAAGCTCTTACGGAAACCGGGGTCACCAAGGCGGCGGTGGAAACAGTGGCAGAAAATGCCTCAGACGGAGTGATCGCCCCTATGCTTTACATGGCCATCGGCGGTGCTCCTCTTATGTTTCTCTACAAGGGGATCAATACAATGGATTCCATGTTAGGCTACAAAAATGACAGATATCTGTATTTCGGACGTGTGGCAGCCAGACTTGATGATGTGGCCAATTATATACCTGCAAGGCTATCCGGCTGGCTTATGGTTGCTGCCACAGTTTTTACGGGAATGGATACACGTAATGCAGCAAAGATATACCGTCGTGACCGGCGGAACCATGCAAGCCCCAATTCAGCCCAGACAGAGGCAGCAATGGCAGGAGCTTTAAATATCCAGCTTGCGGGAAATGCATATTATTTCGGAAAATTATATGAAAAACCTACCATTGGAGATCCAAACCGTCCCGTGGAAACAGAAGACATCAAAAGAGCAAATCACCTTATGTATGCGGCGTCAGTTCTTGGACTTGTGCTGTGCGTGGCTGTTAAGGGGATTCTTCTGACAGGAGTACTATAAAATGATAAAACATAAGCATGGTGGTGACGTTTACCGGCACAGGGACTGTCTGGATTTTTCCGCAAATCTGAATCCTCTTGGGACACCGGAAAGTGTCAGGGCAGCCATCCGGGAAAGCGCAGATCACATCGCACAGTATCCGGAAGTGGGAAGCGTCACTTTGAGAGAAAAAATAGCAGAATATGAGGGCGTTGGAACAGAGGAAATCATCTGTGGAAACGGAGCGGCAGAGCTTATCTTTACCCTGTGCCGGGCTGTGAAGCCAAAGAAAGCACTTGTGCCGGCACCTACATTTGCGGAGTATGGACAGGCTCTTTCTGGGATGGGATGTGAGCTGGAATATTATATGCTTACAGAGCATAACGGTTTTGTACTGGATGATTCCTACCTGGATGTGCTTCATAAGGGACTGGATATGGCATTTTTATGTAATCCGAACAACCCTACAGGACTTCTCATTCCTCACAGCCTTTTAAAAAAGATCCTGGAAAAATGCAGACATTTGGGGATCCTTCTTGTGATAGACGAGTGTTTCCTTGATTTCGTGAAAGAACCGGAGGCATATACCCTGAAACAATCCCTTTCCGGTTTCAGGAATCTTTTTATCCTGAAAGCATTTACCAAACGTTATGCAATGGCAGGAGTCCGTCTGGGATACGGTCTGTGCTCTGATGTACGTCTGACGGAGCAGATGGAACTGAATGTGCAGCCCTGGAA
>CAKROW010000082.1 GCA_934373235.1 uncultured Blautia sp. | reverse complement strand
GGAGAGTACCACAGGTATCGGTGAGGGAATCGCCATTCCCCACGGTAAGTGTGATGCGGTAAAGAAGCCGGGACTTGCAGCCATGATAATAAAGAACGGTGTGGAGTTTGAGGCTCTGGATGACGAGCCAGTCACACTTCTGTTCCTTATCGCAGCACCCAACACAAAAGACAACATTCATCTGGATGTGCTCAGCAAGCTGTCCGTTATGCTGATGGATGAGGATTTTACAGAGTCTCTGAGAAACGCTTCATCTGTTGATGAGTTCATGGATATCATCGACAGGGCAGATGATGAGAAAAAGGATATTGATGAGAGACTTGCAGATACAGGAAGCTCTGAAGGAGCCACAGCCAGACTGCTGGCAGTTACCTCCTGCCCGACAGGTATTGCCCACACCTATATGGCAGCAGAGGGACTGGAAAAGGCAGCCAGGGCAAAGGACTGTTTCATTAAAATAGAGACACGAGGCTCCGGCGGAGCAAAAAATGTACTCACAGATCAGGAGATCCGGGATGCTGACTGCATTATCGTGGCAGCAGATGCAAAAGTTCCCATGGATCGTTTTGACGGAAAGAAAGTGATCGAGTGCCAGGTTTCCGACGGAATCAGCAAAGCTGACCAGCTTGTGGAACGTGCCATATCCGGAGATGTGCCGGTTTACCATGGGGCATCCGGAAGCCAGGGCAGTTCTTCCGCTGCAAAAGCAGGAGGCGGCGCAGGACATAAGCTTTATATGCAGCTTATGAATGGTGTATCGCATATGCTCCCGCTGGTTGTAGGCGGCGGTATCCTGATCGCACTTGCGTTCCTGATCGATGGATTAAGTGTAGATTTAAGTTCCCTTCCGGCAGACCAGAGAGCAAACTTCGGTACTATCACACCGGTAGCGGCAGTTCTCAAAAATATCGGTGGCACTGCATTTGGTTTCATGCTTCCCATCCTGGCAGGATTTATTGCGATGGCAATCGGTGACAGACCTGCACTTGCCATTGGCCTTGTAGGCGGTATGATCGCAGCAAACGGAAAATCCGGTTTCCTTGGAGCACTTCTTGCAGGCTTCCTTGCAGGATATCTGATCCTCGGACTGCGTAAGATATGCGATAAGCTTCCGGAAGCCCTGGAAAAGATCGCTCCGGTTCTTATTTATCCGGTAGTGGGAATCCTTCTTATGGGTCTTTGCATGACATTTATTGTTGAGCCGATCATGGGTGGTATCAACACAGGATTAAATAACGCCTTGACAGGCATGGGAAATTCAAGTAAAGTAATTTTAGGACTGGTTCTCGGTGGTATGATGGCCATTGATATGGGTGGCCCGTTCAACAAAGCAGCATATGTATTTGGTACAGCAGCGATCGCAGCAGGCAACTATGACATTATGGCAGCAGTTATGGTTGGTGGAATGACTCCTCCATGTGCCATTGCACTTGCGACACTTCTGTTCAGGGACAAATTTACCAAGGAAGAGAGAGATGCAGGACCGACCAACTTTATCATGGGTCTTGCTTTTATCACAGAGGGTGCGATTCCTTTTGCGGCATCTGACCCGGTGCATGTACTTCCTTCCTGTATCGTGGGATCTGCTGTTGCAGGTGCGATCTCCATGTTCTTTAACTGTACACTTATGGCGCCTCACGGTGGAATCTTTGTATTCCCTGTAGTTGGAAACGCCCTGATGTATCTGGTGGCCCTGGTAGTGGGAACCGTGATCTCAGCCGTTCTTCTTGGCACACTCAAGAAGAAAGCTGCATAAAATCAAAAATTTAAATCCGGAGGATAAACAAATGAAAGAATTCAAGTATGTAGTAACAGATAACGAAGGAATCCATGCACGTCCTGCAGGAGAGCTTGTTAAACTTGTCAAAGGCTTTGAGTCCAAGATCACAATCGAGAAAGACGGCAAGACAGTAGAGTGCAGAAAGCTTCTTGCACTTATGGGACTTGGTGTTAAGAAAGGCCATGAGGTTACTTTCACATTTGACGGTGCTGATGAGGATGCAGCATACGATGCAGTAAGCAAATTCATGCAGGAGAACCTGTAATAACAGCTTATACAATATCCCGGTCTTACTGGCCGGGATATTTTGCATATGACGGGAAATACAGATCTGCAGTTCCAAAGGAGGCGGAAAATGCTGACAGAACAGAGATATGACATCATACTTGGACTTCTTAAGGAGAATAACAGTGTGACTGTGACGGAGCTCCGGGATATTCTGGATGCGTCGGAGTCTACGGTACGAAGGGATATCACAGCCCTTGACAAAGCAGGAAAGCTTACCAAGGTATTTGGGGGAGCGGTAGCCCTGGAACACGGAGTTAATGCCTATGAGCCTACAGTGGCTCAGAAAGCAGAACTGAATACAGAAGAGAAGAGACGGATCGCCAGATATGCGGCATCTCTGATCCGGCCGGAAGATTTTGTATATCTGGATGCAGGAACCACCACAGGATATATGCTGGAATTTCTGGAAGGAACCAGAGCATCTTTTGTGACCAATGCGGTATCACATGCCAGAACTCTGGCGCAGATGGGAGTCCGGGTGGTGCTTCTCGGAGGGGAGCTGAAGGGTTCCACAGAGGCAGTGATCGGCAGCCAGGCCATGCAGATGCTTCTGGATTTTCACTTTACCAGAGGTTTTTTCGGAAGCAATGGCGTGACAAAAAAAGAAGGCTTCACAACCCCGGAGGTCAATGAAGCTCTTGTAAAAAGAACTGCCATGGAGCAGTGTAATGAGAAATTTGTGCTGGCAGATAATACCAAGTTCGGAGAGATCAGCGCAGTGACCTTTTTTTCTTTTAAAGGGGCAAAAATCCTTACAGAAAGCTGTCCGGCAGATTACCGGGAATCCGGGAATGTGCTGGTGGTGGAGTGAGCAGAGACAGAGCAGGATGGGAACAAAAATGGTTCCATGGTACAGCCTTACAGACTGGTATCATGGAACCATTGTACATTCTGATCACTGCCGGCGGGGAGCAGATATCCCGGATTACTTCTGTTCAGCAGTGATCATATTCTCAAGTTCTTCCACAGAAAGATTGTTCTTACGCATGAATTTAACCAGGCGCTTCACCTCTGCTTCCTCCTGAGCCTTCTTCTCTGCTTCGCGGATCTCGTCTAACTGAGCATCCAGTGCACTTTTATCATTCTCAAGATCTGCGATCTTCTCAGTGTAAGCTGCGATCTTCTCTTCGATCTTGGCAATCTTTGCGTGAATAACTTCTACCTTTGTCCGTCTCTGAGCCATGACAAAACCTCCCTAAAAATTATAGAACTGCTGAGAACAGCAATATTATGATAATACAATAGCATATCCTGTGGGAAAATACAATTGTGATATTGGAAAAGTCCTGATACAATAACAGAAAAGAAGCTGATTTCCGGAATAAGGAGGGGCTCACATGGAGAAAAAACCGGTATATATTGCCATTGACCTGAAATCTTTTTATGCATCTGTGGAGTGTGTGGAACGAGGTCTGGATCCTCTCACTGCCAATCTGGTTGTGGCAGACAGTTCCAGGACAGAAAAGACCATCTGTCTGGCGGTGTCTCCCTCATTAAAAGGTTATGGGATCTCCGGACGGGCAAGGCTTTTTGAGGTGGTACAGAGGGTCGGAGAGGTGAACCGTCAGAGGAAGATGGGGCAGCCGGACGGGATGCTTAAAGGCAGCAGTATCTATGATCCGGAATTAAAGGAACATCCTGAAATGGAAGTGGACTACCTTGTGGCACCGCCCAGAATGGCTTTGTACATGGATTACAGTACCAGGATCTATCAGGTATATCTGAAATATTTTGCACCGGAGGACATGCACACCTATTCTATTGATGAGATCATGGCCTGTGCCACAGATTATATGGCTGCTTACGGTATAACAGCAGAAGAGCTTGCGGCAAAGATCATCCGGGACGTTTATGAGACTACCGGGATCACAGCGACAGCAGGCATCGGTACCAATCTTTACCTCTGCAAAGTTGCCATGGATATTGTGGCAAAGCATGTGGAACCGGATGAGAACGGTGTGCGGATCGCACAGCTTGACGAGATGACCTACCGGAGGCTTCTGTGGGATCACAGACCCCTTACGGATTTCTGGAGAGTTGGTCCGGGATATGCCAGGAAGCTGGAGGCCAACGGAATGTTCACAATGGGAGATGTGGCCAGATGCTCCCTTGGAAAAAGCGGCGAATTCCATAATGAGGATCTTCTGTACGGACTGTTCGGAGTCAATGCGGAGCTTCTTATTGACCATGCGTGGGGATATGAACCCTGCACTATGGCAGATATCAAATCCTACAGGCCGGAGAACAACAGTATTGTTTCCGGACAGGTATTAAGCTGTCCCTACACCTTTGAGAAAGCGAGACTTGTGATCCGGGAGATGGCAGATCTTCTGGCACTGGATCTGGTGGAAAAGAGACTTGTGACAGATCAGATCGTTTTGACTGTGGGATATGATATTGAGAATCTCAATAATCCGGCAAGACGGAAAGAATACAGAGGTGAGGTAGTTACAGACCGTTATGGACGCAGGATCCCCAAACATGCCCACGGCACCGGGAATCTGGACAGGCAGACTTCTTCGGCGAAGCTGATCATAGAGAAAACCCTGGAGCTTTACGACAGGATCATGAACCGTAAGCTTCTGATCCGCCGCATCAGCCTTACGGCCAATCACCTGGCAGATGAGAGTGCGGTAAAAGAGAAGACCGTTTATGAGCAGATGGATCTTTTTACAGATTATGCTGCTCTGGAAAAAGAGCGTGAAAAAGAGCAGGTAGCCCTGGAGCGGGAACGGAAAATGCAGAAAGCAGTTCTTGATATCCGCAGAAAATTCGGTAAAAACGCTATTCTCAAAGGAATGAACCTGGAAGAAGGCGCCACCGCCAGAGACCGGAACGGAAAGATCGGAGGGCATCAGGCATGAAAATGAAAACAGATATGAAATACACCAGTAAATATGATGACATCATCAACCTGCCCCATCATGTATCAGAGACAAGGCCACATATGTCGGCCGGTGACCGGGCGGCGCAGTTTTCCCCTTTTGCTGCGCTTACAGGCCATTCGGCGGCACTGAAGGAGACTGCGAGACGGACAGATGACCAGACAGAGCTTGACGAGGGGGCGAAGGATGAACTGGATGAGAAGCTGAGACAGATCATGGAGAAGCCGGAGAGCCATCCGGAGGTAACATTTATCTGCTTTGTCCCGGATGAGCGGAAGGAAGGCGGCTCCTACTGCCAGACAAAAGGAAGGATAAAAAAGATCGACAGTTTCCGCAGGGAAATCCACCTGATGGACGGGCAGAAGCTTCTGATAAAAAATATCATAGATATAGACCTGTAAAAAAATTACCACATTTTACTCAAAAATGTGGTGCTTTTTTCTATTATGGAAAAAATAAAAATGAGTTATAATCCCATACGTCAGGATAAAAGAAAATATCCGATTGAGCTGAAAAAGGATAGGAGTGACAGAAATGAATTTGACAGAAAAAGAATTTGTAAAGTTTTTAAGCAAATTTGATGAACATCCATTTGATGTGAAGATTGGAGATGAGGTGACCAGGATCGGTGAGGGAGAACCGGAATTTACAGTGAATTTCCATAAAGTCCCATCCATGAAAGATCTGCTCACAAGCACATCCATTGCACTGGGAGAGGCATATATGGATGGAGAACTGGAGATAGAAGGAGATCTTTACCATGCCCTGAACATGTTCCTGGGACAGATGGGCAAATTTTCCACAGACAAAAAAGCGTTAAAGAAACTGATATTTTCATCCCTCAGCAGGAAAAATCAGGAAAAAGAGGTTTCCTCCCATTATGACATCGGAAATGATTTCTACAAACTGTGGCTGGATGAAACCATGAGCTATTCCTGCGGCTATTTTAAGGATCCGGGTGACACCCTGTATCAGGCCCAGGTACAGAAGGTTGAGAGAATCCTTGAGAAGCTGTATCTGAAAGAAGGAATGACGCTGTGCGATATTGGCTGTGGCTGGGGGTACCTTCTGATCCAGGCTGCAAAGAAATATGGGATCAAAGGTGTAGGAATCACCTTAAGCAAAGAACAGAAGAAGAAATTCGAGGAGAGGATACAGGCAGAAGGCCTGGAAGACAGGCTGGAGGTACGGCTTATGGATTACAGGGATCTTCCGGATTCCGGCCTGAAATTTGACCGCGTTGTCAGTGTAGGTATGCTGGAACACGTAGGAAGAGACAACTATGAGCTGTTTATGAAATCTGTAAAAAGTATTCTGAACCCGGGCGGACTTTTCCTTCTTCATTATATCAGTGCCCTGCAGGAGCATCCTGGCGATGCATGGGTAAAGAAATATATTTTCCCGGGCGGTGTGATACCGTCTCTCCGTGAGATCATCAATATTGCGGGAAATCACCAGTTCTATACCCTGGATGTGGAAAGCCTGAGAAGACATTATAATAAGACCCTTCTCTGCTGGAATGAGAATTTCCAGAAACATAAAGATGAAGTAAGAGATATGTTCGGTGAGCGTTTTGTGCGTATGTGGGAGCTGTATCTCTGCGCCTGCGCAGCTACATTTATGAACGGGATCATTGACCTGCATCAGATTTTGTTCACCAACGGAGTAGATAATGACCTGCCAATGACAAGATGGTATTAAAAACGGATATATCCGGGTAAAAATAAGCCGCATCCATGCAGAAACCTGATGAATGGTCTGCATGGGTGCGGCATTTATATTTTATAAGATCATTGTGGAAAGTTACTGTCCCCGGGGGGAAGCGGAATCACAGGAGATGAGGTGAGCTCCTTTTTATCCGGCAGGAAAAACGCCATGATAGCACAGAATCCATAATGGGGCTGATAGCATTTGATGTACATGGTACGTTCTGAGGAGCCATCTGTAAAAGTCTGCAAAAGGGTTTCCTCACCGCCGGAAAAAGCGATCCGAGTAAAGGTATACCAGAAAGGCCGGAAATATTTAAAATCCGAGTCGCGGAAAGCTACATTGATAAGCTGGTACCCGGGTGTGGAAACAAGTTTCGCGAATGAATCATTGGCGTATCTGCATACAAAGTAAAGATGCTCTGTTGCCTGGAAAGCAGTGGCCTCCAGAACGGCGAATGGAACAGGAACCCGGTCAAAGGCGGCGAACTCAGTGGAAAGAGGCTGGGAAAGGCTGACTACAGGGTGCTTTTTGGCCCTGGTATTCAGAAGCTCCTGAAACGTATAAAACAGAGTGTTTTTTCTCCGCTGGCTGTATGGAAGCCTGGAACCGGTGTCCATATAGACATACTGTGCGTCAATGTTCTTAAGATGCTTCAGTGAGATCAGGCAGTTTCTGCTTATCATAAGAAACTGATTCTCCGGAAGCAGGGCCTTGAGAGCAGAAATGGTAAGGAAAAGCTTCAGGGTTTTATTCTGGGCAAGGTAGATCGTGCAAAGTTTATCCGTTACCTGCGCATAGATAATTGTATCTACAATGACCATATGCTCCTGACGGTTCACTGTCAGGAAGATAGTTTTTATATTTTTATCTGACATTGTGATAAATCTCTCCCCTCCAAATTGTATATTCTAAACATTATAGCATAGTTACTATTTCGCCTGCTATTTCTTCCGGAAATTTTTTTAAAAAATTTTTTTCCGGAAAAAAAGAATTTCGGGAACATAAAAAAATAACGAAAAAAAAGATGCGTAAACGCACACGAACATTCCGTGAATGAAAGAAAAAAAGAAGAAAACTTTTCATTCACGGCATTAATGTTGAACAGGAAAAATGATAGCAGTAAAATTAACATAAACAGATGAAATATCTATGATTTTTTGAAAAAAATTTTCTAAAATGGTTTTTGAGAGGCGAGGAATCTCTTTATGACAAAAAAAGAATTACGAAAACTGAAGAAGAGAGAGCTTCTGGAGCTTCTGCTGGAGGAAGAGAAGGACAAGGACAGACCTTCGGTAGAGATACTGGAGCAGGAAGTGGGCAGGCTGGAGTACAGACATCAGTTCCGCAGGATGCTGTGGAGCACAGTGAGCATCCTGTTAACGGTTGCGGCAGTAGCCATTCTGATAGCCACGCTGATCATGCCCGTGCTGCAGATCTATGGCTCATCCATGAGTTCCACACTGGAGGACGGTGAGATCGTGGTATCTACCAAGACCGGAGATTTTAACCGTCAGGATGTGATCTCTTTCTACTATAATAATAAGATCCTTGTAAAAAGAGTCATAGCCACTGCAGGTGAGTGGGTAAATATCGATGAAAAGGGAAATGTCACTGTAGATGGAAAAGCCCTGGATGAACCTTATGTCCAGGATAAGGCACTTGGAGAGTGCGATATCGAACTTCCCTATCAGGTACCGGAGGGCAAGGTGTTCGTCATGGGAGACCACCGTTCCGTATCCGTGGACAGTCGAAGCACTACCGTAGGCTGTGTATCCGAAGAACAGATCGTTGGGAAACTGGTCTTCCGTATCTGGCCGTTAAATAAGATAGGAACCCTAAATTAGCGTCGCGTAAGTCGGCAGAATCATGTTTCAGGAAGGAAGAGGCAAGATGAATCCTAAGCTGAGTAAAAAGATCAGAGAATATCTTGAACAGAAAAAGAAAGACAAAGCCTGGACCAGAGTAGTCCTGGCAATGGCACTTGCAGTAGTCTGTATTACTGTATATCTGCTTATGACACCAGCCGTGTCCATGACTGCGGATACGGAGAACGGGGCTGCGGATGTGGTACAGGCAGAGGGAGGATCGAATGTATTTACACAGGCAAGGTGTACAACAACAGAAACGACGCAGCCGGTTCAATCAGATGATATAGCTGTTCAGGCTGTACAACTGGATCATATTGTAGGTATGGTTGTGGAACAGAATGATGATAACGGGGTAGCAGTGCAGACAGAGCCTGCAAAGCTTGACAGTTATCTGGCCGGTGTAACAGGGAGCGGTACAGCATATAATAAAGATACAGATGAATTTACAACGGAACTTCAACTGGAATTCAAGATTCCAACAGCAGATATAAATGCTGCCAACAGACAGTTCACATACAATCTCCCGGAGGGAGTTATTGTACCGGACAGTCTTTTGGGAACAACTCATAAAGCATATGATAAGAATAATGTATTTGCTTTTGATTATGAGTATGTAAAGAATGCAGATGGAACTTATTCCATAAATGTAACATACGATGAAACATATGTTAAAAATGCAGGAGACAATGTAGATAATTTTATCAGATTTTCAGGAGGCTTAAAGAAAGAAACTTATAAGGAAACAGGAAAGATTGAAATTTCTTTCAAAGACAATCAGACCCTGGTGATTCCCCCAGATAAGATTAATTTCCCTTCAGATGAAACTGTTCATTAT
>CAKROW010000081.1 GCA_934373235.1 uncultured Blautia sp. | reverse complement strand
AAGCTCTACATCGGCAGCCAGGGCGATATATTCCAATATTGCCTCCTGGCGTTCTACATCAGCCTTCAGACCTTCTTTTTCGCGGCTATCCGCGATCGTTCCGCTGAGTCTCCTGTATTCCATCATTATCGTTGTCCTCCCATAAACTTCTATAAAATTCTCTCATGTTCTTTTGAAAATTATATGAGTCACCATAAGAAGCATGTCTCATCCATGAATCAAAATGCTCGTCAATCTGTTCCCGTGTCTTTTCGCCTTTCTTTGCCAGTCCGACCATTCTCCGCAGTTTCCTGCGTTCATGCTTCACCTTTCTCGGATCAATGTGTACCATAACTTTTCCGGTGTCTGTCAGATAGAACCAGAAGCCCAGGAACAGGATCCCTTTTCTCAGACTGTATATTTTGGTCTTTTTCTTATTCAGCTTCATGTCCTTCTCTGCAAGTTTCCCTTCAATCGCCTCCAGGCAGGTCTCCAGCTTCTCTCTTTCGTGATGTATCATAACTGAATCGTCCATATATCGCTCATAATTCTCCATCAGGAGTCTTTCTTTTATGTAGTGATCTAGGTCGTTTAGGGCTGTGATACCGACAATCTGGACGATCTGGCTGCCTGGATTGAATCCCACTTCACCCGGAAAGTTATCCAGGATCCTGGCTGCCATCTGGTAGCTTTCATCCGGAAGATACTTCCGCAGGGTGGCCTTCGCCACGTCGTGGGTCATATTTGGGTAGTAGCCTTTTATATCGCATTGCAAGACCCAACCGTCAGCTCCATGCTTTCGGTAATATCTTTGCAGGAAGCATTTCAACCTTTCCCTTGCCAGATCAGGACCTTTCCCGGTCTGGCAGGCGTGGTTATCATAAATAAAGGATCGCGTACATCTCGGATATATCTCCACATCATTCAAGGAACGCTGATACATTCTGTCCCGGAATGCTATGCTCATGATCTCCCGTTCTTTCGGTTCCATCACCTTGAAGAACTTCGGAGACCTCTCCTGGTATGTACCATCATGCAGCTGTCTTTCCAGCTTCCCGATCTCTCTCATCCAGTTATGGACGAAGAACGCGGTACTGTCCTTCCACATGACACCCTTCTTGCATTTCATCATGGAATTATACAGTGCTTCATAGCCTATTATATCTTCTGTATCCATTCCATCTCCCCGTCGTTGTCGCGGCGTGGATAGCGGTACCAGCCCGCAGGCTGACCGCATCGCCGTTCTATTGTTCGCCACCGTAGTGGCAGGGCTTTCGGCTCCTTGCATACTTCATTTCCCTGCAACCTCACTATGTGAAGTCTTTTCGCACGTCTAAAGTATCCAATCCGGGGCGCACCGATTCGCGTTGATCGCGTTGTTGTTGTTGACGTTGCCCGACGCGTTCACATTCCACGTATTGTTGGCGTTGCCGCGATTAGCTGAACGCAGTCGCACGTTCTGCGGTGAGATAACAGCCTACTGCCCTATGTCAACGTCTCAGGGATTTCATTCTCCTGGAACGGTCGGCATCTGAATCCCTCCATTTCTGGAGTAAATCATGCACTTCCACTATTAAATCATCCCAGTATTTTACCCGCTTCATTCGCAGGTGGAAGATCATCTTTGCAATTTGTATCTCTGATCGAAGACTCTCGCATTCTGCGATAGCTATATTCTGGAGTCGGTTTCTCTCTGCTCCTGCCTCAGGTGTTTTGAATGGGATGTTATTTGCCACTCTTGTCCTGTGGTATATGTCTGTCGCATACGCCACGATCTTCTTCGTCGTGTCTTCGTGGTCTGGTGTAAATACTTTGTGATTATCTGTTATGTTTACGGTATAGGTCGCAAGCTCCAAGGCTTTCGTTTGTGTGTCGAACTTGCCTTCCCCTCTTTCGTCTTTTCGTACCATTTCTGTCTCCTCCACGGGCGGAGGTGTCCGCCCGTGATTAGCCGATTAGCAGATTGCGCAAGCCGGGGCGCACCGATGCGCGCTGATCGCGCTGTAGTTGTTGACGTAGCCCGACGCGTTCACACCCCACGTAATGCAGGCGTTGCCGCGAATAGCTGAACGCAGTCGCACGGCCTGCGGTGAGACGTGGTTTTCAATCGCGAAGGTTCTGATCTGTGGATATGTCTGGTACTGTTTCATCTTGGTAGCCAGTCCTGAAGCATGTTTCCAGTAAGGGCAAGCCTCACCTTCTCCAGCCAGCTGTGGCTCGATGTACATTTCTTCCAGGGACAGAGGGAAGAACTTATCATAAGTAACTTCCGTCTCTCCGTCAGCTTTGTCGGTTACGGTATTCAGGGCTGTGACCACTTTGACCGGCTGGATGCACTCCAGGAAGTCAGCCTCGAACCCTTTCAGGAATCCATCCTTCTGGGACAGCTGATCAGGGGCTCTGTCGTAGTCATTCTGAGAAGCCCACCACTCTCCTGCGGCTGCATCACTGTTCAGCCACTGTCTGAGTGCGCTCTGACTATATCTGTTATAGCCATAAGCCAGGCGGTGTAGACTGTTCACCTTTCCATCACCAGCAGGAAGGAAGGTTCCCAGGTTTGTGCCTCCGGATCCGGCTGTCACGGACACCGTTTCAATGGCTGCGCTGTTTCCATCTGCGAAAGAATATACTTTCCAGGCTGTTGGGGCCTGATCGGGCATTCCATAGAATCCAGCCAGGAGACCGCCTGCTGGCACCGGCTTAGTCAGTGTGAACTGGTAGGTCTCGTTTGCCTTACAGTTATTTCCCCAGTTTGCTCCAACAATGATGTTGTAGGTGCCAGCTGGAAGCTCTGACTCTGCTTTGTAGAATGCTTCGTATTGGTCGAACTGTACGCCGAACGGTGTTGCATAATGCCACTGTAAATAAAGACCAGGAACCTCTGATCCATCCTTCAGGGTGACGTTTGCAATCTTGATCACATCCATCGGTACAGAGTATTTTGTTCCGGTTTTGGTGTCTGTCCACGGAACGATGATCTGGTCGCCAATCTGGAAGACATCCGCAGCCTTTCCTGACTGCACGATTCTTCTGATCTCCTGCATGGTTGTTACTTTCTCCAGATTACTCCCCACTTCTATACCTTTCAAAATGTTCAGGGTATGGAGTTTTTCTGCAATATCCTTTCCTGTTTCGTCTGTCATAATAGGGCTTGTTACTTTACTCATCTTTTATTCCTCCTCATAAGTTACACACAGTTTTCCGTCAACCACGGAAAGTCCAAGGTCTGCGATCATCTGGACGATGGCTGCATCGTTCCCCAGGAACTGTCTGTGTGCTTCATTCCAGTTCTCATATAAGTCTGTGGTGTCTATGTCCCACTCTTTCATGTCCGGCTTATACTCCGGAGTGTATTTCAGATTACTCATGTCACGCCTCCATATTATGAGTAGTGGTTGCGGATCCGGTAGGTCTCTTTGATGTCGTCTTTCTGCTTCGGAAGGAAATTCAGGAAGCAGATCGGATCCCCTTCTGAATCAATCAGCATCATCTCGCTGATCTTGCTTCCTACGCATTCATTTTCCGCAAGGACAAGAGCGTATTCATAGCAGGCGTCGTCCACCTTCTCGGATGCTGTGTATGCTCTTCGGATGACCTCTGCGGTCAGCTTCGTTGCGGATCCAGCTGGTGTTTTTACATTCCCGCTTCCATCTACGCCTCCCGTTCCAAGTGCGATCTGGGCGACTGTGGCGATCTTTCCCGCGCTGTGTGTCGCCTGGGCGATCTTCTTTCTATGAACGTCTGAGATAGTGTACTTCATTTCATTCTCCTCTCTGTTTACCCGATACTTCCAGATCCCTGGGCTACCGTGTAAACGTCAAATAAATAGTCTTTTCTTGCTTCAATCCGTCCGGTCAGGGTGCTGAGTGTTCTGGATCCATCCAGCTTCCTGCTTCCATCCAGTCTCCTGCCGTACCAGAATTTCACTGTCATTCTAGCCGTTGAAGACACTTCCGGAAGTACATTCATCTGTACATCCATCACATTCTCCTGCTCCTGCTCGGTGGTTTCAATGATTTTATTCTGCACATCCAGCAAATATCCGGCGTCTCCCTCTATCCTTCCTATAGCTCCGCTGAGTGTTCTGGATCCATCCAGTTTCCTGGATCCGTCCAGATGTCTGGCTGGGAAGAATATGGTTGTCATTCGGATACCATAGGCCGGGGTTATATCCTGTCCCTGTCTCGCTGCCATGTGGTACTCGTTTTCGGCTTCTGGATGCCATTTCCAGGTCTCTCTCACCCGAAAAAGAAAGTCACTGGCAAGACTGATCAGCACATCTGTATTCCGCAGATACTGGGTATTCATCAGGACTTCATATTCCTGGTCTTGAACTGTCTTATGATCTATAAGAGCCGTGTACTCAGCAAAAGTCTGCACTAGGAAAGAAACCTGTGTTTCTGTCCGGAATAAGTAGTCCGGTAATAATTCAATCCGTCCTACAGCTCCGCAGAGTGTTCTGGATCCGTCCAGCTTTCCACTTCCGTCCAGATATCTCTGTTTGTAGAAGTGACTGCGGAGCAGATAGGTCGTGTCCATCTCGCTGATCAGCTTGTTCCACACATCCGCATAGTACCGGATCAGGTAGTTGTCTTTTGATGTAGATTCTTTCTTGTCCCGGACCTCCCGGATCAGGTTGGCTGTACTGGTCGGCTGCGGGTTCGCTACATTCTCGTTTATAATGATAATGAACTCCGCCCACCGGTCCCAGTCTCCGTTGTAACGTGGAAGCCACACATGCTC
This sequence comes from uncultured Blautia sp., assembly GCA_934373235.1. Taxonomy (GTDB): domain Bacteria; phylum Bacillota; class Clostridia; order Lachnospirales; family Lachnospiraceae; genus Blautia_A. Next base: position 4,695 of record CAKROW010000081.1, on the reverse strand, counting down.
CACGTCTTCGTATCCGATCGAGTTGACCGCCAGGATGATGCCGTCTCTCGTTCCTCCAAGTCTCTCCGTCTCGTCATACATGGCGATCCTAGAGCGGAAGGCGTCGTTTGACTCACCAATATACTGGGTTATTCCATCCGGGCCTCGGTCTTCAGCATGAATCTGAAGCATGATGTCGCTACAGGTTGCTATGGTCGTCTCGTCTCTGGCTCTCTGAAGATCGTCCTTCACTTCGTCCCACCAGCCTCCCGTGACCTTCGCCCAGATCCACCACTGATTTTGTGCTTTCTTCAGTATCTTGAAGGGCTTGGAGAGTAGATACCAGATATAATCTCTGAATTTATCCATTATCTCCTCCTTATGTCACGTTCAGGACTGTTATTTTGATCTCCCCCGGCACGATAACGGTGCCGATCGGGACGTGAACATCCTCCGCAGGCTGTGTGATCAGGCACTTTCTATACCGCGGAATGTTCGGAAGAAGCGTTCCGATGATGCTATCACGGTACAGCACATTCAGTTCATCCCTGGTTTTAATGTCCATCATGTTCCGGATCAGGCTCTCGATGGTGTCCTGGTACCCGGCTGTAGACACGTTCTTTTCAATGTAGACCGTGATCTCAATGTCCTGTTTTTGCTGTGTGGAGCTCTTGACTAGGTAGTCCCCATAGCTTCCAGTCAGCGGTTCGATCGCTTCCTCAACGTCTTCGATCAGCTCCGGGCTGGCTGTTCCGCTGTTTCCGGTAACGATGATGTCCACCGTTCCCTGGCCTCGTGGGTGCTGGGAATCAATGTAGGCTACTGCCACGCCAGGAACCTCTTCTACGGTACTCTTCAACTTCCTGTCGATCGTCCGCTCTGCAATCAGAGCCCGGCTGTTAATGCAGCGTTTTCGGAGATGTTCCGCAGTCTCCTTCTCCTGGCCTTCGTTCGTGATCCAGTCTTCCTCGTTGGTGACTGTGGCATCCCCTTCGATATGAACCATTGATACTGTGATCTTTCCAGTCTCCACGTTGTAAGCTGTACCAATCTCCTCTGCCTGCACCAGTACCTTCTGTGTCGCCTGGTTTGCTGGAAGGATTGTATCTTCTAAAGCGTAAAACCTCAGATATCCGCCATATGCGTCCGGAGTTGTCCGGAATGGGTGCCCTCTGGCAATTCGGACAGCCTGGCTTGTATCCTTCCTGGTTATTGTCAGATAGCCTTCTGTCTTCTCGCCCTCATCCAGTGTCTTGGAATAGTCTGCGGCCCTGATCTCTACCCAGTCGTCCGGACAGTGTTTCATAAATGCACTGTTGATCAGATCCACGGCCAGCTGTTTGAGCTGCACGCCTATGTGTATGGCTATTCGGAGCAGGATGTAGAACACGCCGCCTTTCGAGAAGTTAGTGATCACGAAACCGGCTTCTTTCAGTTCTTCGATTTTTGCTTCCGTTTCCTCTTCTTCATCCGGTACCCGGATGATCTTGTCCATGATTTCAGACGGTATCATTCGATCGTCACCTCCGCCCCGTCTATTCTAATGTCTTTGTTCACTTCTTTTTCAGTATCCAGTGGGCTGTATGTCACCCGTAGAGTCCGCCGTCCTTTGCGGTCTGGCGCGGTGATGCTGGTCTTTATGCTGTCCGGTTCTATATAGTCCCGTTTTGTCAGCTTTTCCCGTGTCCTGGCGTAGATCTCTTCGTTCGCTTCTTCAGAATCTAATCCGTTCAGGACTGTCCCGTAGCCGAAGCCGTAAGCCCACCGGCCCTCCTCATCTTCGTGTAGAAGTTCGCCTTCCTCTGTGAGCATTTCCATCCACACATCCTGGATCCAGCAGTCCTCTTCAGATACGAGTCGGACATCTCCATCTTCTCCCACTACTGGCTGACCATACTGGTCCAGGGCAATGTCGGTGTCGTCTGTTCCGGTCAGTCTCACTTTGCATACCTCCCCACGATGTAGGGAGCTATGATGCCATAAAGGAACACGACCACCACAAGCTCGCCTTTTTTACATTCCACATTAGACGCCACAGACGGGATCTCCGGGAAGTTTTTGTCTTCCTGAAGGTTCCTGTCCAGGATCTTCAGTGTGTAGTAATGGTCTTCCGCTTTTGTGACTACTGCCACCATTGCTCCGGGGAGGGTGGTGTGTGGGAGCTCTTTCTTCAGATAGTCTTTTATCACTGTTTTGACATAATTTTTGAGTTTATCCATCTTCTACCTCCCTGAATGTAATGTACATCTCCATCATTCCCTTGTCGTTGGATTCCACCGTTACGTTTTCAACTTCGCCTACTGCAATGAGGTTTTCATGGTTAATGTTGATATACTGGGAGTGATGGATCCACGGTACGCCGATCACTTCTGCTGTCCAGGAACCTCCGCTTTTCTCCAATTCCAGGATGTTGGAATCATTTAGCTCGTACAGGTATTCCTGCTCCGGGCGTTTTCCCCAGTAGAAAGTATCGTCCCAGTAGAAGAACGGCACTTCCAGTCCCCAGGCTGCATTTACCTCCTGGATGGCATCCCGCCCGTTCTTGGAGTCAATCGTCAACGTTTTCTTGGTGTCATACAAGTCTTCACTCAGGATATAGTCCGTAACACCGCAAAGAGTAAGGATGTAGCGGATCGCTTCCTGCGGATGGCAGTCCACGAAGGTCGCTGTGATCTTTGTGTCTAGAAGTCTCCACATCCCATCCTGGATCAGGAGCTCTGTCCCGTCGTTTTGCCAGCTTCCTCTTCCGTCGATAATGTTCTCGAAGTCTTCCTCGCTCCCCATATCCACCCGGCAGTCGCTGACATCCGCAGTGCTTACCGCTTCCAGCGCATCCTCCGTAAAGAATACTTTGCAGGTGTCACAATGTGCCGCTTTGCTGCTTTTGTATTTGATATAGATGCCGTCATTCAGTTCTACAGTCTGAAGGATCAGGTGGTATTCCGGAGCTGTCAGTTTCTTGTACATTTACATCACTTCTTTTTCGTCGTCTTTTTCTTGGTAGTCTTCTTCACTACCTTCTTGGCTGCTTTCTTTGCTGTTGTCTTGTTCTTGGTATCCTTTGCAGGACTTTTACTGGTTTTCTTGGTTGTCTTCTTTTTGGCAGCTGCTTTCTTCGCTGCCGCTGCTTTTTTCTGTGCCGCTGCTTTTTCCCTGGCTTTCTGTGCCTTGGTCTTCACAACCGACACGCTCACGATCAGAGGAGCTACAAAGGACAGGGTTCCGGTAAACCAGCTCTGGTTGACATCTTCCGTGGTCGTGAACCCGTTGAAGTACACTTCCGTGATACCCCTTGCAGTGCACTGTGGTTCTACAATCCTGTACTTCTTTTGTTTCTTTTGTTTCGTAGTCTTAAACAGACGCTGAATGTACTGGATCTGTTCCTTTGCCGTATAGCTGCCATCTTCCTCGAAGTACATGGATACCTCGACCTTGGCCGCCTCGAACCCTGTGGGCTGGTTCGCTTTTGTAACCTTGCCCTTGCTGTTCTTTTTGTCCTCGATCTTGCCCTCTTCCGTGATCGTTACGCTCTGCACCTGGCCGGGAATTTTCTTCCCGGCTATGGTCAGATATTTCTCATCAACGTAGATCATGATGTTGCCCTCCCTATGCCGTTACTGGGTCATTATCCCCATCCAGCTCAGAGAGCAGTTTCTTCAGCTTGCGAAGGTCATCAATGCTCTGAGCGTCAATGTTCATTGTTACATGATATGTCTGGTACTTTGTTCCGCCCTGTGGCTGTGGCTGTTTTGGTTCCGGCTTCGTTGTAGTCGTCTGCTGTTTCTCTGTCTTTTCCTTGGTCTGGGTAACAGTGTTCTTTTCCTTAGTTGGATCAGACTGTTTCTTTCCTCCAGGGAAGAACATGGTGAACGTATTCATGACCACATTTCTCATCCGGTTCCACAGGCTGTCCAGCGGAACGATCGCTTCCTCACCAGCTTCTCCCCCTACCATCGGGCTCATGCCGTTCATGCCGAACATGGTCGGTTTTTTCATGATCGCACCTTTCGCGTAGTAGCTGACTGAGAAGTTCGGGACGGAAGCTGTCGCTTTTCCGTTTCCTACTGTTGAGTAGGATACATTTACATGAGGCAGGGACGGTCTTGGAACCGTGATACGGATATTCTCGAACGCTGCTTTGATCTGGTACGCAATGCTGGACGCAGTGCTGACTGCACTGGATCCGGCGGAGCTGATACCGGAGGCAACGTTAGACATCATCTGTCTTCCCAGTTCGCTGGCCGATGATACCGCGTTCCGGAAGGCGTTCATGGCGTCCGTTCCTGCTTTTTGTGATGCTGAAGTTGTGGTTCCTGTTCCGGAAGTAATTCCGGAAGCAATGTCTTTGATCATATTGGTGCCTACTGCGGTGGCGTTTAAGTTATCCACTGCATCCAGAGCGCTCTGTCCAGCACTCTGGGCGGCACTCTGAGCACTGCCCGCATTTGCAGTGATGCCGCTGGTCAGGCTTTCGATCAGGTTCGCTCCGGCGGTTCCTGCTCCACTGGTATCAATGTTGAAGGAACTCATGATCTCCTGGCCTGCGCTCTGGGCGGCTGCTTCTGCTCCGGCGGTTCCGGATGTGATTCCATCCGTTACGCTCTGCATCAGGTTTGCTCCTGCGGATCCCGCTCCGCTAGTATCAATGTTGAAGGAACTCATGATCTCCTGGCCTGCGCTCTGGGCGGCTGCTTCTGCTCCGGCGGTTCCGGATGT
>CAKROW010000080.1 GCA_934373235.1 uncultured Blautia sp. | reverse complement strand
AACGGACAGATTTTTCAGCACTTTGGACACACAGAGACATTTAAGATTTACGATGTAGAGGAAGGAAAAGTAGTACACTCAGAAGTAGTAGATACAAATGGAAGTGGACATGGTGCATTGGCGGGAGTTCTTAATGCATTGAATGCAGATGTTCTGATCTGTGGCGGAATCGGAGGTGGCGCACAGACAGCGTTAGCGGCAGCTGGTATTAAGCTTTTCGGAGGAGTTTCCGGAGATGCGGACGAAGCAGTAGAAGCTTTTATTAATGAAACACTGGATTATAATCCAGATGTTAAGTGTTCTCACCATGAGCACAACCACGGGGAAGGACATACATGTGGCGAGCACGGATGTGGAAGCCATAGCTGTCATTAAGAAGTGAGACTGCCATCAGATTATAAGATGAAAAAATAAAAGGTATTGATCTATAAAGAGGGAACCCGCATCATCAAATTTGCTTGAGATGTCGGGTTCTCTTTTTGTTTGCATATTGATATACTTTTCCTGCAATCAGAAGTTTACGACTATCTACAAAAATTTCCTAAAACCATTACCGTAAATATTTCACCATATCCATATCTTATTCCTGCAATAAGTTCACAGGGTGAGAAATATGTTCGTTCTGTGGCGAATAGTACATCGAAAGATAATCTGATGATGTTACCACGGGAATAATGATTAACGGTTTGTCAGCAAGGCAGATATATAAATCGAACATTTTTTCGATATCTGTCTTGCGTTAAGGCTATAATCCTGATAAAATATAGTAAAAATATATAAAAAATAGAAGCTTAATACTGTAAAAATAGGCATATAACACAAGGGGTACTGAATGAAAGATAAAGAAATAAGTATTCCGGAAACGGAAGAGTGTACACTGGCCCATGTAGACTATGAAACACAAAGAATCCAGTCTATGCAGGAACACGCAGGAAATGTTGCTCTTTTTTTAAGTAATGTCTGTGAACTTCCAGAATTGAAAAACCTTGTAGAATTAGCTGGAATTCTTCATGATGCAGGAAAGCTTGGTGCAGCAAATCAGAATGATTTTAAGAATATTCTGAAGCTGGGTGATAAGGTACATAAACATGGACTGGATCATTCTACTGCTGGTGGAAGACTTGCACTTGAATTAATAAAGGAATGGCCTGTCTCGGAATTTATCAGTACATTGATTTATTTTCACCACGGAATGGAAGATTGTATTAATCTGGAAAATGGCCAGAGCCTACAGGAACGACGTGTGAAAAAAGAAATTGAGTATGAGCATATCAAAGAAAAATTTTTCCGGATTTATGATATAAAAACGTTGAAGAAATCCGGAGAGAAGGCAATTCAGTCATATCAGAAAATCTTTAATAATATAAATGAATTCGTTAAAAAACAAGATTCTTCCGGAAAAAAATATGGAAGCAGATATTTTTATCTGGGAATGTATATGAGAATTGCGTTGTCTTTGTTGATTGATGGTGACTGGACAGATACAGCATGTTTTTTTCAGGGCATTCCTTTATCGAAAAGAACTTTGCAGGAAGAAACTCAGGAAATATGGCAGAGGTGTATACATAATTTTGAACAGTATATGAAAAGTGAAATTCAGAATAATCCGGACAATGGAAATCAACTGGACAGTTTTCGACAGGAGATATCTGACTCTTGCCGAAAGGCAGCTGAAACGAATCAGAAACTATATCGCCTAACAGTGCCAACTGGTGCTGGAAAAACGCTCAGTAGTCTTCGATTCGCACTCTATCATGCGAGGAAAGAACAGAAAAGCCGTATTATTTATATAGCTCCATTCACATCCATACTGGAACAGAACGCAGAGGAAATTCGAAAAGCAACGGGATTGCCCTCTGTTGTATTGGAACATCACTGTAATGTGCTCTGTGAAGAAGGAGAAGAGGAAAAATATCGAAATCTCACAGAGACCTGGGATTCACCGATTATTGTAACGACAGCAGTGCAGATTTTAAATACGTTATTTTCTGATCAGAAAAGTTGTATTCGTAGAATGCATAATCTATGCAACAGCGTTATTATATTTGATGAAGTTCAGGCAATTCCGGTCAAATGCACAGAACTTTTTAATCTGGCTGTGAATTTTCTTTCTCAGTTTTGCGGAACAACAGTGGTATTATGTTCTGCTACACAGCCGACACTGGCTTCTCTTGAAGAAAATAATATCTGCAGGTGTCTGGAGATGTCAGGAGAATCTGAAAAATACGCAAAAGCTTTTAAACGAGTTGAGATTGTCGATGAAACGGAAAGATGCTCTGGAGGGATGGAAACAGAAGATTTAAGAGATTTTGTATTAGAAAAAACAAAGGAATATAGAAGTACTTTAGTAATTGCGAATACTACAAAATGTGCATTTGAAGTATTTCAAAAACTGGAAGACAGCTGTACGGAAGAATATGTGATTTTCCATCTGAGCAATAATATGTGCCCACAACATAAACTGGACACTTTGAAAAAAATAAGAAATGCATTAAGAGAAAGATCAAAGAAGATTATTTGTGTCAGCACACAGGTTGTGGAAGCGGGAGTGAATTTTTCTTTTGGATGTGTGATCCGGTCAAAAGCTGGTCTTGACAATGTTATTCAGGCAGCAGGAAGATGCAACCGACATAAAGAACTGGGAAGAATGGGGGCAGTTTATATTGTGCAAATGTCCCGGGAGGCAGAAAAACTGGAACATTTGAGAGAAATAAGAAACGCACAGGCTGCTTTACAAAAGGTGCTTGATGATTTTAAGTATGATAAGAAAAAGTTTAATTATGCATTGGATTCAGAAATAGCTATAAAATTTTATTATTCAGTGTATCATACACAGTTAAGAAAGTCAGAAACGAAATTTCCGGCTGAAGTATATAATGTGCCTGTAACATTAGTGGATCTGTTGGGGAAAAACCAAACAGGTCAGAATCAATATCGACGAAAACATGAAGAAAAAATGCATATAAAACTTCCGCAGGCTTTCCAGACTGCAGGACATGAATTTGAAGTGATTTCTGATACTTATAAAGTAAGTATTGTTGTTCCATATGAAACCGAGTCGTATCAGTTGCTGGAAGAGCTGTCACAAGTGCGAATAGAAACAGAGAAGAAAAAGATATTGAGAAAATTACAGAGATACACGGTCGGGATTTCGGAAATCAGAAAAGATAAACTGGGAAATGCCATATATGAAACCAGTGAAGGGATTCTGGTGTTGAGTGATGGATATTATGATAAAAAAGTGGGTGTTGTGGATGAGCCTAAGATGGATTTTTGCAATATGTAAAGGTGGTGAGAAGCATGAAAAAATATAGAAATACAATAGAATTTGAAGTATATGGTCCATATGCACTTTTTTCTGATCCCGTTATGCGTGTCGGTGGAGAAAAGACAAGTTATCATATTCCGACATATGAGGCCTTACGTGGAATTGTGGAAAGCATTTACTGGAAGCCCACGATCATGTGGATCGTAGATGCAGTAAGAGTAATGAATCCGATTCAGACAGAAACAAAAGGTATCCGTCCGATTGCATATAATGGTGGCAATGAGCTTGCATACTATACGTATCTGAAAGATGTTCGTTATCAGGTGCGTGCGCATTTTGAAATGAATTGTAATCATCCGGAACTGGAAGAAGACAGAAATGAATATAAACATCATAATATTGCCAAACGGATGGTGAAGCGAGGCGGACGCAGAGATATTTTCCTTGGAACAAGAGAGTGTCAGGCTTTTGAAGAGCCTTGTATATTTGGCGAGGGAGAAAGCTTTTATGATACGATGACCGGAGAAGTAGACTACGGTTTTATGTATCATGGTATAACATATGCGGATGAAGCTGTTTTGGAAGAAGATAAGGGAAAAATGACAGTGCGTTTCTGGAAACCGGTTATGAAGAAGGGTGGGATTATAGAATTTATAAGACCGGAAGAATGTACACAGAAAAGACATATTAGAGAAATGAAACGTAAAATTTTTGGAAAAGATAATTTTATAGGTCTAAAAGAATTTACCAATGAGGAGGTGGGAGAGTGAGCTGGGTAAACGAACTCATTGATCTGTATGAGATAAACAGTGACAAAATAGGTGTCATTGAGTATCGGGGAGAAATGCCATACGTTCTTTTGCCGCCGTTTCATACTACTGTGACTGCACAGATAACAGTAACTATTGATCAGGATGGTAATTTTATGAATGCAGAACCGGTAGATCTTAATGATAAATTAACAATCATACCGGTTACAGAAAAATCGGGAAGCCGTACAGCAGGAAAGGAACCACATCCTTTGTGTGATAATCTGAGATATCTTGCAGGAGATTATACAAAATATTATAAGGATGATGGAATCTGTCATGAACTGTATATTTCTCAGCTGAAAGAATGGGTAGAATCGGAATACTGCCATGAGAAGGTTCGGGCAATTTATTTATATCTGAAAAAAAATACTCTGATCTCTGATCTGGTTGATAAAAAGATTATAAAATTGGATGAACAGAATCAGATTGATGATAAAGAAAATATTCAGGGAATTGTGCAGACGAAAGCATTTATACGTTTTATCATTCGTTCGTCAAATTCAGATCTTTTTGAATTAAAAACAGATGAATGCTGGAAAGACAGAACACTTCAGGATTGTTATATAAATTATGTACGGTCCCGGGAAAAAGAGAAAGGCTTGTGCTATCTTACCGGAAATATGGAGGCTATTTCTTATCTTCATTCAAAAAAAATCCGTAATGAAGGTGACGGAGCAAAGCTGATCTCATCAAATGACAGTCAGAATTTTACTTATCGGGGACGGTTTGTAAGTAAGGAAGAGGCTTTTGCAGTAGGAAATGAAACTTCTCAGAAAATTCATAATGCATTGAAGTGGATCATTCGGAAACAGGGAACATTTTTTGATACGTTGGCAGTTGTTACATGGGAATCTAATCGACTGAGTATGCCAAGATGGAATGTAGATACAGAAATGATTACATCGGAATATGCCTGGGATGATGAAGAACCAGAAGAAGAAATCATATCAGATGGAAATGCAGTCACAGCTGAAAAATTTTACAAAGCACTTCGAGGATATGGAAAAAAGGTAGATAATACATCAGCAATGATCTTACTTGGCTTTGATGCGGCTACACCGGGAAGATTGTCCATGGTTGAGGAGATGACGCTGGATTCTGCGCGATATCTGGAGAATATAAAGAAATGGCATGAGAGCTGCAACTGGATTCATGAGAAATGGAAAGGTAAAGAAAGAATAGAGTTTTCCGGAATGGTTGGCGTTAAAGATGTAGCAGAGATCCTGTTTGGCATAGAAAGTAAGGGAGGACTTGCGATTGCAGACGCAAACGGAAAGAAAATGTATGCAGAAGTTGCGAGAAGATTAATTCCATGTATCTGGAACGGAACCGAAATCCCGCATGATTATGTAAACAGAGCTGTGCTGAAGGCGTCCAATCCATTAACGTATAAAGATCGAAAAAATTGGGAAAGGGTTTTAACGTTAGCATGTTCGCTTGTGAAAAAAGATAGAAAAAAGGAGGAATGGAATGTGGCATTAGATAAAAATCAAAAAGACAGAAATTATTTATACGGACGTTTACTGGCAGTGGCAGATCGGATTGAGTATCGTACTTATGATGATGGAGATAAAGCAAGGGTTACAAATGCAAAAAGATACATGAGCACTTTTTCACAGAGACCTTTTGAAACATGGAGGGTAATTGAAGAAAATATCCAGCCATATATGAATAAATTGGGGATTGCGGAGAGACATTTTTATGAAAATCTGTTAAATGATATTTATGAATTATTTGAAATAGATAGTTTCAAGGATAATAAAAAATTGGATGGTTTATATCTTCTTGGTTTTCACAGCCAGGCTTATGATCTGAAACTGAAAAAGGAAGATTCCAAAGAGAAGGAAGAGGAGGAATAAACGATGAGTGAATTAAAAGGAAAAATTGATTTTACTTTATTTGTAAGTGCTGATAATGCGAATCCAAATGGAGATCCATTAAATGGAAACCGTCCAAGAATCAATATGGATGGATATGGTGAAATATCGGACGTGTGTATCAAAAGAAAGATAAGAAACAGACTTCAGGATCTTGGACAGAAAATTTTCGTACAGTCAGATGATCGTACAGACGATCCTTATACCAGTCTGAAAGACCGTGCAGATGGATGTGAGGAACTGAAAGCTCAGATAGGAAATAAGAAAAATGCAAATCGCGATGCTTGTGCGGCGATTGCCTGCAAAGAGTGGCTGGATGTCAGAGCTTTTGGTCAGGTTTTTGCGTTTAAGGGAATTCCGGTATCATTTGGAGTAAGAGGCCCTGTTTCCATTCATCAGGCAATCAGCCTTTCACCAATTGATATCATCAGCATGCAGATTACTAAGAGTGTAAACAGCGAATCCGGAAAAGAGAGCAAGGCCTCAGATACCATGGGGACGAAACACAGAGTAGGTTTTGCGGTATATAAAGTAATGGGAAGTGTAAATGTTCAGCTTGCTGAAAAAACGGGATTCAGCCAGGAAGATGCGGAATTACTGAAAGAGGCATTAAAAACTTTATTTGAAAATGATGCTTCTTCTGCAAGACCAGAGGGAAGTATGGAAGTCTGCAAAATGTATTGGTGGCAGCACGATGAAAAAACGCCGGCTGTTTCAAGTGGAAAAATCCAGAGAGGCTTTGATATTAAACACAACAAAGAACATCCAAGAGAATTTAAAGATTATAAAATTTCATGGCATGTAGATGGATGCAAAGAACCGGAGGAGTTTGATTTTGTATAAGGAAGAAGATTTTCTTCAGTTATCCGGAATCCAGCATTTTGCATTCTGCCGAAGACAGTGGGCATTGGCTTACATAGAGTTGCAGTGGCAGGAAAATGTCAGAACAGTGGAAGGAAAAATTCTTCATGAAAACGCACATGATGTAAGTATGAAAGAAAAAAGAGGAGATCTTTTGATCGTACGTGCAATGCCGATTCACTCCCGGGAAATGGGAGTGAGCGGCGAATGTGATGTAGTAGAATTTCATAAAGTAAAAGATGGAATTCACTTGGCAGGGAAAGAAGGACTTTATAAGGCTGTTCCGGTAGAATATAAAAGAGGCAGGCCGAAAACAGATGATTCGGATATCCTTCAGGTAGCGGCACAGGCAATGTGTCTGGAAGAAATGTTATGCTGTGATATATCTTATGGCTATATCTTTTATGGAGAAACCAGGCATCGCATGAAAGTAGAATTTACAGATGAAGTGCGGGAAAAGGTTCGGAAGATATTTTCGGAGATGCATAAATATTATGAGCAGCGCTACACACCGAAGGTAAAGACAAGTAAAAAGTGTAATGCCTGTTCATTGAAGGATATTTGTATTCCTGTTTTGAATAAAAAGAAGTCTGTTTCCGGATATATCGACAGGATAATTGCAGAAGAGGAAAAAGAATGAAAAGGCTTTTGAATACATTGTATGTAACAACTGGGAACAAGTATCTGTCTTTGAATGGAGAAAATGTAGTTGTTTTGGAAGAACAGAAAGAAATCGGCAGAGTTCCTTTGCATAATCTTCAGGCAATCATTTCATTTGGCTACACGGGGGCCAGTCCAGCACTTATGGGAGCATGTGCGCAGAGAAATATAGATCTTTCTTTTATGTCCGGAAATGGAAGGTTTCTGGCTAGAGTTACTGGTGAGGTAAAGGGAAATGTAACATTGAGAAAACAGCAATATCGAATCAGTGACAACAGGGAAGAAAGTATACATATAGCCAGAAATTTTATTCTCGGAAAAGTGTATAATTCCAGGTGGGTTTTGGAAAGAGCTACAAGAGACTATGCAATGCGTCTGGATGTAGAAAATATAAAAAAGAAATCTCTGTTTCTTGCACAGAACATGGGGAAAATAAGAGGATGTGAAAGAGAAGAGGAATTATTAGGGCTAGAAGGAGAAGCTGCTTCTGTATATTTCTCTGTGTTTGATGAGCTGATATTACAGCAAAAGGAATTTTTTTACTTTCATGGAAGAAATAAGAGACCGCCTTTGGATAACGTTAATGCCATGTTGTCGTTTGGATATTCTTTGCTGGCAGGAATGTGCGGATCTGCGCTGGAAGCAGTGGGCCTTGATCCGTATATTGGTTTTTTTCATACAGACAGACCAGGACGTATGTCATTAGCCCTGGATCTAATGGAAGAATTCAGAAGCGTTATGGTAGATCGTTTTGTTTTGACATTAATCAATAAAAGAATTATGAAGGAAAATTATTTCATAAAAAAGGAAAATGAAGCGGTCATTATGACGGATGAAGGTCGAAAAGCCTTTTTGTCAGCTTGGCAGTCCAAAAAACAGGAAACTATCAAACATCCATTTCTGGATGAAAAGATAGAATGGGGAATGGCTCCGTATGTTCAAAGTATGTTGCTGGCGAGATATCTAAGAGGAGATTTGGATGAATATCCGCCATTTTTCTGGAAGTAGGTGAGATAATGCTGGTTTTGATAACATATGATGTGAATACACAAACGGCAGCAGGAAGAAAACGTCTGCGTAAAGTTGCGAAAGAGTGTACCAATTATGGACAGAGAGTGCAGAATTCAGTATTTGAGTGTCAGATGGATGCAACAAAATGCAGACAGGTGAAGAATATTCTGGAGAATATTATAGATAAAGACGTGGACAGTCTGAGATTTTATTATCTGGGTGAAAAGTACAAAAATAAAGTAGAACACATTGGTGCAAAGCCTGGATTTGATGTTACAGATACTTTAATATTATAGTGCGAAAGGTAAGCTTACAGAAATTCTTCAGGACATTCGCACCAGAAAATGTGTGTATTTTACCAGAAAAGAATTTACAATATAATGATTTGAATAAAAAAACAAGATTGATATGTGCAATAAGCGTAAAAAACAATTTTAGATAGATGTATTTTGTCTAAAATTGCTGTCAGCCTCTTCGTGAGGCTGTGAGTTGAAATGTTTGTATATTGTTCACGAACGCAATCTTTCAAGTCGTCAGCCTCTTCGTGAGGCTGTGAGTTGAAATATCACGTGTGAAGAAGCAGATGAATTATTCAGGAGTCAGCCTCTTCGTGAGGCTGTGAGTTGAAATTCCTGTTCCATATCAGAGAAAGAAAAATTGATCCGTCAGCCTCTTCGTGAGGCTGTGAGTTGAAATGTCAACTGCAACGTAATAATCTGTTTCCGGATTTACGTCAGCCTCTTCGTGAGGCTGTGAGTTGAAATACAAGGGTCTGCACCCGTTAGTGGCAGCTGAACTGTCAGCCTCTTCGTGAGGCTGTGAGTTGAAATGTTGCAGATGAGCTGGAAGAAATTGATGAGCAGCTGTCAGCCTCTTCGTGAGGCTGTGAGTTGAAATGCCTGACCAGCCGACACAATTCTTGAAATCACCGGTCAGCCTCTTCGTGAGGCTGTGAGTTGAAATATGCTCTGAACGCTTACAAGAAGTCCAGGAACATGTCAGCCTCG
>CAKROW010000079.1 GCA_934373235.1 uncultured Blautia sp. | reverse complement strand
TGAGATCAGTAAATTACAGGAGGAAGAATCGTGGGAGTATTAAATATCGTACTTCATGAGCCGGAGATTCCGGCAAATACAGGGAATATCGGACGTACCTGTGTGGCAACAGGGACCAGGCTCCATCTTATCGAGCCCCTTGGCTTTCGCCTTAATGAAAAGGCTATCCGGCGGGCAGGAATGGATTACTGGGAAAAATTAGATGTGACCAGATATCTGGATTATGAGGATTTTCTTAACAGGAACCCGGGGGCAAAGATTTATTATGCAACAACCAAGGCTCCGCAGACATATACAGATGTGCAGTATGAAGATGACTGTTTTATCATGTTTGGAAAAGAAAGCGCAGGTATTCCTGAGGATATTCTTGTGAAGAATCAGGAAACCTGCGTTAGAATCCCAATGATCGGGGATATTCGTTCTTTGAATTTAAGCAATTCTGTTGCCATTGTGCTTTATGAGGCTCTGCGCCAGCATAATTTTGCACATATGAATCTGGAAGGTCATCTGAGAAATTATAACTGGAAATAGGATTATTTTGCTTTTTCCAGGCTGAATATGAATTCTGTTCCAACGCCTACGGTGCTGATCACATTGATGTTCTGACCGTGGGCGTTTATGATTTCTTTGACAATGGCAAGGCCAAGACCTGTGCCTTTGCGGTCTTTTCCCCGGGAGGAATCAATCTTGTAGAATCTGTCCCATATCCGGGACAGACTTTCTTTGGGAATTCCCGTACCCTGATCTTTTACAGAGACAAAAACTTTCCCATGATTTACGGTTGTCTCCAGTGTGATGGCAGAGTTTTCACTGCTGAATTTTACAGCATTGTCCAGAAGGTTGTACAGTACCTGCTGGATCTGTTCCATATCTGCCTTTACCATAAGTTCAGTGCCTGTAAGGAGAAGCTTCAGTTCAATGGCTTTTTCCTGGCAGGTGCGTTCAAAGGAGGCGGCAGTTGTACGTATGGTTTCGTTGATATCAAAACGTCGTATGTGCATCTGCCGTTTCTTTACGTCCAGCTCATTAAGTGTGAGAAGACTTCTTGTAAGCTTTTCCAGACGGGTGGATTCAAAGGCGATGATCTTAAGATAACGTTCCTGCATTTCCACAGGGATAGTTCCGTCCAGCATAGCCTCCACATAACCTTTGATGGATGTGAGGGGAGAGCGGAAATCGTGGGAAACATTGGAGATGAACTGTCTCTGGTATTCTCCGTTTTTATTCAGCTTATCTGCCATATAATTCAGGGAGTGGGAAAGATATCCCATCTCGTCCTCGGAATCCACAGGGATCTTGTAGGAAAGATTGCCATTGGCAAACTCCGAAGCCCCCTTGAGGATCTGCCGAAGAGGTTTGTGGATCCTGAAAAAATACAGAAGCAGCAGGATGAAAAACAGAAGATAGATCACAAGAAATATGACCAGCATGACTTCCACAATGCTGCTGCGGCTTTCGTAGAGGTTTTCCATGGGGTAGTGGATCTCCACATAACCGATGACCTTCTGATCTTTTTCAACAGGGACAATGGAACGAAGCTGACTTCCGCTTCCTGTGGCGGTATGCTCACCGGAAGCTGTGGTAAGGATGTTTCCGGATGCATCTGTGATCCATAGTTCACAGTCCTGAAAAGCAGACACTGCCGAAAGCTCCCTGGAAAGTGACTCCATATCATTTCCGGCAATACTGTCCTGAACATTTTTTTGTCCGGCAATGCGTGTAACCTCCTCATAAAGCGACTCGCTGGTGGACTGTTCCAGCCTTTTCTCCATAAGGTAGGAACCGGCAGAGGAGAGAAGCAGGAAACATAAACCGCCAATCAGCAGATAGACGGTGAGTAGCCGGGTAAAAAAATGCTGCTTCATGAGTTTTTGACCTCAAATTTATAACCGATCCCCCAGACTGTGGAGATAGTCCAGTTGGGATGATCCTTGATCTTTTCACGGAGACGTTTGATATGTACGTCCACAGTACGGGTATCACCGATGTATTCATAACCCCAGATGTGGTCCAGAAGCTGTTCTCTTGTGAATACCTGGTTGGGGGATGCTGCAAGGAAATAGAGAAGTTCCAGTTCCTTGGGAGGCATATCAACCTGGTGTCCCATGTAAGTTACGGAATAGTTGGTAAGATTGATCACCAGATCCGGGTAGATAACACATTTTTCACTGGGAGCATTTTCCGGTTTTCTGACATTGAACCTTCTGAGGACAGCCCGTACACGTGCCACCAGTTCTTTGGAATCAAAAGGCTTGATAATGTAGTCATCTGCTCCAAGTTCCAGACCGAGAACCTTGTCAAAAGTCTCACCTTTGGCGGAAAGCATGATGATGGGAACATCGGAGGAATGACGGATCTCACGGCAGACCTGGTAGCCGTCAATTCCCGGAAGCATAAGATCCAGAATAATAAGGTCAGGACGGAAGATACTGAATTCTCTTAATGCTTCCTCTCCGTCATTTACGATCCTGGTTTCAAAACATTCTTTGGTAAGATACAGAGAGATCAGCTCTGCAATATTATTATCGTCATCAACGATCAAAATTTTCTGTTTCGGAGCCATAAGGCATCTCCTTTCGGATCAGAGGATCCATTATTTTTTAAATTCTACAATGGTAACACCAGCATCACCTTCGCCGAATTCGCCAAGGCGGAAAGATGCAACGTGTTTCTGGCGTTTCAGGTAATTGTGGACGCCTTTTCTAAGGGCGCCGGTTCCTTTGCCGTGGACAATGCGGACAGATTTCATATGTGCAATGTAGGCATCGTCAAGATATTTGTCAAGTTCGGCAACGGCCTCATCTACTGTTTTGCCAAGGAGATTGATCTCAGTGGAAATGCTGGCTGCCTTGGACATACGGATCTTGCCTGTGCCTGTGCGCTGCATGGATGGCGTGGTGATGACCGGCTCATCCACAAGTTCCAGATCGGAGATATTTACCTTGGAGCGGATAATTCCCATCTGTACAAAAAGAAAGCCTTTGGAGTCAGGAAGACTGGACACGGTTCCCTTAAGGTTCAGGCTTAATACCCGGACTGTATCTCCGAGAGAAAGATCAGAAGGTTTGAGAAGCTTCTTGGGTTTCTTTTCCTTTGCTTTGGAGGACATGCCTTTTTCTGCTTTGGACATACGTTTCTTGATGTTCTGGCGTTCCTTTTCCACGGAGGCAGTGTCAACGTGATCTTTCTGGAATTTATGGAAGAGCTTCATGGTCTGATCCGCATATTCCTTGGTATCACGGAGGATATTGTGAGCCTGTTCATTGGCCTCACGAAGGATACGTTCCTTGCTGGATGCCAGTTTGGCTTCCCGTTCTTCCATGGTCTTTTTAAGTTCTTCGATCTCTGCTTTGTAACGGGCAACTTCTGCGCGCTCGTTTTCCAGAGTGATACGGTTCTGTTCAAGGGAAGTAAGCACATCCTCAAAGGATTCATCTTTTTCACTGATCTGCTCTTTGGCTTTGTCAATGATATAGGAAGGAAGTCCAAGCTTGGAGGAGATGGCAAATGCATTACTCTTTCCAGGAACTCCAATAAGCAGGCGGTAGGTAGGACGGAGCGTTTCCACATCAAATTCACAGCAGCCGTTTTCCACGCCTGGAGTGGAGAGGGCATATACCTTCAGTTCGCTGTAATGGGTGGTTGCCATTGTGCGGATTCCCTGCTCATGAAGATGGGAGAGGATGGCAATGGCAAGGGCAGCTCCTTCAGTAGGATCTGTACCGGCACCGAGCTCATCAAAAAGTACCAGGGAATCCTTATCTGCATGTTTGAGGAAGGAAACCACATTGACCATATGGGAGGAGAAGGTACTTAAAGACTGCTCAATACTCTGCTCGTCACCGATATCTGCATACACTTCCCTGAAAAGTGCAAGCTGGGAACGGTCAAAGGCAGGGATATGAAGACCTGCCTGTCCCATCAGTGTGAGAAGACCTACCGTTTTCAGGGAAACTGTTTTACCACCGGTGTTTGGACCGGTGATCACCAAAAGGTCAAAATCATCACCAAGACGGATGTCAATAGGAACGGCCTTTTTCTTATCAATAAGAGGGTGTCGAGCCTGTCTTAAACGGATCCGGCCGTCTGTGTTAAATATCGGTTCACTGGCGTTCATATCCATAGCAAGTCCTGCTCTGGCAAAAATAAAGTCCAGTTGTACCATAAGGGAAAGATCGGAGTGGATAGCTTCCAGTTCCAGGGCTGCCTGTTGGCTTAAAGAAGCAAGGATCACCTCGATTTCTTTCTGCTCCTGAAGCTCCAGCTCACGTATGTCATTATTCAGCTTTACAACAGCCATGGGCTCGATAAAAAGTGTGGAGCCTGTGGAAGACTGATCATGGATCATGCCGGGGACCTGTCCCTTATATTCTGCTTTGACCGGAATACAGTATCTTCCGTCTCGCATGGTGATCACGGAATCCTGAAGATAATTTCTGGCACTGCCGGATACCAGGGAGGAAAGCTGTGAGTGGATGCGGTCATTGGTGATCTTCATATTACGACGGATCTGGCGCAGGGTGCTGCTGGCATCGTCGCTGATTTCGTCTTCTGAGATGATGCAGCGCCGGATCTCGGAGGAAAGAGGTGTGAGTGGTTCCAACGCTGAAAACATGCCATCCAGGGAATCTACTGTGGATTCATCACGTTCACTTCGGGAATAAGCCTTTACTCTTCCTGTATTTTCCAGAAGTCCGCACACAGACAGAAGCTCTGTCGCATTGAGAGAGCTTCCGACTGCCAGCCGTTTCAGTGTGCCGCGGATGTCCTTTACACTTCCGAAAGAAATACCTCCCTTTTTGAAAAGACGGGCAAGTGCATCATGAGTCTGAAGCTGCATTGTGCGGATTTCCTCAATATCTGTGGAGGGCTTCAGATTCCGGCAGAGCTCTTTTCCCATAGATGAGGTGGCTTTGTCTGTGAGAAGATCTATGATTTTGTAATATTCAAGTGCTTTGTATGCTTTCTGGTTCATTATTACTCCTTTTTATGAAGTTATTGTTCACTCCGTTCACAGCAGCTTGGTTAAAATACATTCCAAACCACCTTCGGTGATGGGATTTTACCATATACATGGCAAAACGCCTCGCGGAATATTGAACAGTAACTCTATGAATTACTTCGTTCCTTATTTTACATGATTTCAATGGTAAAGAAAAGTAAAATGTGTTATGATATTATAAATGTCCGGCCGGAGCAGGTTTATTTTCGGCACGGGAGCAATAAAGTGAAAATAATACAAGAATCAGAAAGGCAGCAGGATTATGCGTTTTTTAAATGAATTACATGAGGGGGACCGGGTTAACGGGATCTATCTGTGCAAGCAGAAACAGTCAGCCATGACCAAGAATGGCAAGCCCTATGAGAACCTTATCCTTCAGGATAAAACAGGAGTTATTGACGGCAAGATCTGGGATCCAAATTCCCTGGGGATTGATGAATTTGATGCTCTTGATTACATTGAGATCATGGGAGATGTGACAAGTTTTGCAGGTGCCATGCAGTTGAATATCAAGAGAGTCCGCAAGGCAGGAGAAGGTGAGTATGATCCGGCAGATTATCTTCCGGTCAGTGAGAACAGTGTGGATGATATGCAGACTCAGCTTATGACCTTTATAAAAAATGTGAAGAATCCCTATCTTTCCCAGCTTTTAAATAAGCTTTTTGTGGAGGATGAAGAGTTTCGCAAAGCTTTCGGGGAACATTCCGCAGCCAAGACTGTACATCATGGTTTTATCGGAGGGCTGATGGAGCATACTTTAAGTGTGACGCGTCTCTGTGATTACATGGCAAATGCATACCCGCTTTTGAACCGTGATCTGCTGATCACAACCGCACTTCTTCATGATGTGGGCAAGACGAAGGAGCTTTCAGCTTTTCCTATGAATGATTATACAGACGAAGGACAGCTTCTGGGACATATCATTATCGGAGCGCAGATGGTACATGATATTGCAAAGGAGATACCGGATTTTCCGGAGAAGCTTGAGAACCAGGTGGTGCACTGTATTCTCGCCCACCATGGTGAATTGGAGTACGGTTCTCCCAAGAAACCGGCACTTGCAGAGGCAGTAGCTCTGAATCTGGCAGATAATACAGATGCAAGAATGGAGACACTGACAGAGATTTTCCGTGCAGACAAAGGAAAAAAAGAATGGATTGGTTACAACCGTCTTTTTGAGTCCAATTTAAGAAGAACAGGAGATATTTAAATACATGGAATTCCGTAAAAACGATATACTGACTTTGGATATAGAGGATTGCGGAGTTGACGGTGAAGGTATCGGGAAAATCGATGGCTTCACCGTTTTTGTGAAGGATGCCGTGATCGGAGACCGGATCAGCGCCAAGATCATCAAGGTAAAAAAGAATTATGGCTATGGCCGTCTGATGAAGGTGATCACACCGTCCCCGTATCGTGTGAAACCGGCCTGCCCCATTGCCAGCCAGTGTGGAGGATGCCAGCTTCAGGCATTATCCTATGAGCAGCAGCTTGCTTTTAAAGAAAAAAAGGTGAGAGGACATCTGGAGAGGATCGGAGGTTTCAGGGATTTTGTTATGGAACCGATCATGGGAATGGATGATCCTTATCATTACCGTAACAAGGCGCAGTTCCCGGTAGGAAAAAATAAAGACGGAAAGATCATCACCGGTTTTTATGCGGGAAGAACCCACTCTATTATTGATAACCGGGATTGTATTCTGGGAGTGAAACAGAATGAAGAGGTTCTGAACCGTGTGATCAGACACATGGAAAAATATCATGTACAGCCTTATGATGAAACTACAGGCAAAGGCCTGGTGCGCCATATTATGATCCGTTACGGATTCCACACAGATGAGATAATGGTCTGTCTGATCTTAAACGGAGATAAGGTTCCGGCGGAAAAAACTCTGGTGGAATCACTGTGTGAGATTTCCGGAATGACAAGCATCACCATCAATGTCAATAAAAAACGGAACAATGTGATCCTTGGGGAGAAATTACGGATTCTCTGGGGACAGTCCTATATAACGGACAGTATTGGCGGCGTTTCCTATCAGATTTCGCCACTGTCCTTTTTCCAGGTGAATCCTGTTCAGACAGAGAAACTTTACAGTAAGGCACTGGAGTATGCAGGCCTTACAGGAAATGAAACGGTCTGGGATCTGTACTGTGGAATCGGAACTATTTCCCTGTTCCTTGCCCAGAAAGCAAAATTTGTCTGTGGTGTGGAGATCGTTCCCCAGGCTATTGACAATGCAAGAGAAAACGCAAAGCTCAACGGTATCGGGAACGTGGAGTTCTTTGTGGGAAAAGCAGAGGAAGTACTGCCAAGAGAATATGACAAAAATGGCGTCTACGCAGATGTGATCGTAGTAGATCCTCCCAGAAAGGGATGTGACGAGATCCTTCTTCAGACTATCCTCAAAATGAAACCGGAACGGGTTGTGTATGTAAGTTGTGACAGTGCAACCCTGGCAAGGGATCTGAAGATTCTCTGTGCAGATGGGTATAAGCTGGAAAAGGTTTCTACTACAGATATGTTTCCACAGGGGGTTCATGTGGAGACAATAGTTGCACTACATCGGACAGATTTGTAAGAATCCTTGATTTTAGGCACTTTGAGAGGCTTTTCAGGTTTGACCAGAGTGACCGAAAAACATACAAAAAAGCAATTTCAGACGGTGTGAATGTCTCAGTCGTATTGGACTGCGGCTTCGGAAACACATCAAAGGAAAAGTGATTTTTTATCATTCAACAGAATAAAAGAAACGTGAAAGACCGTTCATTTTCAAGAAAAATTGAAAGTGAGTGGTCTTTTTTTATACCTCTAAAACGGATTTTTATTAAGACGTTTTGCGGAACGTCAGCTTCTGGATAAGCCAATTGAGAAGATTGCAACCAGAAATATGTTTTATGATGAGCGGGGTAAGCATAGACGTACTAAGAAGGAAATATTGGATGAAAACGGGAATATCCGTAAGAAATGCAAGGTTATTAAAAAAGGGGAAGTGTACGAGCGAAATCTGTTTACCAAGAAAAACGAACTTTTTAAGGCTGATGGATTCTTGGATGAGGTGAAGCATTTATACACTGACTTGATTAATATCTGTGCTATAAAGGAAGAGGATAAACTTCATATGTTTGACAGGAACGGGATGTATCTTGCTACTAAGAAGATTGGCAAGAATAATCCCAAGGCTGCAGAAATTGAAGCAGATAACATGGAACGTGTCAGATAGAATCCGACGGTGGATAGAGTTTTGGTTTCAGGTGTTGCCAAGGAGGATATCATGGGTGTGAAGCGTGAAAAGATATCCGAGGAGGTTAAACGTTCCATTGAATTATATGGAAATAATCCGTTTTTTTTGCTGAGATTATCAGACTTGCAATTAAAACATTGGAATTGCTGATATCCAAAGTATTACTTGCAGCAGCTAAAGTGGCTGAAAAGATTGTGGATGTGGTTCATGAGAAGATTGTGGAGAAAGAGGTTCCGGTGTTGAAGGAGAAGTCGGAGCAGGAGGTTGTGGTGCAGAAAGAGACACTGCGTCCTAAGAAACCGGAGGAACCGTTATTGCTGTCTAAGTATCCGTTAATTATGAAACTGGATGTGGAATTGCAGCGTAGGAATAAAGAAATCTTTGCAATTGAGCAGGAGCGGGGAAATCTGGAGATTGAGTTGTTTGAATGTATCGGAGCGTTTAAGCAGAAGAAAGAGCTGCAGGAGAGGATTACATTTTTGGATAAAAAGGTGGAGAAGATGAAAGCGGAGCTTTCACAGGTGCTTAGGGATGCCGGATATGTTAATGCTGCGGAATTCTTTACAGAGCTCTTTACGGTTCGTGAGGAGAAGCGGAAGTATAACTGTAATGGTAAGAGAAAAACAGAGGAAATAAGGTGGATAATATGCTATATTATACAGTGTAGGTATATTGGCTTTATCAAACCAAACAATGTAGAAAACAATTATGAATATGGAGAATCTATGAAAAAATTAGTTATACTTAGAGGGAATTCAGGTAGCGGAAAGACAACAGTAGCAAAAGCGTTACAAAGAAAGATAGGATTTAATACAATGCTTATTTCACAGGATGAAATTAGAAGGAATATGCTTTGGGTTAAAGATGGCATAGATACGAAAGCATTGCCGCTTATGATAGAACTTTTGAAATACGGAAATGAACATAGTGCCATTGTTATTTTAGAAGGAATTATGTATGACGAGTGGTATAGTCCATTATTTAATGTGGCTAATGAATTATACGGTGCAAATGTGTATTCATACTATTTTGATGTACCTTTTGAGGAAACCGTAAGACGTCATCAAACAAGGAGTAAAAGCCAAGAATTTGGCGAAGAACATATGCGTCAATGGTGGCGTGAAAAAGATTTTTCATCTGTTCTTAAGGAAGAAATTATTTCTTGTGAAATGGATGCGGATGGTATCGTTGAAAAGGTATATGCGGATTTGTTAGAGGAAGAATAGAAAATGAGACAGGATATTATTGAATATTTGCAAAGCGAAATAAAAAGAAGGTGTGAACTGCCAAGTAATTTGTTTGGAATGGGCTTTTTTTATCACATATAAGCTGTGGTAGATAATGCAGTAATCCTTGCAAAACAGTTTGGCGCTGACGAAGAGATTGTAATCATTGCTGCTTGGTTACATGATGTAGCCTCTATAACAGATTATAGTTTCTATGAAGAATATCACATACACGGTGCTGAAATGGCGAAGGAAATACTGGAGAAGTTTGATTATGATAAAGAGAAGATTGCACAAGTACAGTCGTGCGTGTTAAATCACAGAGGAAGTATATCGGGAGAACGATTATCGTTAGAAGAATTGTGTGTGGCAGATGCTGATGCAATTTCACATTTTGATAGCGTTCCAAGTCTTTTTTACTTAACTTATGTTGAAAGAAAAATGAATATTGAAGTCAGATTTTTCTTTTTCGCATCTGAGATGCTGTCATCCTGAATGAATAAAGTGTAAATATCTTGTATAGCCATAT
>CAKROW010000078.1 GCA_934373235.1 uncultured Blautia sp. | reverse complement strand
CAGAAACGGTATCACCGCAGCGTTCAAGATGGTAGATACCTGTGCGGCAGAATTTGAAGCGACCACACCGTACTATTATTCCTGCTTTGGCAGCGAGGATGAAGTCATAAAGACAAACCCGAAGAAAAAGATCCTGGTACTTGGTTCCGGCCCGATCCGTATCGGACAGGGTATCGAGTTCGACTTCTGCTCTGTACACTGTACATGGGCATTTGCAAAAGAGGGATACGAGACTATTATCATCAACAATAACCCAGAAACAGTAAGTACAGACTTCGATATTGCAGATAAGCTTTATTTTGAGCCTCTTACACCGGAAGATGTTGAGAATGTAGTAAATATAGAGAAACCGGACGGAGCTGTTGTTCAGTTCGGTGGACAGACAGCCATCAAACTTACCGAAGCACTGATCAAGATGGGAGTTAAGATCCTTGGTACATCTGCTGAGAACGTAGATGCTGCAGAGGACAGAGAGCTCTTTGATGCCATCCTTGAGAAATGCCAGATCCCGAGACCAAAGGGACACACTGTATTCACAGCAGAAGAGGCGAAAAAAGCCGCTGGTGAGCTGGGATATCCGGTACTTGTCCGCCCGTCCTACGTACTTGGAGGACAGGGAATGCGTATTGCTGTCAGCGATGAGGATGTGGAAGAGTACATCGGAATCATCAACCAGATCGCGCAGGAGCATCCGATCCTTGTTGATAAATACCTGATGGGTAAAGAGATCGAGGTGGATGCGGTATGTGACGGTGAGGATATTCTGATCCCTGGAATCATGGAGCACATCGAGCGTGCAGGTATCCATTCCGGAGACAGTATTTCTGTATATCCGGCACAGACCATCAGCCAGAAAGCAAAAGAGACTATCGCCGAGTACACACGCCGTCTTGCAAAGGCACTTCATGTAATCGGTATGATCAATATCCAGTTTATCGTTGTAGGCGAGGACGTATATGTTATCGAGGTTAACCCGCGTTCCAGCCGTACTGTACCGTACATCAGCAAGGTTACAGGAATCCCGATCGTACCTCTTGCAACAAGAGTTATCCTTGGACGTAAGATCAGAGAGATGGGATATACACCTGGACTTCAGAAAGAAGCAGAGTACTTCGCGATCAAGATGCCGGTATTCTCCTTTGAGAAGATCAGGGGCGCAGATATCAGCCTTGGACCTGAGATGAAATCCACAGGTGAGTGCCTTGGTATTGCAAAGACCTTCAACGAGGCTCTTTACAAAGCATTTATCGGAGCAGGAATCCGTCTTCCGAAGCACAAACAGATGATCATTACAGTTAAGGAAGAAGACAAACAGGATATCATTCCGATCGCAAGAAGATTTGAGGCACTTGGATACCGTATCTTTGCCACAAGAGGAACTGCAAATGTCCTCACAGAGAACGGAATCAAGGTTACACGTACCAACAAACTTGAGCAGCCGTCACCGAACCTTATGGACCTGATCCTTGGACATAAGATCGATGTTGTCATTGATACACCGCCACAGGGCGTTGAGCATCAGAAAGACGGATTTGTTATCAGAAGAAATGCCATTGAGACAGGTGTAAATGTACTGACAAGTCTTGATACTGCTGAGGCACTGGTAACAAGCCTTGAGAACACAGACCTGAACAATTTAAGTCTGATCGATATTGCAACCATCGACAATCGCTGATGGATGCAGACTCCGTAAAGTCATCGTTACAGATGGCATAGGGAGGATATGATATGTAATATACTGAAAGGACGGAGCCACCGTTATGCCCTGGCTCTGTCCTTATCTTGTTTACACGGATAACAGATCGAAGTCGGTGTCTGCATAAGACCCCGGAGACTGCCGTAATTATCCGGGGGAACTGGCAAAGGGAGTTTCCCGTAGTTTAAGGAAAGGAGTATTTATGAGCGTGATCGAACTTTTGAAGGTAATACTTCTGGGAATAGTGGAAGGTATCACAGAATGGCTTCCCATAAGCAGTACCGGACACATGATTCTTGTAGATGAATTTATCAAGCTTGATGTTACGCCGGAATTTATGGAATTTTTCCTGGTAGTCATTCAGCTTGGCGCGATCCTGGCAGTTGTGGTACTGTACTGGAACAAGCTGTGGCCGTTTTATATCAGGCCGATTTCCAAGAAGACCAGGGCAATTATTAAGAAACAGCCTGCTTATGCCAGAGGCATACTTACATTTGTGGAAAAATACTGTGATAAAGAGAAATGGGTTCTGTGGTTCAAGATCCTGGTAGCCTGCCTGCCAACGATCATCATTGCACTTCCGTTTAATGATATTATTGAGGAAAAATTTTATAACTATGTAGTGGTTGCCATTACACTGATCGTCTATGGTATCCTCTTTATTATTATTGAAAATTACAATAAACGGCGCAGGCCAGCCTGCACAAGACTTGATAAGCTTTCTTTTAAGACAGCATTTATTATCGGATGCTTTCAGGTGCTCTCTGTAATCCCGGGAACATCCCGCTCCGGTTCGACCATCATCGGAGGTATTCTTGCAGGAACATCTCGTACTGTAGCAGCAGAATTTACATTTTTCCTTGCGATTCCTGTTATGCTTGGCGCGAGCCTTCTGAAACTGGTAAAATTCGGTTTTGCATTTACAGGAACAGAGGTGATCGTTCTGGTTGTGGGCGTACTGGTATCATTTTTTGTGTCAATTCTTGCAATTAAGTTCCTGATGGGGTATATTAAAAAACATGATTTCAAAGTATTTGGATGGTACCGTATCATTCTTGGTATCCTGGTACTGATCTACTTTGTGGGAAAATCTGTTTTGTTAAATTGATGATCTGTGATAAAGGAGGATTTTATTATGAAATACAAAAAAATAATGATCGCCATTGCGGCAGCGGCTGCTTTAAGTGCAGCAGGATGTGGCAAATCTGCTGATCCTGTTGTGGAAGTGACACCTACACCAATACCTACGGCAGAGCCTACAGCGGCACCTGTTACAACTGCACCATTGCCTACATCCACACCTGCCCCACGTCTTATCGGCGTGAAGACAAGTACAGCCAAATATGTATACCTCACAAATGGGATCAACAATGAGGTAAGAGAGATCTACCTGAAGGTTTCCGGTGTGGAAGACTGGGGCAAGAACCTTGTACCGTCAGAGTCCACCATCCGTGAAGCAGAGCAGGTTCAGATGTACTACACTCCGGAAGAAGGAGAAGAGAGTGCTGTATATGATATGAAGATCGTAGACGGCACAGGAAATGTTTTTGAGATCTATAATATCGATCTTGAGGATATGGAAAAAGCGCAGATCAAAGTACAGGATGACTCTGCATACTTAAGCTACATGAGTGTGAGCATGAACAAAGAGATGACCACAAACGGTGATATTGTTGATGAGAGCGACAGCAGTGATGATTCCGGCAGTGACAGTTCCGACAGTTCCGATAGCAGCTCTGAGGATTCTGATAGCAGCGACAGCAGTGACAGCTCTGATAGCAGTGACAGCGCTGACAGCAGTGATGACAGTTCCGGTGATTATGACAGCAGCTATGATTATGATGACAGCACTGACAGCAGTGATGACAGCTCCGATGACTATGACAGCAGCGATGACGGAAGCTATGATGACGGCTCTGACAGTTCCGACAGTTCTGACAGCTCCGACAGCAGTGATGATTATGACAGCAGTGATGATGGATCCGACTCCGATTATATATACGATAATGCCAATGACAGTGGAGATGACGGTGGAAACGACACAGACAGTGATATTGATGATGACACATCAGGTGATGACGGAGACAGCGGTATTGTCTGGGACGATAACGGAGACTGGTCTGAACAGTAATATATAGAAACGGAAGATATAAGGGAAAGATGAAAGAAAAAAGTAAAAACAGAGGATTCAGGTGCTTTTTGCAGATGGCAGTCCTGGTTTTTGCGGTGTGTATGTTTACAGGATGGGCAGGCATGGAAAGTGTGCCTGTCCATGCCGCATCCACAGGCACGCAGAAGACAGTGAAGGTCAGATTTCGTGATAGCAGTGGGAAATATCTGGTAAAATACAGAGGAAACTGGTATTTAAAGAACGCAAAAGGTGTGAAACTTACAGGTGTACAGTACCTGGACATTCCAAAAACCGAGTTTCTTTTCAAAGGCTGTTATATGTTCGGAAAGAACGGTGCCCTTGCAAAAGAACAGAAGGTTTATTATTTTAAAGGTACAAAAGTCCATGGGATCAATTTTGTCAATTATCATGTGACAAACAGCAACGGACGCTTCACAACAACAGAGAGAGGTCTGATACACCTTAATAACCTTAGGTGCGGGAACCGGGTTTATAATGGATTTTATTATGCAGGCCGCCTTGGAACCCTTTCTACCAATGCAAAGGTAAGATACATAAAAAGTGTGCGCCGTGGAGGCGTTATCTTCAAAACCGGCTATTATTATTTTTACGGAACAGGTAAGCTGTGTACTGCCAGAGCTATGCACAGCGTGAACATGACCGTAAACAAAAAACGCTTTAAGGGAGAATATTATTTCAGCAACGAAAATGGAAGAATCTGTACAAAAGCAGGCTGGATCACATTCAGAGGCCAGAAATATTATGTTCGCAGTACGGGTCAGGTGGCAGTCAACTGCTGGAAATCCGGTTATTATCTCCAGTCTGACGGAACCATAGCAAAATCCACAAAAACAGGGGATGGTTCCTATGTGGACTATCTGGGGCATAAGAGCACCAGGTCTGAGTATGCCCTCAGTGCACTGAAAGCAGAACTTGCCCAGTATACCAGAGAATACGGTGGAACCTGGTCTGTTTATATCAAAGATCTTAAAACGGGTAATACTGTGAATCTTTATGATCAGGCCATGTATCCTGCCAGCACCATCAAGGCATTTGTGATGGCATCCACATTTGACCAGATCAGACAGGGAAAGATCGCTTATAATTCCACAATACAGTATCTTCTCTGGGATATGATCACAGAAAGCGACAATGAATGTTTTAATGAGCTTGTAAGATATCATGCATCCTCCCACAGCTTTGTGGACGGAACTGCAGTGGTGAATCAGTATCTTCGCAAAAACAGCTATACAAGCACCGGATGTCACAGCTCCCTTCATCCTTCAAGCTCCAGCTTTATGAGTGACGGAGCAAGGAATACAGCATCTGCCAGAGACTGTGGCAGGCTTCTGGAACAGATTTATAAGGGAAAATGTGTATCACCTGGATATTCCAGAGAGATGCTGAATCTTCTTCTGCATCAGCAGAGAAGGTGGAAGATACCGGCCGGGCTTCCGTCAGGAGTGACCTGTGCCAACAAAACCGGAGAGACAGATTCCGTACAGCATGATATCGCTATTATTTACGGAAAGAAAACCGACTATGTACTGTGTGTTTTTTCAAAGGATGCCGGAGAAGACCATCTGATAAACGGTATCCGGAATATTTCATCCAGGGTATATGAGTATCTGAACTGACAGAATGGATAGTAAAAGTTATGTGTCTGCCACTGCTATTGCAGTGGCAGTATCTTTCCGGAATCAGAAGTGGCATATCCGGTCTGAAGAGACAGAGCCTGGCGAAAGGCATCTGAAGAGACAGTTTCGATAACAGCCTGAAAACCGGGAGAGCCAAGTCTTTCGGTTGCCATAACAAGATACATGGTCTCCTGGCTTAATGGTATAAAATCCAGGTCAGGAAAACTTCTGGCAGCACAGGACTCTCCAAGGGCAGCATCAGCCTGGCCACCGGCAACAGCGGCAGCAGTGAAACTATCTGATACCAGTTCATTGCGGTAACCGGATATGGAATCTGGGGAAATGCCGTATTCCATTAATTTCCTGTCAAGGAAGATCCTCCGGCTGCTGCCTTTTTCGCGGTTTGCAAAAATAATATCTGCTCTTTGCAGATCAGGAAATCCCTGTATATTTCTGGGGTTTCCTTTTTTTATATAAAATCCCAGATCATATCTGTAAAACAGTACGGCTGTCAGTGGAATTCCGGGAACAAGACTGTGGATGTCCGAAAACGAGGCAGCAGTACAGGCGATGTGGACTTTTTCAAAATAGAGAGAATACAGCCCGTTATAAGTGTTCAGGTGAGACTGGAGAACAGGCAGGCTTCCAGGTCTTGAAGGAAGCTGATTTAACAGAAGATCAAGGGCCGGAGAGGACTGACCGCTGATAATAAGTCCGCTGGAATGAATGAGATAGTCTCTCTTCAGAAGAGAACTCTCAGGTGGCTGGTGTGTCTCCGGTACAGATGCACTGGAAGCGCTGTTCAGATACTGTTCAAGCTGCTCCTCGCTGACACGAAGCTGCTTGCCTATTTTTGAGGAGGCAAGTTCTCCGCGTTTGATCAGCTCGTATACTGTGGTCTTTTTGATCTTTAATTTGTCTGCAATTTCCTGGGCTGTATAAAATTTATTCATCGATTCCCACCATAACACTAGTGGCCTTGATCACTGCGTAGGCATCAGAGCCCACTTTCAGACCAAGCTCTTCCACAGCAGCACAGGAGATGGTGGCAGTAATGATATTTCCACCTCCGATATCGATAGATACAATGGAATTGACAGCTCCTTTGTTGATATTGATAACTTTACCTTTTAACTGGTTACGGGCACTGAGTTTCATGAATATCTTTCTCCTTATCATTCAGAATTGATGGCATATAAATCTTTTTTCATGATAACATGCAAAGTGGAAAACAGCAATGCCTTACATCTTGACAGAAAACTTTCATTTGGGTAAAATTAGACGAAACCATTCAAAACCGAACAAAACCAAACGAAACAAAAAGGAGAGGGACAAAAAGATGAAGAAAAAAATCTTGGCAGCTCTTACAGCAGGAATTATCTGCACAGGAATGATGACAGGAAGTGTATCTGCAGCAGAGAAGACAGAGGGAGATGAGAATCTGAAAGGAGAGGTTTACGCATTTATCGCAGCCAGCCTCAGCAACTCCATGGAAGATATCCAGAAGGATTTCAATGAGCTTTATCCGAATGTGACAATCTATTACAGCGCCGACAGCTCAGGTACTCTCCAGACACAGATCGAGGAAGGCGCAAGATGTGACCTGTTTTTCTCAGCAGCAGACAAGCAGATGGATGCGCTTGTAGATGAGAAGCTTGCAAAGGAAGATACTGTAACAGATCTTCTGGAGAATAAGGTAGTCCTGATCAAACCGAAGGATGGAGAGACCAGGGTAACAGGATTTGAAAATATCACAGATGCCGGGAATATTGCACTTGCAGGAGAGAGCGTTCCTGTTGGACAGTATGCGCGTGAGATATTCACCAATCTTGGGATTATGGACGATGTGAACAAGATGGAGATCAATGAAGGTAAGAACGTAACAGATGTACTTGCAGCAGTTAGCGAGGGAAGTAACGAGGTTGGTGTTGTGTATGCAACAGATGCAGCATCAGTTGCAGATAAGGTAGATATCATTGCAGAAGCACCGGCAGACAGCCTTGATACACCGGTTCTCTACCCTGTGGGAATGATTGAGGATAAGGAGGCGTCTGAGGACGACACAAAGGCAGTAGAGGAATTCCTGGACTATCTGAAAACTGACGATGCCATCAGGGTATTTGAGGAATATGGATTTACTGCATATACAGAGGATGAGGCTTCCGAAGATGATGCAGAAGCTGCTGAGGGTGCAGAGGAAGACCAGGAGACAGCCGACAAGGACGCTGAGTCCAAATAATCATTATGAGCGGATTTTTACAGGAAATCAACTGGAGTCCCCTGTGGATATCCTTAAAGACCGGCATTGTGGCAACCGTGATCGCTTTTTTTCTGGGAGTGTTCTGTGCCAGAAAGATCATGAGGCTGAATTCCGGCGCAAAGGCAGTGCTGGACGGGATACTTACGCTTCCTCTGGTGCTGCCGCCCACAGTGGCAGGATTTTTTCTGCTGCTGATCTTCAGTATCAAAAGACCCTTTGGAAGCTTCCTTCTGGATAATTTTGACATTAAGATCGTGCAGACCTGGAAAGGCTGTGTTATTGCAGCGGCAGTGATCGCTTTTCCGCTGATGTACCGTAATGCAAGAGCAGCCTTTGAACAGGTGGATGTGAACCTGATCTATGCGGGACAGACTCTCGGAATGAGTGACAGTGAGATATTCTGGCGTGTTGTCATGCCGACGGCAGGGCCGGGAATCGCTTCAGGAACTGTTCTTGCCTTTGCACGTGCTATTGGTGAATATGGAGCTACTTCCATGCTTGCAGGAAACATTCTGGGAAAAACAAGGACTGTGTCTGTGGCCATTGCCTCGGAGACTGCAGCAGGAAACTATGGCACTGCCGGGTTCTGGGTAGTTGTGATCGTGCTGATCTCCTTCCTCATTGTAGCTGCGATCAATGTGGTGTCAGGAAGAGGCATGAAGGGAAGAAGGTGGTTCTGATGGCAGTTGAGATCAATATTGAGAAGAATTTCCGGGATTTTTCCCTGAAGGCATCCATAAACAGCAGTTCAAAGGCCATGGGACTTCTGGGAGCATCCGGAAGCGGCAAGAGTATGACTCTACGGTGTATTGCAGGGATTGAGAAGCCGGATAAAGGCAGGATCGTGATAAACGGCAAAACAGTCTTTGATTCTGATGCAGGGATCAACCTGAAGCCCCAGCAGAGGAAGATCGGCTACATGTTCCAGAATTATGCACTTTTTCCCACAATGACAGTAGAACAGAATATACGTTGCGGTTACAGAGGGAAAAAAGCTGATGCAAAAGAAAAAGTGGAAGATTATCTGAAACGTTTTCATCTGGATGGCCTGGGAGAACGTCTTCCATCACAGCTTTCCGGCGGCCAGCAGCAGAGAGTGGCACTGGCAAGGATGATGATCGGTGAGCCGGAAGCCATACTTCTGGATGAACCTTTTTCTGCACTGGATGGTTATCTCAAAGATGTGCTCCAGAGAGAGATCATGGATTTCCTTAAGGATTATGAGGGTGACCTGATCATGGTAACTCACAGCAGGGATGAAGCGTATAAGTTCTGCAAAGACCTGGCTGTGATCCATCAGGGCAGGATCCTTGTGACAGGAGAGACAAAGGAACTTTTTGAAAGACCGGGGCTGCTGGAAGCCGCAAGGCTTACAGGCTGTAAGAATTTTTCGCGTATTAAGAGGCTGGGCGCACATGAAGTCTATGCCGCAGACTGGGATATGAAGCTGAAAACCCAGGATGAAGTGACAGAGGATATGCTTTATGTAGGGATCAGGGGCCACTGGATACGGCCGGAGGAAGCTCCGGGGGAAAATTCCATGAAGGTACAGGTGACCGAGTACATAGAAACTACTTTTGAACACCAGTATATGATAAAAAATGCAAAAAACAGCGCATCTGCCATAATCTGGTGGATGCGCCCGAAAAACAGTTTTGAAGAAGATCCGTATGCCGGGATGCCGGCGTACCTGTACTTCCCTCCGGAACATCTCATGCTCCTTGGAAGCGCAGAGTAAACAGATCTGCTTACTTTCTGTGACTGCTGGTGTAAGTGATATAATCAGACACCATCATGGCAAGCTTGAAGGCCAGTGCGTCCTCAAAGGTACGGATATCAAGTCCGAACCGCTTCTGAAGCTTCTCAAAGCGGTACACCAGGGTGTTGCGGTGGACATAAAGCTGCCTGGAGGTTTCTGAGAGATTCAGATTATTTTCAAAAAATGTCCGGATGATATTCAGAGTTTCGTCGTCAATGGAATCCAGGTTTTCATCTCCGAAAATCTCATTGACAAACATGTCGCAGACCTGAATGGGAAGCTGGTAGATCAGCCTTCCGATTCCCAGACGGTTATACCCGAAAACATTTTTGTCCGCATAGAAGATCTTGCCTACCTCAAGAGCTGTGCGGGCTTCTTTGTATGCATTGGAAAGTTCCATGATATCATCTGCCACATTGCTGTAGGAAACCCAGGCGGAGGTCATGGCTTCCGTGTTCAGCATATCCACCAGCATACAGGCAATGTTATCAAGTTCCTCAAAACTTTCTGTGCTCTGAAGTTCACGGACGACAATAATACCGGAGTCGTCCAGCGCTGTGATGAAATCCTTTGTCCTTGCGGAAAATATATTCCGTATGGTGGCGAGGGCACTTTCGTCCTTGTGCTGTTTGGTTTCTACCAGAAAGACTGCACGGCGGACAGTGGGGGTAATGCGAAGTCTTGCGGCTCTGTTGAAAGCCTCCACCTGTGAATATTTGTCCAGGAGAAGATTCTGCATAAAGGAATTTTTATCTGTTTTTTCGGTATAGGCGGTGAAAAGACTCTCTATCTGGCAGACGGCAAGCTCGCCGATCGTAGGAGCTGCGTCTGAAAATCCCCATACGATCAGGATGTGGTCTTCATGGCCGGTTCCCGAGACTTTGTAAAGGCTGGCAGAAGTGTTGGAGGTACAGAGGGCCGGACTTTCACGGAAGAGAGAAAGCCGCTCCTGTGAAGGAAGCCGTTTCTGGCAGGTTGTGACATAGATATTGTTATTTTCATCCAGCAGGCAGAAGTCAAGCCCGCTGATCCGGTTCCAGTCCTCCAGGCATTTCTGAAGTGTTTGCTGTATTTTCATAAATATTGTGTCCTTTCAATGTGAGTATTCTGTAAAAAGAAAACCCGGGGAAAATAAATCTCCCCGGGTTC
>CAKROW010000077.1 GCA_934373235.1 uncultured Blautia sp. | reverse complement strand
CACCAGTCGTCCGCCCAGCTTACGCTCCCATGACGCCAGCTCAACGTCTGCCGTTTTGCACATGATGTCCAGGGCATTGATTGCCGCAACCACACCAGTGATTTCAATAAATCCATATGATCTTCCCATGAGCGAACTCCTTAACTAATCTCTTCTCTCCCGGAAACTCTTAAATCAGAGCTTCGGAAGGATCTTCTCAACGTCTGTATGAGGTCTTGGGATTACGTGTGTAGCTACCAGCTCTCCAAGTCTGGATGCTGCTGCGCTTCCGCTTTCTACTGCTGCCTTTACAGCGCCTACGTCTCCGCGAACCATAACAGTTACAAGACCGGAACCGATTTTCTCTGTTCCAACAAGTGCTACCTCTGCAGCCTTGGTCATTGCATCTGCTGCCTCGATTGCAGCGGTGAGTCCTCTTGTCTCAACCATTCCTAAAGCTTCCTGTGCCATGATTCAATTCCTCCTGAATTTCAACTTCGTTACTTATTTATCATATAGGATAATCCCGATTTTTTCAAGGATTTAATCTTTATCCAGGGCGCTGATCTTCAGCATTTTTTCCGTACCTGGTTCCGGGTTGGGGATTACATAATGCTGTACCACACCAGTCATGCTCTCTGCGACCCTCATTCCGGCCTCAACCGCTGCCGTGACATCTGACACGCTTCCGCGGTACTTGATGCAGACAAGAAGCGGTACTGGCAGGCTGTCCGCATTCGCCGGTTTATTCTTATCGAATACCTCCAGGTGGACATTTGCAGCCTTACACCCGGCGTCAGCTGCCACAAAGGCTGTCGCAAGTCCGAAGACCTCCAGAATTCCTACAGCTTCTGCCATGTTGCTTCTCCTTTCCCGTTAAGGTTATTTGTTAACAACCGCGATCTTAAGACCTGTCATTGCCAGGTTCTTCTCAAGTGCCTCGTTGATTTCTTCCAGCGGATACTTATCAGTAATAAGCTCAGACATTGGAAGTCCGATTGCTTTTGCTCTCTTAAGGAAATCAAATGTTGTTGCATAGTCTCTCAGGTTGTATACCCAGGAACCAACAAGGTTGATCTCTTTGGAGCAGAGGTCAAAGTGCGGGTTGATTGTTGCATCTCCACCGTTGATGAAGAAACCAAGCTCACAGAGACCGCCGCCGTTGCGGATGAATTTATAGATATTGGAGTGTGCATGAGGATTTCCTGTACACTGGAAAGCGAAATCTGCAAGATGTCCGCCCTGAGCCTCTTTAACAGCCTCAGCAAGTGCCTCAACACCCTTGAAGTTCATAAAGTTTACAGTTGTAGTTGCACCCATTCTCTTGGCAAATTCAAGACGCTGCTCGTTTCCGTCTACTGCACAGATGTTGTGAACGCCCATTGTATGGAGAACAGCGATGCAGATAAGACCGATCGGTCCGCAGCCCTGAACAACAACTCTGCTGTTGAATTTCAGGATTCCTGTTGTTTTTGCTCTCTCTACAGCATGTACAAGTACTGCACATGGCTCAATGAGGATACGGGAATCAAGATCCAGATCACTTACATTGAAGAATGTGGAACCGAAGCTTCCGCCTCTGATGAAGATGTAATCAGCGAACCAGCCGTTGAATTTTACATCATCGTCCGGAAGAAGTCCGTATACATCAGCACCGCCTACGTTCTTCTTGTTGAGGTCGAACATTGTGATTTCCGGATCATCCTTGAAGATCATACATGTAACGATCTTGTCACCGACTTTAACCGGTTTTCCTGCTGTATCAACTTTAACATTTTTACCCATTTTTACGATCTCGCCGGTTCCCTCATGTCCGAGAACTACCGGGATAAGACCGAACGGGTCATTTTTGTACTCATGAGCATCTGTTCCGCAGACACCGCATCCCTCAACCTTAACAAGGATGTCGTCGTCGCCAACTTCCGGAAGATCATACTCCTGAAGCTCAAAATGTTTCTTCTCTGTCATCATTGCCACTCTTGCTTTTTTAGGAATAGCATTTCCTGCCGGAGCAGCCGGAGCGCTTGCAGCAGTTGCTGCAGGAGCGTTTCCTGTCATGCCGGAGAGAACCTGTTTAACGATTTCTTCGATATTTACATTGTTCATATCCATTGTTTATGTTCCTCCTGATCAACGAATGCAAAGGCTGTCTGTCATTACGCAGCGTCTTCTCTTTGTGAATGTGCTTGCGCTTGTAAGTCCCTCACCTGTACGGCTTGCGATTGTAAATGTACAGAAACCTTCTCCACCGAATCCAAGTGCGGAATAGGACGGGCCGTTCTTTACAAGGATCGCTGTGTCGATTGCTTTCGCATATTTTGTGATATTATCTACGTTCTTTGAATGAATATGTGCGGAATGACGGTTGCCGTGCTCGAGCCATACAGCCTGCTCAACAGCATCGTCAAAATCCTTTGCTCTTACGATTCCCAAGATCGGCATCATAAGCTCAGTTGTGATAAGCGGATGTTCCTTCGGTCCCTCGAAGATGATGCAGCGGGTATTTGCCGGTGCATTGACTCCGATCATGGAAAGAAGTGTCTTGGCATCACGGCCTACACATTTACGGTTCAGCTTGCCGCCTGCAAGTACAGTCTCAACAAGCTTGTCCTGCTCTTCCTTGGAAGCAAGGTAGCAGTCGTTTTCTGTAAGCATGTAATGCATCAGCTCATCAACTACGGAAGATACTGCAACAACTTCCTTCTCTGCGATACATGGAAGGTTGTTATCGAATGTACATCCGTTTACGATATCTCTTGCAGCCTTGCGGATATCAGCAGTGTCATCAACCAGCGCCGGCGGGTTACCTGCACCTGCACCGATTCCTCTCTTGCCTGAAGAAAGGACTGCTGTTACAACACCAGGACCTCCTGTTGCTGCGATCAGATGGATATCTTTATGTTTCATCATAATATTGCTTGTCTCAAGAGTTGGTTTCTCAACTGTGACAGCGATATTATCCGGGCCACCCATTTCCAGGGATGCCTCATTTAAAAGATTGATTGCATAGATAGATGTTTTAACTGCTGCCGGATGCGGGTTAAATACAACTGTATTTCCGCCTGCCAGCATACCCATTGTGTTACAGAGAATTGTCTCACTCGGGTTTGTACATGGTGTGATCGCACCGATCACTCCAAATGGTCCCATCTCGATCAGAGTAAGTCCTCTGTCTCCTGACCATGCAGTTGTCTTAATGTCTTCTGTACCTGGTGTCTTGTCTGCTACAAGGTGATGTTTCAGGATCTTGTCCCCTACATTACCCATACCAGTCTCATCAACACCCATACGTGCCAGAACTTCTGCATTTTCTTTGATCTTCTTACGGATGCAGGTAATGATCTTCTCTCTCTGGTCCATAGACATTGTCTTAACGATCTGCTGTGCTTTCTTGGCAGCCTCGATCGCATCATTCATGTCTTTGAAAATACCATGTTTTCCGGCCGGAGCATCTGCAATCTGCATTTTCGCCATAACTTCCTGTACAATTTCCTGTACCATATTCTCACTTATTGGCATGAGATTGACCTCCTTGGATTATTCCGTCAAAAATTATTTAAGGCCTAACTGAGCCATAACCTGTTTTGTGATCTGAGCTACAAGCTCTGCATCACTTGCGTTGTTTGCTGCCGGAGCTGCCTCAGCCTGTCCCCCGCAGTCTTTGCCAACAAAATCATACTGATATCCAGGGAACTGTTTGTAGTCCTCGCTGTGGCATGCGCCACCACAGTTATGGCAGTTCTTTCCGTCTTTGTTCAGACAGATGTTTGCCGGATGTTTACCTGGCATACCGAATTTACGACGGATAGCATACAGTTTCTCAATGTTCTCTTTGTCGAATTCCTTCGGACCGCCGAGAAGCTTGGTCTGATACAGAAGCTGTGCATAGAACTCAACAGACTCCATCTTCATGTATGCAGCGTTAAGGTCTGTGCTCCATGTAAGTGCTCCGTGGTTCTCAAGAAGAACTGCGTCGAAATATGGAAGATATTTCTCAAGATTGTCCGGAATCTCCATTGTGGAAGGTGTGCCGTACTCAGCGATCGGTACACATCCAAGAGCGATAACTGCCTCAGGCATGATCGGCTGTGTAAGCGGAATACCTGCGATAGCGAAAGATGTTGCATAGATCGGATGTGCATGTACAACAGATCCTACGTCCGGTCTCTTCTCATATACTCTCATATGCATCTTGATCTCGGATGATGGC
Source organism: uncultured Blautia sp. (assembly GCA_934373235.1). GTDB lineage: Bacteria > Bacillota > Clostridia > Lachnospirales > Lachnospiraceae > Blautia_A. Next base: position 7,229 of record CAKROW010000077.1, on the reverse strand, counting down.
TTGAATCCCGGGTTAGCCTGGATCACATTACCCTGTCCATCTACTTTACAGATGAACTCTGGTGTCATGAATCCTTTGGATACACCTGTTGGTGTGCAAAGGTACTCGTTCTCTGCTACCTTAACGGAGAAGTTTCCGTCGTTTGCTGCAACCATGTTACGGTTGTAGATTCTCTTACCGATGTCACAAAGCTGTTTTTTGATTTCAAACTCGTTTACCATGCTTAATTTCCTCCTTGAGCACTGGAATTACACTTTTTGTTCCTGTAGTTATTTTACTCCTGTCCACAGGATAAGTCAAGAGAATTCCGTTGTTTTATGTTGTTTCTTGGTTATTTATTATGTTGTTTTTATTGTGTTTTTATGTTTTCCTTTTCCCAGGGCATTATATCTCCCGGTTCTCTCAGGTACTCCAGGATTTCCGGGATCCCCTGCTGTTTTTTTGAGTCAACATAAAAGATTTTTTTGCATCCTGCAAGGCGGAGCCACCGTACCGCCCGCTCCACATTTCCATCCGGAGCATTGATCTTTGTAACGATACCGATGACCTCGCGGTTTGCCATGCAGGTGATATTGGGTGGGAAAATGCAGTATGGTTCATTGGATGCCACAAGCAGTCCCACAATATCCGATTCATAGGTATATAGCGCCAGGGCATGTCCCAGATTCTTGGTCTGGGCATATTCCCCCGGCGTATCTACGATCACATCAAAATTATTCACATACTGGGTTTTGTGATATTGAATCTTTCTGCCCTGGAGAGCCTGGGTAAGTGTTGTCTTCCCGGCTTCACTGCGGCCTATCAGAACAATTTTCTTCATATTATATGTGTTTTATGTATGTAGGCCATACCATCTGTCAGGTACGTGTCACCGGACAAACGGCATATCCCAGTTTACCGCCCACATAATCCAGAATAGCTGTTACTGCTGCCTCTACCTCGGATACAGTCCCTGTAACGATCAGGCTTCCGCTGAAACGGTCAACGAAGCCAATCTCAATGCCTGCGGATTTGATGGCAACATCAGCCATGATGATCGCTGTCTCCGCAGGACTTACTGTAAGGATCCCGATGGCAGATCTTGAATATTCAATAGCAGGATCCAGTCCAAGCTTTGCGTAAAGTACCTGATCCGGATTGGCGATCACATGTGCAAGCGTGATCTGTTTGCCAGGAACCAGTTCCTGGACAATACGCTGCTTTGCCTCCGGTGTAAGACCATCTGTATATCCCATGTTACCTAACCTCCGATCTGGCAGTCCAGTCCGCATACTGCGTGAACTGCATTTTTAAGCATCTTCATATGTTCTGCTGTAGGAGGTTCTATATCTCCCATAAGATAAGGTCTTCCAAGTCCTTCATACTTATCCTGTCCAAGTCTGTGGTAAGGAAGCAGATGGATCTTGTTTACCCCGGGAAGTGTGGATGCAAAACCTGCGATCGCCTGGATCTCTTCCACAGAATCATTGAATGTCGGGATCACAGGAACGCGGATCACAAGCCGTGTTTTTCCGGAAAGCGCCACACGCCTTGCATTTTCCAGCATCAGGCCGTTGGCACGTCCTGTAAACTCCTTATGTTTCTCCTGGTTCATATGCTTGATGTCCATAAGATAGGTATCAAGATATGGAAGAACCTGTTCCAGTTTCTCCCAGGGCGCACAGGCCATACTCTCTATGGCTGTATTAATACCATGTTCCTTGGCAGCCCTCAGAAGGTCTCTGGCAAAGTCTGCCTGGCAGAGACATTCACCGCCTGAAAGGGTAAGCCCCCCTCCCGAGCGGTAATAATAATTCCTGTCTTTCTCAACTTCCTCTATCATTTCGCGGACAGTCACATCCCTGCCGATCACCTTGTCCTCGCCAAGGACCTTCATGGTCTGGATCTTATACTCCTGAGATTCCGGATTACAGCACCATCTGCACCGAAGAACACATCCTTTCAGAAAAACAATGGTACGGATCCCCGGTCCGTCATGAACGGAATAACGCTGGATATCAAATATCCTGCCCTTTGTGTCTAAGTAATCCATATAGTTATCATCCTCATCCGCTGTGCCTGTTCCCGGCCACAGCTTTTTTTGCTGAATATCAGAATGCCTGCTCTGTACGGCGGATGATATCATCCTGCAGAGAACGTGACAATGTGGTAAACAGAGCACTGTAGCCTGCCACACGTACAACCAGGTGTTTGTAATTTTCTGGATGTTCCTGTGCATCCAGAAGTGTCTGCTTGTCAACAACGTTGAACTGCATATGCATACCCTTCTGATCAAAGTAAGTTCTGATCAGTGCCACAAATTTCTCCAGACCTTCTCTTCCTGAAAGTGCGGAAGGATGGAATTTCTGGTTGAAAAGTGTTCCGTTGGACACGATAAAGTGATCCAGGCGGGATACAGATGTTGCCGCTGCAGTAGGTCCGTTCACATCCTTGCCTGCTGACGGGGAAACTCCGTCTGCCACAGGTGTATGGGCGTAACGTCCGTCCGGGGTTGCCCCTGTCTGTCCGCCAAGAGGTACATTGGCTGATACCGGGTAAAGTCCGGCCTGGTAATGGCCTCCTCTTGGGTTAGTGTATTTCTGAAGCGGCTTGGTATATGTATAGGCAACCTCTCTTGCAAAATAATCCACATCTGGAATGTCGTTTCCGTATTTCGGAACTTCGTCGATCATTTTGTGGATCTCCTCAAATCTTGCCTTCTTGGCAGGATCCGGCTGAGCTCCCATAGCTGCTGTCATAATGGCTTTTGCTGTGTCAGCATTTACAGAAATACCATTCTCCTGAAGTTTCTTCATTACGATGGTTGCGATATCTCCGGCTGACTGTGCATCAATACCCTTGCCATAGTTCCATGCCAGTGCTTCCTTAAGCTCTTCCATGGACATAACGTTCTGCTGGTATACAAGCTGACGTACTGCATAAAGAGAATCTGCCATATTGGCAATACCAAATCCCTGCGGGCCTGTAAAGTTATAAACAGCTCCGCCCTCCTGGACGGATTTACCACGTTTCATACAATCATCTACCATACAGGAAAGATATGGAAGCGGACATCTCTCAGCATGTGCCACATCAATTGCATTATCTGCGTTTACAAGAAGGGAAATACAATATTCCATCTGTTTCTTGTAAGCATCATAGAATTCATCAAAGGTTTTCATCTTTGTGACATCACCTGTAGGAATTCCCACCATCTCTCCCTTGTCCATTCCATTGGAGAAAACAAGCTCCAGCGGACGGCACATATTGAAGAATGCGGCATCATGCCAGCCGTCTGTCTTACCGGCCTTCTGAGGTTCCACACATCCGATGATGTTATACTCTCTGGCATCTGCAAGGCTTAATCCCCTGTTCTGAAGTGCAGGGATGATAACCTCATCATTATAGTAAGCCGGAAGTCCGATTCCTGTTCTTGTAAGCTCAGCCGCCTTGATCAGAAATTCATGAGGAGATCCGTTCCACACTCTTACAGAAAGAGATGGCTGCGGAAGACGTACATGCATGGATGCCTGGATACACATAAAGGAAAGATCATTGGTCACATCCTCACCTTCCCTGTTCTGACCGCCTGCGATCAGGTTCTGGAAAAGGCTGTAGCCTGCAAATCCCTCTGCGGATGCAGCGTCACGGCATTTATTCAGGTCATTCAGTTTAACCCAGATACAGTCCATAAGTTCCTGTGCAAAATCTCTGGTAATGTTTCCTGCTTCCATATCCTTCTTATAATACGGATACATATACTGGTCAAAACGTCCCGGAGAAATGGAATGGCCGCTGGACTCAAGCTGGATAAGCTGCTGTACAAACCAGAAAGACTGGCATGCTTCATAGAAATTGGATGCTCCCTTTGCAGGTACACGGCTGCAGTTCTGTGCAATCTGAAGAAGTTCCTGCTTCCTTACAGGATCCTGGCACTCGTATGCCATCTTCTCAGCAAGTTCCGCATACCGCTGTGCATAATCGATAACTGCCCTGCAGCTTATGATCACTGCGTCCAGAAAATGAGACTTCCTGGCGTAATCTCCATCACCTACATTGCACTCCTTAAGTTCTTCCTCAGCTTTGGCAATGATTCCCTCATAGCCGATCGCCAGCACCTCTTCGTATTTAACTGTCACATGTCCAACACCATTGTAAAAATAGTTTCCAGGTGTGAAGATGTTGTGGTCAATGGCGCGGATGGCTTCCGGAGCCATATAGGCTGTGGCAAGCTCACTGGTGGTCTTACCCTTCCAGTATTTGTGGACTTCCCTGAGATCTGCCTTGGTCTCCTCAGCAATATAAAATGGATCTGCAGTTCTGGTAGCCACTGTATCCAGCTCATCCTCCAGCCACTGGAATGAATACTCCGGATATGTCTGACATCCTCTGGGTGCCAGGGTGCTGCTTCCCACGATCAGCTCATCCTCACGGATAATGATGGGGATATTGTGCAGGATATGTGCAAAAGCTTTGGCTCTGCGTGTGATGATAGGTTCATCCTCTGTTTCCCTGTAGGATTCCGTGATAAGCTTCGCTCTGGCAGATTCAATGACCGGCATCTTTGCATAAAGATGTTCTACCAGTCTGGTGATCCTGGCAGATTTCGGACTGTCTGCAATATGAAATTTCTCCATGATTCTCCTTTCTCACAGCCGGTCCTTCTGGTGAATCAGCCCTCTTTGTTCATCAAGAGAGACTACCCCCGGCCATGCTGCTCATGTAGTTTCATTATACCCCACCCAAACTTTGATGTCAACGAAATCCAACACTTACATTCTTTTATTTATGTGGTTTTCTTAGGTTTTTTCCTGTCTGTTTTGTTTGTTTTGGAAAAAGTCCTGTATTTTTCTATTGACATGACATTTCAGCTCTGCCATACTGGAAATAAGAGGGATCAAAGAACCGGATCTGTGCCGGCACCTGTTGGGCAGGACTTTTTTTCCATATTATCAGTTACACAAAAGGGGGGCTTTTTATGTATCTTTCCGATCTTCATACTCATTCTATAGCAAGTGGCCACGGTACGCAGTGCACCATCTCCGACATGGCCAAGACTGCTTCCCGAAAGGGGCTTAAGCTTCTTGGCATCACGGATCACGGACCCGCCACACTGGCAGCCGGAACCCCCTCATATTTCCGCAGCCTTGCTTTTTCTCCCAGAAAGCGGTTCAATCTTGAACTTCTTTACGGAGCTGAGCTTAATGTACTGGATCCATCCGGACGTATCGATCTGGAGCAGGATATTCTTCAGGAGTTGGATTATGCCATTGTCAGTATGCATCCCCGCACCTACAGAAGCCGCACCTGCGAGGAAAATACAGCCGCTTTTATCAACGCCATGAAAAATCCCTGCATCAAGATCCTGGGGCATTGTGACGATCCTCATTTTCCTCTGGATTACGATATCCTTGCCAGAGCTGCCAGAGACAGCGGAACCATCTTCGAGATCAACGAAGCCTCCCTTGCCCCTTATGGATACCGGGGTGACACCAGATCCAACTGTCTGGAGATCCTGCGTTGCTGCCGCAAATATTATCTTCCCGTACTTCTCTCCAGCGACAGCCACGGTACTGAACATATAGGGGATTTCACCTGCGCTGAGGCCTTTGTTCATGAAGCCATGTTTCCGGAACTGCTTATCCTCAACAATCAGCTGCCCCGCCTTAAGGTATTTCTTCAGACCCGATAAGGGGAACCGTTTATCACAGGCATGATTTTTATAAAGCAATTTATAATAACGTCAAAAAACACCTGCATACGGGAGTTTCGTGTTCTCCTGTATGCAGGTGTTTGTTATCTCTGTATTATTCTTTACCGGCCTCTCTCTGTCTGCGGATCAGATCCGCAAGTTCCTGATACTTACCGGTTATATATCCATAGCTCTCTCTCTTATGTGGAAGCTGGCAATTAGTACAGTCTTTGATTCCATTCTCTGTGAATCTGAAATTACCGCCGCATCTGTCTCCCAGCGCATACAGCGGACAGTAACAGAACAGGCAGTTAAAATTATCAGGGTCAGCACCCTTATGACATGGAAAAAATTCACATTTCTTATGGCTGAAATAAGAATATTCCTTGCCTTCCCAGTACGGTTTCTCCATTTATCATTCCTCCCTGCGGAAACACACTCTGCTGTCTCCGGTTCTTCTTCCGGAAAAATCCCGTAAAAAAAGAGGTAGCGATTCCACTCCGGGGTAGAAAATAATCCGTTCATGAGTGCGCGGAGGGAACGAATGTATCCGGAGTAGTATCGCCTGCCATTTAATCATGTATAATTCATACGAACAGGCGCATTCCATAAAAAAATGCCTACTCTCGTAAAAAAGTAGACAACGTCCCAGGGGTGCGGAGTCCCTGAAATGGTTGTTACACTTTACACGGAAGTTTAACCTCGCCATAACAAGCAGGTTTCCTGGCTCCGGGATCATGGCTTGTCTCTCCTTCTCATACCTAAGTACAATGGACTGTGAGATTCGCTCCTCCGTTACAGTGACCGGATCGCTCAGGTTTCACACCTGATTCCCTTTTCTGCGGATTTCTGATAATCAATATATAACTGTCAGCCATCCTCAGCACTTGCTATGTTCAATATGGAATTATACTGACATCATAGTAACATCCTGTTAATTATATGTCAATACTATTTTCAATATTTATATATTTTTTGAGCATGGTTTGTTACCGTTCCTTCTGTTCCATGGTTTTTCAGTATTTTTCCGACGTCAAAAACAGCCCGGCAAACTGCTGCCGGGCTGCTGTATTTTCTGTTGTATGTTCTTATTATACAAGACGTCTTACAGATACAATTGTTCTGTATGTAGCATCATTGCTGATCTTGATTCCGTCCTGAGAGTTCGATGCATGAACGATCTGGCCGTTACCCATGTAAATAGCCACGTGTCCGCCATAGCAGATCAGATCTCCCGGCTGTGCATCTGCATAGGATACTTCTGTACCTGCATTCTGCTGCTCATAGGAGGTTCTCGGAAGGCTGACTCCGAAGTTCGCATAAACGCTCTGTACAAATCCGGAGCAGTCTGCACCGTTGGTAAGGCTTGTTCCGCCCCATACGTAAGGATTTCCCACAAACTGTGTGGCATAATTCACAACAGAAGATCCGGAACCACTGCTGTAAGAAGAACTGTCACTGTCGGAAGATGTATCCGATTCAGCAGAAGTGTCTTCTGCACTTTCTTCAGATGCATCTGTACTGTTATCGTAATCTGCGTCTGTATTATCCTCTGTAT
>CAKROW010000076.1 GCA_934373235.1 uncultured Blautia sp. | reverse complement strand
GGGCAGCCTGTTACAGGGATGTCCAGGCGTTTTTTATGTCATAGGAAATATGTCGCTGAAGCGACCCGCCGCAGGCGGAGAATCCTGCTTGCAGGATTCTTTCTTGTGCTATAAAAAGGCTTAAGTGATGTTCCCGTGCAACATACAAGACGAATAGGAGGCAGTGAAACATGAATACCATTTCACTTGAAAAAGAACTGAAAGAGAATTCTTATCCTGGAAGAGGAATCGTTATCGGACGTTCCGCAGACGGAAAAAAGGCAGTTACCGCTTATTTTATCATGGGCAGAAGTGAGAACAGCAGAAATCGTATTTTTGTGGAGGATGGAGAGGGAATCCGTACACAGGCATTTGATCCGTCCAAGCTTACAGATCCAAGCCTGATCATCTATGCTCCAGTACGGGTGCTTGGAAACAAAACCATCGTGACCAATGGAGACCAGACAGATACCATTTACGAGGGGATGGACAGGCAGCTCACCTTTGAACAGTCTCTTCGTTCCAGGGAATTTGAGCCGGATGGCCCCAACTATACACCTCGTATTTCAGGAGTTCTTCATGTAGAGAATGGTAGATTCAGTTATGCAATGTCCATTCTTAAAAGCAATAACGGAAATCCGGATTCCTGTCTCCGTTACACTTATGCATACGAAAATGCGGCAGCAGGACAGGGACGTTTTATCCACACTTATATGTGTGACGGAAATCCCCTTCCCAGTTTTGAGGGAGAGCCAAAGATGGTTGAGATTCCGGATGATATTGATTCATTCAAGGATCTTCTGTGGGAGAGCCTGAATCAGGACAACAAAGTTTCTCTGTTTGTACGTTACATTGACATTGAGACAGGAAAATACGAATCCAGGATCGTAAATAAGAACCGGTAAGAATTTTTGGAAAGCTATCAGACAGATTAGCCATAAGGAACGGAGGAATTTTTCTATGAAGGAATTACAGTTAAAATATGGATGCAATCCTAACCAGAAACCATCAAGGATTTATATGGGAGACGGAAGTGAACTTCCGATCCAGGTACTCTCCGGAAGACCGGGATACATTAACTTCCTGGATGCATTTAACGGCTGGCAGCTTGTACGTGACCTTAAGAAAGCGACAGGCCTTTCGGCAGCAACATCTTTCAAACATGTATCTCCGGCAGGAGCAGCTATCGGACTTCCTCTTACAGAGACACTTGCAAAGATCTACTGGGTAGATGATATGGACTGGAAGAATTTTTCTCCTCTTGCCTGCGCATACGCAAGAGCCAGAGGTGCGGACAGAATGTCCTCATTCGGCGATTTCATTTCCCTCTCTGATGTGTGTGACCGGGATACGGCAATGCTGATCAAGAGAGAGGTTTCCGACGGGGTGATCGCTCCTGGTTATACAGAGGAAGCGCTTGAGATCCTGAAACAGAAGAAAAAAGGAAACTACAACGTGATCCAGATCGATGAGGATTATGTACCTGCACCTCTGGAACACAAAGAAGTATTCGGTATTACTTTTGAGCAGGGCCGTCAGGAGCTTTCTATTGATGATGAACTGATCTCCAACATTGTCACCGAAAATAAAGACCTTACAGAAGACGCAAAGAGAGATCTGAAGGTTTCTCTTATCATTCTTAAATATACACAGTCCAATTCTGTATGCTTTGTAAAAGACGGTCAGGCGATCGGCGTTGGCGCAGGCCAGCAGTCACGTGTCCACTGTACACGCCTTGCAGGCCAGAAGGCAGATAACTGGTATCTCCGCCAGAGCCCGAAGGTGCTGGAGCTTCCGTTTAAGGATTCCATCACACGTGCAGAGAGAGACAATGCCATTGACGTATATATTGGTGATGAATATATGGATGTGCTGGCTGATGGTGTATGGGAGAGGACTTTTACAGAAAAACCGGAAGTCTTTACAAAAGAAGAGAAGAGAGCATGGCTGGATGGCCTTACAGATGTAACACTTGGATCTGATGCGTTCTTCCCATTCAGTGATAATATTGAGCGTGCGCATAAGAGTGGAGTGAAATACATTGCAGAGCCGGGTGGATCTGTCAGGGATGACGCAGTGATTGATACCTGCAATAAATATGGAATGGTCATGGCATTTACAGGTATCAGACTTTTCCATCATTGATCATAAAATATCTGTATTATTCGCATATGATAAAATCAGAGAACCCATCAAGTCGGTTCTCTGATTTTTTTGTATAATGAAAATCATATGTTATGGAGTATTACATCAATTCCTGTAACACAAAAAAAGAACCCTGGAAATCCAGAGTTCCAAAGAGCGATAGACGGGGCTCGAACCCGCGGTCTCGACCTTGGCAAGGTCGCGCGTTACCAACTACGCCACTATCGCATATGTCTCATCTGAGGCGTTCCCCTCACTGACAAGACATAGTCTAGCATAACCATCGGAGTATGTCAATAGTTTTTTTGAAAATTTCAATTATTAAAAAAATATATACAGATTATGTATGATAGTAACGAAGCACATGTTCCGGATAATTCTGATCTCCATAATCCCAGGGACCGGCAGGGTCGTGAAGAGGATCGTCTTCGTTCCGTTGGGTATTTCCGCTGGCGGTTCGGGCAAAGGCCTGTGCACTCTCTGCACTCCATACAGTTTCTCCGTGGTCCTTCATATACTGGAGATAAGAATCTGCGCCAAAATTGTAAGCCTGCAGTGCAAGACGGATATGGGGCAGATCTGTGGGACCGGAACAGCCTGCCTTGTCAAGAGCATATTTCAGCTCCTGGATTCCACAGGATATTGAATAGGAAGGATCTGTTATACCGTTTGGAACCTGTGGATACTCTTTGTTATAAGCACCCTCAGAGGCCTGCATGGGATCTGTACCCTGGCCGGAACTCTCCTGCATCATAAGAGCAAGAATAAGGTCAACGTAATCAGACATTCCATATTGTGCGGCGGTCTGGGTTACTTCCTCTCTGTAAGCTTCGCAGGAATCGTTTATGGTATTGGAGATGCGGGAGGAAAAAGGATGAAAAATATTTAAAGCCAGAACCATGAGAATCAGGGATAAGCCAATGCTGAGCAGAAGCTTCTGTCTGCGCACCTGACGTATCCTCAGGATCTGCCGCTGTTTTCTGGTTAATTTTTGCTTTTTATGTTTTGTATTCATAGACTTATTGTACCCTGTCGAAAGAAATTTGAAAAGTACTATATGGCTTTTGAAATGTGAAAAAAGTATAAACACCGCCGGGCAAAATTGCAAATCGATATATGATATGCTATGATAGGGTGAACATAAATCGCAAAACGGAATGTGATATCCGTTTTATCACAGACCGCAGAACGCCGTGAAAAGGAGGCAGAACCAAAATGCGAAAACGGCTGATCGCAATGATCTTATGTGCTTCAATCTTTGCACCATATACAGCATATGCAGAGGTGTCTGATTATGAAGCTGTAAGGGATACATATATACAGGAAGATAAGACACCACAGAGTTTTCAGATTGATGATGGTGCAGGGAATACGGTAAATGCAATTGCTTCTTCAGATACTTTATACGTCACTGCCAAAAGCGCAGTGATCCGTTCCAATCCCGGAGAAACAGCAGGAGAACAGAGGACCGTGCTTCTTGGAACAAAGCTTGAGAGAACTGCAGTATGTGAAAACGGCTGGAGTAAGGTGACCTTTCAGAAAGAGGGAGAAAACAGGATCAATGGATATATACAGACCAGCGTATTAAATGATTCTGAGATCATTGACAAGTTTGAGGATACAGTTACAGTTGCCCAGGACAGTGATATTCTTGATTATCCGGGGAAGAAGGACGGAGAGGTTGTAGGAGAGGTTATCCAGGATGACGAGGTGGAGAGGACAGGAACGGTAAACGATATCTGGAGCAGGATCGTTTATCAGGATGATTCCGGTGCCAGTCAGACAGGCTATATTCCTACCAATTGTCTGGAAGGATATCAGGAATCCGACGTGGCCAAGGCCAAAGCCGAGGAGAAGACCAAAGCAGGCAAACTTACCAAAAGTGCAGGTAAAGGCGTTTTTGCGGAAGCTGTGGACGGAGTGAAGGAAGCAGCAGAAGGAACCACCGCTGATGGCGTGAAAGTGGGCACTCCGGTATCTGTATCTTCGGATGCCACACTGAAATCCCTGGGAATTTTCCGTATCACACATTACTGCCCATGCAGCATCTGTTGTGGACCCTGGGCAAATGGTATCACATCCACAGGAACTACTGCAGTGACCAATCACACCATAGCTGTAGATCCCAGTCAGATTCCTTATGGAAGCCAGGTGGTTATCAACGGTCAGGTTTATATTGCTGAGGACTGTGGCGGTGCGATCAGGACAAACTGTATTGATATTTATGTGGCAACCCATGCAGAGGCGGAGGCCAAGGGCGTTTTTTATACAGAGGTTTATATATTGCAGTGATTCTCGGGCTGCGGCAACCGAAACCGGGTGGGATATACTGTAAAGCAGGTATATAGATTACCGGACTGTTTTTTAACTGGATCAAGTAAGTCCCCTGCGGAGAGGATAGTATAGATGATGATAAAAGGAATTCTGTTTGATAAAGATGGCACATTGATCGATTTTTTTGAAATATGGGGCAAAGCTCTCTATCCTGTGGTGGACGGTCTTCTTGAGGAGAATGGCTGGACAGATGTGGAGGGCCTGAGAAAGACAATTCTGGAAGGACTGGGCGTGTATGAAGACGGAACTATAGATCCGGAGGGAGCTTTTGCCTGGATGACTTACGATATGTCTGCTTCCTATCTTGCAGAAATCCTTGAAAAAAATGGAATCACGGGAGTTGAGAAGGATGCACTGAAGGAACAGCTTATCCGTGGCTTTTACAAAGAAAGCTGTGCACAGCGCACGGAATATCCTGTATTTACCGATGTAAAAGAAATGATGGAAAGAATCCGGAACATGGGAATACTGGTAGGAATTGCCACTACAGATGAATTTCAGTCCACAAAGAGCTGCATGGAAGTTCTGGGAATTGATTCTCTTATCTCTTTTTACGGAACTGCAGAGGGGGATATGCCGGAAAAACCGGACGGACGGCTGATCGCTATGGCAGCAGAGAAATGGGGGATCAAAACCTGTGAGATCGCTGTTGTGGGAGATACTCCCAATGATATGCGTTTTGCCGGAAATGGCGGTGCAGTAGCAATAGGGGTTTTAAGCGGAACGGGAAAAAGGAAAGATCTTGAAGGATTATCAGATTATGTGATCGATTCTGTGGATGATCTGGTTCCCCTTCTTTACAAAATAGATAAGGAATGATGAATAATAAATTTTTGCAATAAAAAATGCCCAGAGCCGGAATCGAACCAGCGACACGAGGATTTTCAGTCCTCTGCTCTACCAACTGAGCTATCTGGGCATGTCTCAACTGAGCACTTTGATACTTTAGCACATTTCTGTATAAAATGCAAGAGAAAAATAAAAAAATATATGTGGTACATGAGACAATTATGTACAGCCGGAGAATATCTGAATGACAAACAGCCGCTATCAGAACTGTATTATTTCTGATGGCGGCTGTTATAAAGTCTCCAACGCACTGGTTTAACGTGCTGATCTGTAAATCTTTTCCATATCTTTCATGTTTAACTGTTTGAACACACCGATGGTGCGGGTATCCTCAAAACTGCATTTAAATGCCAGATCATGGATTTCCTGATCTGAAAGGTTCAACCCAAGCTCAGTAAGTGAGATGGGCATCTTTATGGAGCGGAAGAAATCTTCCATGGCTTCAATACCTGCAAGTGCAGTTTTTTCAAAATCTATGCCACAGGGGATATCAAACACATTGGTGGCAAATTGTGCAAAACGTTCAGGATTTTCTTTGTACACATATCTGGCCCAGCTTCCCCAGAGAGCGGCAAGCCCGGCACCGTGGGCGACATCGTAGGTTCCGCCAAGCTCGTGCTCAAGCTGATGGCATGCCCAGTCTCCGCCGCCGGTTCCGCAACCGGTGAGACCATTGTGGGAGAGACTTCCTGCCCACATAACTTCAGCTCTGGCATTGTAATTACCTGGTTCTTTCATAAGGATCCTTGCATTGTAGATGACAGTCTGCATAAGAGATTCGCTGATACTGTCTGTGATCTCCATAGTTTCAATATTTACAAAATAACGCTCCATGGTGTGCATAAGGATATCCACGCAGCCGCTTTCAGTCTGGTACTGAGGCAGTGTATAGGTGAGTCGGGGATTGAGGATGGCAAAACGGGGACGACACACATCGTTGCGGGCAGTGCTTCGCTTCAGCCAGCCTTCTTCGTTGGTGATAACACAGGAGTTGCTCATCTCGCTGCCGGATGCTGCAATGGTAAGGATGACGCCTACAGGAAGACAGGCCGCAGGAGTTTTGGTGCGGAGGAAGAAATCCCATACATCTGTATCAGGATTGGCAAGGCCGTAGCCGATGGCCTTGCAGGAGTCAATGACGCTTCCTCCTCCTACAGCAAGAAGGAAATCCACATTCTCCCTGCGGCATAGCTCAATACCTTCGCGAACCTTGGAAAGACGCGGATTGGGAACAACGCCACCCAGAGTTACATAGGGGATGCCTGCTTCTTTAAGATTGTCCTTAACCTCGTCAATAAGGCCGGAGGCAACAGCACTGTGACCGCCGTAGTGGATCAGGACCTTTTTGCACTGCTGAGCTTTAAGAAGTGAACCGATCTGTAAATGAGTATCTTTTCCAAAAATTACCCGGGTAGGGGTGTAATATTCAAAATTTCTCATAGTTTAAACTCCTCTATAAATAAGTAAAAAAATAATATTCATTCAGCTTTTTTATAATAGCACAACAAGGGTTTTTATACAAGACAGGATGGAAAACATCTGTTTTGTGACTTGGTCACAGAAACAGGAAAAATAAAGTTGTATATTATAAAGCAGATTCCGGAATGCTACTAGGAAAGCAGGTGACAGAAATGGAAAATATCATTATCGTAGGTGCAGGACCGGCAGGGATTTCCGCAGCGCTTTATGCTGCAAGAGGGAATATGAACCCGCTGGTGATCAATACAGGGATAGGATCACTGGAAAAGGCAGAGAAGATTGAGAATTATTACGGACTGGAGGAACCGCTTTCGGGAAGGGAACTTTTTGAAAGAGGGATCAGTCAGGCCAGGGAGATGGGAGTAAGGATCCTGGATGCCCAGGTAGTAGGAATGGGTGGTTTTGATACCTTTGTGGTGAAGACCACAGAAGGAGATCATGAAGCTGTAAGTGTGATCCTTGCTACAGGAAACAAGCGTGCAACAGTCAGAATCCCAGGTATCCGGGAATTTGAGGGAAAAGGAGTCAGTTACTGTGCTGTGTGTGATGCTTTCTTTTACAGAGGCAAGGAAGTGGCAGTTCTTGGGAACAGTGATTTTGCCCTTCATGAAGCGGAGGAGCTTTCCCACATTGCTTCCCATGTGACTATTTTTACAGACGGGAAGGAACCGGATTTTTCAAAGGAGAATTCTTTTGATGTGAACACCATGAAGATCCAGGCTATTGAAGGAGAGGAACGTGTGTCCGGAATCCGTCTGGAAGGTGATATGACAGCACAGGAAGCAGGAGAAGAGATAAGCTCCTTTGAGCCGGCAGATGGAGTGTTTGTGGCACTGGGAACAGCCGGAAGCTCGGAGATGGCACGTCAGATCGGTGCGGAGCTGACAGACAAGGGGAATATCCGGGTGAATGAAAACATGGAAACAACGGTTCCGGGACTTTATGCAGCAGGAGACTGTACAGGAGGACTTCTTCAGGTTGCCAAAGCCGTACATGACGGTGCACAGGCAGGGCTTTCCGCAGTACAGTATGTGCGTAAGGTCCTGAAGGAACAGCAGAAATAAGGACAATATGATCAGGAGGAATAAGAATTATGGCAGAAGTATTTACAACAGAGAATTTTGAGGAAGCAGTATTAAAGTCTGAGAAACCGGTACTGGTTGATTTCTGGGCTACATGGTGCGGACCGTGCAGACGTCAGGCACCGGTTGTTGAGGAACTTTCTGAAGCAGGCTACTATGTGGGTAAGGTGGATGTGGACAAAAACCCTGAGCTTGCACAACAGTTCAGGATCATGAGCATCCCCACTCTTCTTGTTTTCAAAGATGGTCAGGAGACAGCACGTTTTGTAGGTCTCACCTCCAGGGCAGACCTGGAGGTGAAGCTTAACGGCTGATAATATCTATACATTCATCATATGATAAAGACGGCTCTTATTGAGAATCCGGATCTCACCTCTGGATATCTCGATAGAGCCGTCTTTGCTCATTTTTTTGAGACTGCGGCTGACGGCTTCCCTGGCACTTCCGATAGAACGTGCAATGCTTTCCTGGGTAAGAATGAGATCATCAGATCCGGTCTGGGCAGCCTCGTCCAGAAGAAAGGCGGCAATTCTCTGGGGAAGGGTCATGAAGAAAGTACGTTCAATTCCGGATATCACGTCGGAGAAATGTTCAGATGTCAGCTTGTAAATGAAATTTTCAAGATAGATATTGTTTTTCATAAGTCTTGAAAATACAACAGCGGGAAGCAGCAGGATATCACAGTCTGTCTCTGCGTCGATCTGCACATCAAAGGTGATGGAGGAGAGCATACAGGAGGCAGACAGGGTACAGATATCACTGTCCCTTAAACGGTATAACGTGGCTTCCTTCCCTTTGGAAGAAAGAAGATACACCCGAAGTATCCCTTTCAGGATAAAAATAGTGCCAAGGCACTGGCAGTTGGCAGATTGTACGGCTTCTCCTCCCTGGTAATGAAGTTCACGGATATTGGAAAGAAGAAGTTCCTGGTCTTCCTCTGACATATGCTCCCAGAAGGAAAAAGCCTGAAAGTATTTCAGACAGTCGGTTTTGTTCATAAGCTTGTACTCCTGTTCATGAAACATTGTGGTATCTATTGTAACCTGATATGGGAATAAAAACAATGGAGGAGCCTGAGAATTTTTACCAGGTGCTGTTTACATAAGGAAGATCACAGGGTATAATCCATGAGGAGAGAGCAGAGAGGGGGCAGCCCCTCATAATAATAAGAAGTTGAGGAAAAATGTTTTGAATATTTTACTTGGGGCATGTAATGCAAAATATATACATTCAAACCTGGCAGTGTACGATCTGAAGGCCTGTGCAGGGGAGAGCAGAAAATACGTTAAGATCCGGGAATACACTATAAACCAGATCAAAGATGAGATACTTAAGGATATTTATATGGAGCAGCCGGATGTGGTATGTTTTTCCTGTTATATCTGGAATGTATCCTTTGTGAAGGAGCTGGTGGCAGATCTTGTGAAGATACTTCCGGATACAGATTTCTGGGCAGGTGGCCCGGAAGTTTCCTATGATGCGGAGAATTTCCTGAAAAAGAATCCGGGATTTCTGGGAGTTATGGTTGGTGAAGGAGAGGAAACATTCCGGGAGCTCTCAGAAAAATATGTAAGTCTTGGAAAGTCCGTCCGTTTTCTTAAAAATGCAGATCCACAGACTGCAGGGGATTTTCTGGAAGAGCTGGGAAAGATCCGGGGAGTTGCTTTTTGTAAGGCTGAAGGAGAAATCATCCATACAGGCTGGCGGGAACTGATGGATCTGAGCCGGGTGCCTTTTGTATACCAGAATCTGACAGAGTTTAAAAACCGGATCATCTACTATGAGAGCAGCAGAGGCTGTCCTTTTTCATGCAGTTACTGTCTGTCATCCATAGATAAGAAACTTCGTTTCCGTGATATTGAGCAGGTAAAAAAAGAACTGCAGTTTTTTATTGATCACAAGGTGCCCCAGGTGAAATTTGTTGACCGTACTTTTAACTGTAAACACAGTCATGCAATGGCAATATGGAAGTACATTACAGAACATGATAACGGGATCACCAATTTTCATTTTGAGATCTCGGCAGACCTTCTGAGAGAAGAAGAACTGGAACTGATGAAAACCATGCGCCCGGGGCTGATCCAGCTTGAGATCGGAGTGCAGTCCACAAATCCGGAAACCATCTGTGCCATACACAGGACAATGGATTTTGAGAAGCTGAAGTGCATCGTTGACCGGATACACAGTTTTCATAATATCCATCAGCATCTGGACCTGATAGCAGGGCTTCCCTACGAGGATTATGACAGCTTTCACAGATCTTTCTGTGATGTGTATGCCATGAGACCGGAGCAGCTTCAGTTAGGTTTTCTCAAGGTACTGAAAGGTTCCCATATGAAGGAGATGACAGAAGAATATCAGATTTTTTACAAGGACAGGGAGCCTTACGAGGTGCTTTCCACAGCATGGCTGGATTACGGAAAGGTTCTGAAGCTGAAAATGGTGGAAAGTATGGTGGAAGTGTATTATAATAGTGGTCAGTTCCGGAATACACTGGAGTATATGATACAGTTTTTTGAGGATCCGTTTATACTGTACCAGAGGCTGGGAGAATTCTATGAGAAGAAGGGCTATTCCGAAATCTCGCACTCAAGGCTGAGAAGGTATGAGATCCTTCTGGAGTTTGTCCGTGAGGAGAGTAAGATTCCGGAGGATGAGCTTGCAGATCATATGATCTATGATCTTTATCTTCGTGAGAATCTGAAAAGCAGACCATCCTTTGGCTCAGATCAGAAACCATATGAACATCAGATAAGGGTATACCGAAAAGAAAACAGTATCCCGAAAACCGTACACATAGAAATGTTCCGGAATAAAAAGGCAGTATTGTTTGATTACACAAAAAGAGATCCTCTTACCAACAATGTTTACACAGAGGATATTACCAATGCACTTATGAAAGATTTAAAGAGGTGAAGATAATGGGAATGTTTGATCCAAAGAAGAGAAAAGTTATTACAGCTATCATCGCAGTGATCCTGGTGCTTGCCATGGTGGTACCTACTGTGCTTTCCCTGATCATTTATTAAGAGGTGCTTTATGAAACTTGGAAAAGATGCACTTCTGGCACTTCGCGCAGAGATCACAGGGAATCTTGCACCCGGTGATGAGCTTGTGGTGGCGGGGCCTGTGGCAGCGCAGGGAACTGCGTTAATCGCAGAAAAAAAAGAAAAAGAGCTGCGGAAATATTTTTCAGGGGAATTTATAAGGGACTGTCATCAGCTCCTTAAAGATTACGGAACCGGAATGACCCGGGAACAAAATAAAATCTGGGATATGGCAGTGGATGCAGGGGCAGATGCGCTTTATCTTATGGGGAAGGGAGGATTTCTCTCGGCTCTCTGGAAAATGTCTGAGGCTTCGGGAACCGGACTTAAGGCTGATCTGAGAAGTGTTCCTATCCGGCAGGAGACTATCGAGGTATGTGAACGGTTTGACTTAAATCCCTACCGCCTTCTTTCAGGAGGCTCCATCCTTATAGGTATGAAAGGAGGAGAGGGGTTTGTCCAGGAACTTCGCAGAATGGGATATATGGCAGCAATAGTGGGACAGGCGGATTCCGGCAATGACAGGCTCCTTTACAGTGGCGAAAATGCCCGTTATCTGGAACGGCCTTATCC
>CAKROW010000075.1 GCA_934373235.1 uncultured Blautia sp. | reverse complement strand
ATATATTTACCACACGGATTCTGTATTTTTTATGCTTTTCCCTGATCCAGCGAAACGCCCGCAGTACATCCTCCCGGCTTCCGTTTCCGTAGCGGTCAAGCACTTTCAGGGAAATGATCCCACATTCCGGCGCCTGACCCTTGTATTTTCCATTTGAGGCAGCTCCGCTTCCTCCCAGGATCCCGCTTACGTGAGTACCATGCCCGTTGTCATCATAGGGCAGTGTTTTTTTTCCCAGAAAATCCCGAAACGCCCAGATCCTTCCCTCAAAATCCATATGTGGGAAAATCCCGGTATCCAGCACGGCAACTCCCACATTTTTTCCTGTATAAATTTTATCATCCATTCCATCCTCCACAAAACAGACTGAAATCCTGTTGTTGGTTTATTCTATTCTGTTTTTGTTATCAGGGTGCCATTTTCTGCATAAATTGTATAAAACCTGTTTTTCTGCCAATGCTATAGACATCCGTTGGACAAAGGAGGTTTTTACATGTTGTTATTTTTTCTTATTTTTTTCGGAATACAGATCTTTATCCTGTTCTGCTGTGCGGCAGCAGGCAATGACGCAGCTTCCCAGGAGCTTTCCGACCTGGAACAGATGGAATTCATATCTGAATGGAAAAAACATCACCACAGCAAAAAGGACGTTTGCCACTGAACGTCCTTTTTTCTGCAAAGCGGACATTCATACTCCACCTTGCCATATGCTCATAAACAGGATTCCTTTGCAATTTCATTTATATGATTATGCACACCAGGCCGCCTTTACTGTCATTGACGATTTTCTGCATGGTATCCTGAAGCTTCACCTGGCTTTCTTCACTGATAGCAGCCAGTTTGTTTTTGATTCCGTCCTCCACTAACTGTTCAATGGATTTTCCAAAAATATTCGTCTCCCATATACTTTCTCCCCGTTTGCCACTTTCGCCGATATAACGGATCAGATCCTCCGCCTGCTCTTCTGTTCCTACAATAGGCGCGATCTCCGTGACAATATTGGCCCGGATCATGTGGATGGAAGGACTCTTGGATCTTATTTTTACCCCAAATTTATTTCCCTGACGGATCACCTCCGGCTCTTCCATGGTAATCTCCGAAAGTTCCGGTACCACCACCCCGTACCCGGTTCCGCGGACAGATTCCAGGGCAGACTGCACTTTCACAAATTCTTCTTTCATGGAGGCAAGTTCTTTCATGGTATGGATCAACTGATACTCACTTTCCATAGGAATGCCACTTAATTCACTGAGCATCCGGTAATAATACCGATCGTTTACTGTGACTCTCACCCGGACTTTTCCGTCAGATAAGCTTATATTTTCAAGAAGGGTATCCTCCACATAAGGACCGTCAAGGGCCATGGATTCCTTTGTGATATCCCGGACGCAGGAAAGCTCTGCCATCTTTTCCCGGATCTGTTTCAGGATCTGTCCCTTAAGCTCATGATCTGCCGACAGCATTTCCACCCATTTAGGAATAAAAAACTGTATTTCGCTTATGGGGAATTCATATAGGATCTTTTCCAGGAGTCTGGTAATATCTTCCTTTTTCAACTGTTCACAGTTTACCGATACAACTGTCACACCGTATTTTTTCTCCAGGGAATCAGAAAGTTTTCTGGTTTCTTCCTTGTAGGGAATCTGGGAATTGAGAACAATGAGAAATGGTTTTCCTACTTTTTTTAGACCGTCCACTGCCTGTTCCTCTCCGGATACAAAGTTTTCTCTTGGAAGCTCCCCAAAGCTTCCGTCTGTGGTGATCACCAGGCCAATGGTGGAATGTTCCTGGATCACCTTTTCCGTACCGATTCTGGCTGCATCATGGAATGGGATCGCTTTTTTCTGCCAGGGGGTTTTTACCATCCGTTCCCTGCCATCCTCCACATTTCCCGCTGCATCTTTTACCATAAATCCGACGCAGTCAATAAGTTTTACTTTGATTTTCTGCTCATCTCCGAGAGATACCCTTACTGCTTCTTTGGGAATAAATTTAGGTTCCACTGTAGTGATCATCTTTCCTGCTCCACTTACAGGTAATTCATCCCGAAGCTCCCCTCTTTTTTCCTCATTCATGAACGGCAGCGCCACAAGCTCCATAAATCTACGCACAAATGTGGATTTTCCGGTACGCACCGGTCCCACAACCCCTATGTATATATCCCCTCCTGTCCGTGCCTGAATATCCCTGTAAACCTGAAAATTTTCCATAAAAAAGCCCCCTAGCATATATTCACACAATCCCATGTATTGCTATAATATATGCCCCGGGGGCTTTCCTTATTCCGTTATATAGATATCACGGCAGTATTATTGTTTTATTTATAAAATTCATTGTGGAGGAGATGATGCTCTTTGCCCTTGAGAAGTCCCTCATAAAGCTCCAGAACCAGTGGGTTCTCATCGGATTTCTTGATGATCATAGTGTTATCTGCATTGTACAGACCTCTTGCTCTGGCTGCCTTGGTCCTGTCGCCGGATCTGGTTGGCTGACCTCCACCCATGATACATCCACGGCGGCATGCCATAACCTCGATCAGGTGATAGTTTGCCTCGCCGTTCTTTACACGTTCCATAACGGTTCTCGCATTTGCAAGGCCGCTGGCTACGCATACATTGATATCCATTCCCTTGTACGGTACGGTAAATTCCTTGATTCCCTCTTCACCACGGACACCGCACTCTGCGATCTCATGCATGGCTTCCTTGCTGTGATCCGGGCTCAGTCTTCGAAGAACTGCCTCGGTAACACCGCCGGTAACACCAAAGATAACACCACCACCGGAACCAAATCCAAATGGCATATCGCATGCTTCCGGATCCAGTGCTGCAAAATCAAGACCAAAGTTGTCGATCATACGAAGAAGCTCTGTGGTTGTAATAACAATGTCTGTATCCTGTTCACCGTCTGTGAAGCTGTTTGGACGGATTGCCTCAGCCTTCTTAGCTGTACATGGCATGATGGAAACCATAACAGTCTTCTTGCCTGCTGCATGTTCCGGATCACGGAAATATTCCTTGATAACTGCGGACATCATTCCCTGTGGAGAACGGCAGGTGGAGATATTGGGGATATACTCCTCATACTGATCGGTAATAAATTTCACCCATGCAGGACAGCAGGAAGTCAGAAGAGGAAGGTTCTCGCCCTTCTCCACTCTGTTCAGGAACTCTTTGGTCTCTTCCATAATGGTAAGGTCGGCACTGAATGTAGTGTCATAAACTTCATCAAAGCCCATTCTGTGAAGTGCATTGACGATCTTGCCCATAACACTCTTGCCCTTTGTAAGGCCGTAATGGTCACCTACTGCAACACGTACTGCAGGTGCGATCTGTGCAACAACACGGATATCCTTATCAGCCAATGCATCCCATACCTCATCCATATGTGTACGGATGGAGATTGCACCTGTCGGGCAGTAAACACGGCACTGACCGCAGTTTACACACTGTGTCTCGGCAATTTTCTTATTAAAAGCCGGCATGACCATGGCTTCTGTTCCACGGAACGCAAATCCGAGAGCTCCGATTCCCTGAAGCTCCTCGCAGGCACGTACACAGTCACCGCAGAGGATACATTTATTCGGATCACGGATGATGGATGGTGAACTGTCATCAATCTCATGCTGCTCTCTTGTATTTTCAAAACGGATATCCCGTACGCCAAGGCGATGTGCCAGCTCCTGCAGGATACACTCACCACTCTTTACACAGGTTGTACAATCA
Source organism: uncultured Blautia sp. (assembly GCA_934373235.1). Lineage (GTDB taxonomy): Bacteria > Bacillota > Clostridia > Lachnospirales > Lachnospiraceae > Blautia_A. The sequence goes on along the minus strand of CAKROW010000075.1, from coordinate 8,161 downwards.
CGGCAATGTGCTGCAAGAAGCAGTTCCACGATCAGTTTACGATATTTCTTGATACGGCCGGAATTGGTATAGATAACCATTCCATCTCTCGGCTGTTCGGAACAGGAGGCAAATGTCTTGCCTCTGTCGTCCTCAACTGTACACAGACGACAGGCACCAAATGTGGACACCTCTGAATGATAGCACAGTGTGGGGATATTGATACCGGCATTCCTGATGACTGTCAGGACATTTTTTTCGTCGGTAAATTCTACTTTTCTTCCGTCAATTGTCATTGTACCCATAAGATATCCTCCCTTCTATGCTTCCACATAAATCGCATCAAAGTTACAGTTATCCTTACAGGAACCGCATTTGATACATACGTCGTTGTTGATTACATGTGGGTGCTTGATCTTTCCTGAGATCGCACCTGCCGGACAGTTCTTAGCACACTTGCCGCAGCCGATACAGAACTCAGGATTGATATGGAATTGACGGAGTGCCGTGCAGACCTTCGCCCGGCATTTCTTATCTACGATATGCTCTACATATTCATCGCGGAAACGTTTCAGGGTACTGATGACCGGAAGCGGTGCACTTTTACCAAGACCGCACAGAGCCATACTCTGAACCATGTTCGCAAGCTCTTCCAGCTCATCCAGATCAGAAAGCTCACCTTTACCTGCAACGATCCTCTCCAGGATCTCAAGCATACGTTTGGTACCCTCACGGCAGGGAACACATTTACCACAGCTCTCACGCTGTGTAAAGCTCATGAAGAAGCGCGCAACCTCTACCATACAGGTATTCTCATCCATAACAACCAGTCCGCCGGAGCCCATGATGGCATCCAGCTTCTTAACAGAATCAAAATCGAGCGGATGATCGATCTGATCGTCGATCAGACATCCACCGGAAGGACCGCCGATCTGTACGCCCTTAAATGCAGCACCGCTCTTAAGACCGCCGCCGATATCATAAATGATATGACGGAGACTTGTTCCCATAGGAACCTCGATAAGTCCGGTATTCTCAATAGAACCGGTAAGTGAGAAGGTCTTGGTTCCCGGACTTCCTTCCGTACCGATGGTGTGGAACCAGTCTGCTCCCTGAAGGATGATCTTCGGTACATTTGCATAGGTCTCCACGTTATTGAGAACGGTAGGCTTACCCCACAGACCCTGCTCGACAGTTCTCGGAGGTTTAACACGAGGCATACCTCTGTTACCTTCGATGGAAGCAGTCAGGGCAGAACCTTCACCACATACGAACGCTCCGGCACCGCGATTGATATGTAAGTGGAAATTAATACCGGAACCAAGGATATTATCACCAAGAAGGCCATAGGACTCTGCCTGCTCAATGGCCATCCGGAGTCTCTGTACAGAGAGCGGATACTCGGCACGTACATAGATATAGCCATCTTCTGCGCCAACGGCATAAGCTGCAATGACCATACCTTCGATCATCTTATACGGATCACCTTCCATTACGGAACCATCCATAAATGCTCCCGGGTCACCCTCATCACCGTTACATACTACATAACGGACTTTTTCCGGCTGGCGTGCTACCTGTGACCATTTCTTGCCTGCAGGGAATCCCGCACCGCCACGGCCACGGAGACCGGATTTCGTGATCTCGTCAATAACGCTCTGTGGTGTCATTTCAAAGAAAGCTTTCGCCATAGCGGAAAATCCACCTACTGCAATGTATTCATCAATAGATTCAGCATCAATCTTGCCACAGTTCTCAAGAACGATCCTTGTCTGCTGGTTCAGGAAAGGAATATCACCCGGATGTGGACAGGCTTCATCGTTATGACGATAAAACAGACGATCAACAGGCAGTCCGCAGATAACAGTCTTCTCTACGATCTCGCGGCAGTCCTCTACCTGAACATGTACATACTGATAATCATAGGGCTCAATTCTCATAAGTGGGCCAAGTTCACATAAGCCCTGACATCCGGTCTTAATGATACCTACATGAGGAACATCCTTCTGCATCTCAACTGCAACGCCCTCGATTCCCTCACAGAGTCTTGACATTTCTTCATAAATCTTCTGAGCACCGGAAGCAATACATCCGGTACCGGAACAGACGAGAACACGGCAGGTATAGCCATCAAGATTCTTCTTAACCTCAGCCTGTTTGTTTTTCAGATCTTCCATACTGGTTATACTCATACGCTCTCACCTCTCAATTCATTTAAAAGCTCAACAGCCTTCTCAGGAGTCATCTTCGGGTGAACTTCATCATTTACAGTCAATGTCGGTGCAAGTCCGCAGGCACCAAGACAGGAAACTGTTTCAACGGTAAACATCATATCATCTGTAGTATGCTTCTTGTGAGTCAGCCCAAGTTCTTTCAGCATTGCTTCCTTTACAGGCATGGACTTACGTACATGACAGGCAGTACCGTCACATACCTTGATAATATACTTGCCCTTCGGCTCAAAGGAAAAGTTCTCATAAAAAGTTGCCACACTGTAGGCTTTTGCTTCTTTTACCCCGATCTGTTCCGCAACATAGGTAAGAAGCTCTCCCGGAAGATATCTGTACTCAGCCTGAATATCCTGCATGATCGGAATCAGTGATGCAGCTTTACGGCCATAGTGTTCGATGATCTCATCCGTCTTTCTGTAATACGACTGGTCTAACATTCGGTTCCCTCCTTGTTTCTTATGAATTCTCCACTGTCTAACCTGTTGTTTTGTATGCAGGTTAATGATTTAACATTATTTGTTTTGTCAGTTTTTATGCTAATCATTATTTTGCACTATTTTGTGCTTCTTATTATACATTATATGGTTATTTTTCACAAGATGTTTTTTCGCTTTTTTCAGAATATATTGAAAAGTTTGTAATGGCTTACCGTTTTTTCTATATTTGTTATATATTTCGCATAATTATTAACATTCCTGATAAACAATAAACAATATTTTTATCCCTGATGTGTTTCCAGCACCATGTTTCCCAGAAAGAACATGATCTTTGTTGATTTTATTTCTCATTTACTATAAGATTAACCTGTAAAAAAGTGCGTGGAAAACATCTCATAATTTATATATTACAAAGGAGAATGATTATGCGAAATCTTGATACCCCAGTTAAACAGATCCGGCGAAAGATCTTCACCGAAATCGCAAAGATCGGCTTTGAATCCACGGACGACTCTTTAATCCATGACATTGAATCTATTCCATACAATATTGTCGAGGAACGTGCCAGATATCGTGAAAGTATCTACCGTGAAAGGGCAGTTGCCAGCGAACGTGTCCGTCTGGCCATGGGTCTTTCCCTGCGTCCGGAGAACCGTTCGGTCCATCTTACAGACGGTCTGAAAGCCAGCAATATTGACGAGAAATATTATGAACCGCCTCTTATGCAGGTAATCCCTTCCGCATGTTCTGCATGCGAATCCAACAAATACGAGGTCAGCAATATGTGTCGTGGCTGTGTTGCACATCCCTGTATGCAGACCTGCCCCAAGGGTGCCATCTCCATGGCAGACGGAAAATCATTTATTGATCAGGAAAAATGTATCCATTGCGGAAGATGCAAATCTGTCTGTCCATACGATGCCATTGCACATAAAGAGCGCCCCTGTGAACGTGCATGCGGAGTCAAGGCTATCGAAAGTGATGAGCAGGGCCGTGCTTCCATTAATCAGGATAAGTGTGTTTCCTGTGGTATGTGTATGGTAAGCTGTCCCTTTGGAGCCATCTCTGATAAATCCCAGATATTCCAGCTTGCCCATGCCCTCCGTGAGGGAACTGAGATCATTGCAGAAGTCGCACCTGCCTACATCAACCAGTTCGGTGAAGATGTAACCCCCGGTAAATTCCGCTCTGCTTTAACTCAGCTTGGATTTTCCAATATTTATGAAGTAGCACTCGGCGCAGACATCGGCTGTATTTCCGAGGCCCATCATTATGCCAAAGAAGTAGCCACAGGCAATCTCCCGTTCCTGCTTACATCCTGCTGCCCGTCATGGTCTGTAATGGCGAAGAAATACTTCCCGGCTATGATCGACAACATCTCACAGGAGCTGACCCCGATGGTAGCAACTGCCCGCATTGTAAAAAAAGAACACCCCAATGCAAAAGTAGTATTCATCGGACCATGCGCCTCCAAGAAACTGGAAGCCATGCGTCATTCCGTAAGAAGTGATGTGGATTTCGTTATCACCTTCGAAGAACTTTGGGGATTGTTCGATGCCAAAGATATCATTCCATCTGCATGCGAGGACATCCCGGAAGAAACCCAGGCTGCAACAGCCGCCGGAAGAGGATATGCCATCGCAGGCGGCGTAGCAGGTGCAATCGAAGCCTGCATGAAAGAATATTATCCCGATGTACCCGTCCATATCGAACACGCAGAAAGCCTCGCCGAGTGCAAAAAAGTCCTCACTCTGGCCAAAGCAGGAAAGATCAAAAACTGCATGATCGAAGGAATGGCCTGTCCGGGAGGCTGCATCGGCGGTGCAGGAACCAATGCCGGCTTCGCAAAAACCGCCAAAGCTCTTAAGAAATATGTAGATGGCTCAGACCCTAAGATTCCATCTCAGGAACTTGAAAATCTGGAACTGAATTAAATATTTTTTATAAAAAAAGATGTGCGCCTGTTTTTGTTCAGATGCACATCTTTTTTATTTTGTGATTCTCATGGTTTTTACATATCCGGTGGAATGAATGCCTGTCATCATTTCTCCACCGTTTCCGTACTCTCCGGCCAGGTATACTCCTCGTCTTTCAGATCTGCCAGAAGACTTCTAAGCTTATATCCATAACTCCTTCCGGCGGCCCATCCACCACCATAGGGGTTTTCCTGTATTCCAAGCCATTCCACATAGGGCGCACTTTCTCTGGCAACATAGTCAAACCGTTTATCCACACAAGCCTGGTTCAGTTCTTCCGATGACGCATAAGCCTTCAGATGCTGTACCTGCGCCCGGATCCCGGTCCTGACATCCGGAAAGGAATTCCCGGCAACACCACCCCCGGTAGTCCCAAGCCCGGAAAAGTTAAACTGCCCGGCACTGGCATCCCCCTGAAACTGAAGCCACCCGGTCTCAAGCATTGCCTGCTCATATACAACTTCTCCACGGACACCCTCCGCATCCGCTTCCTCTATCACAATTGCGCAAAACGTATCAATATCCGGTGCACCACCCTCTGTCAGGATACCGGAAGGATACTCCACATTCTGCGCCTCATACTGCGCCACCATATCCTCCTCATCCACTGTAGTACACCCCATGATCGTATAATATCCGTAAGTATTATCTGTGGAATCATCCACAAAACTATCTATATCACTCTCTCCGAATGACTGCGGCTTCGAGATCTGTCCCTCCATGGAATGATCCACTTCTTCTGCAAAAACACCCGCAGGCGTTCCGAATACCAGAACGCCTGCAAGCATCATCATCCGTAAACAAAAAATATTTCGGAATCTGTACATATATCAATAATCAATCCTTTATTACTGCGCTTTTCTCATTGCTGCTTCAACTACGTGTCCTACAAGAACAGAAGTTGTAACACTTCCAACTCCGCCAGGAACCGGTGTGATCGCATCAACGATCGGCTCAACTGCCGCATAATCAACATCACCGCAAAGTTTACCCTCAGCGTTTACATTGATACCAACATCGATGATTGTCTGTCCCTCTCTGACATAGTCAGCACCAACAACACCAGCACGGCCAGCTGCAACGATAACAATATCCGCCTCTTTTGCAACGGATGGCATATCAACGGTTCTTGTGTGGCAGATGGTAACTGTCGCATTTTTCTTAACAAGCATCATTGCAGCCGGTTTACCAACTACAAGACTTCTTCCGATCACAACAGCTTTTTTACCTGTGCAGTCGATTCCGTAATGATCCAGGATCTCCATGCATGCCTGCGGTGTACATGGCGGGAATCCGATCTTCTTGCCTGTGAATACGCCGGACATGGAAAGATCTGTCATACAGTCAACATCTTTCTCCGGTGCAAGGGCATTCTCGATCACAGCCTGATCCAGATGCTTCGGAAGCGGACGGAACAGAAGAACGCCGTGGATCTTATCATCTTTGTTTACTTTATCGATGGTTGCAAGAAGCTCATCCTGTGAAACGTCCTCCGGAAGAAGGATCTTCTCACATGCAACTCCAAGTGTTTCACAGCGTTTTGTTGCGCCTCTCTCATAAGAAATATCACTTGGATTTTCGCCTACACGGATAATACAAAGTGTAGGATTTACGCCCTTAGCCTGAAGATCTGCAACATTTGCCTTGATCTTCTCATTAAGAGCGGCTGTAACCTCTTTACCTAATAACTGCTTTGCCATTTTTATGATTCCTCCTATTTCAGACGTCCAAGAACGCTGTCAAATGTCTCATCTGCAATCTTTGTATATTTCTCAAGCATTGCATCAGCTTTTTTGTTCAGTTCTTCTGCATATGCACGGTCAGTCATGGACTTGGTATTGATATATACGTTCAGGCTTGCACCTTTAAGAGCAGCCTTACAGAACGCTGCACCAACACCGGCATCACTGATAGCAAGTCTGGAACCCTTTGCACCAAACTCAACAATAAGCTCAATGGCCTCGCAGCATTTCTCCATGATCTCCATAGGAACAGAGCAGGCCTCCTTGAGAGCAGCCTCCATAACACGAGCCTTCTCAGCCTTTTCCTCCTCAGTTTCTCTCGGCATACCATAAGCTTTGGAAAGAGGCTCAAAAACTTCTGCATCTCTCTCGATCAGATGAAGGAAATCTTTCTGAAGCTGGTCACACTTTTTCTTAAGCTCCCACATTTCCTCTTCTACATCCGCATATTTTTTCTTACCAACAGTAAGGCTTCCAACCATGTTTCCAAGAGCAGTACCAACAGCACCCACAAGCGCAGATGCCCCGCCGCCGCCCGGAACCGGAGCCTTAGAACTCAATACCTCTACAAATTCAGTACAAGTACTAGTAGAAAATCCCATAGGACTCTCCTCCTTTATAAAATCTAAATTCATGCACTCAAGAATCCCCCAGACACCCTTATAGTTTTACCATCCGTTCAGCCCAGCCCCGGCAATGCGCAACATCCCGGCGCGCCGGCGTCCCTCCTGAAACCCCAGGCGTCATTCTCCATCCAGCGATTCCAGTACCCAGGCACTTCAGCACCAAGTTTCCATCATCACATTCCAGCTCTGAAAACCCAACGCGTGCCCAAGAAGGGGGTGTCTGAGGGGGACCTTCGGGCTTCGCAACTCAGAGATGGTCCCCCTCAGGGTTTTCCTCTTTTCAAAAAAACTCTTCTCCTAGAAAAGTCCTGTGATCTTACCAGTCTCATCTACATCGATCTTGGTTGCAGCCGGAACCTTAGGAAGTCCTGGCATAGTCATGATCTCACCGGTAAGGGCAACAATAAATCCTGCACCTGCTGAAATCTTCAGATTACGTACTGTTACCTCGAAATCTGTCGGTGCTCCAAGCTTGGTCTGGTCATCAGTCAGGCTGTACTGTGTCTTGGCTACGCAGATCGGGCAGTTACCAAATCCAAGAGCCTCAAGCTGTTTTGCCTGTTTCTGAGCATTTGCTGTAAGAACAACTTTCTTTCCACCGTAAACTTTCTGTACGATGTTGTTCAGTTTATCCTCGATAGATCCCTCAAGTTCATAAGCATATGTGAAGTCATTCGGCTCCTCAACAAGACGGATAACTTCCTCAGCAAGCTTCAGGCCGCCCTCGCCGCCTTTTGCCCATACTTCGGAAAGTGCAACATTAACGCCAAGCTCTTTGCATTTTGCCTCAACAAGGTCAAGCTCTGCCTTAGTATCTGTCGGGAAGGCGTTGATCGCAACAACACATGGAAGTTTGTAAACATTCTTGATATTGTCCACATGCTTCAGAAGGTTCGGGATACCTTTCTCAAGAGCCTCAAGGTTCTCGTTGTTAAGATCAGCTTTTGCAACGCCGCCGTTGTATTTCAGGGCACGTACAGTAGCTACGATAACAACTGCGCTTGGGTGAAGCCCTGCCATACGGCACTTGATGTCGAGGAATTTCTCAGCACCAAGGTCAGCACCGAATCCAGCCTCTGTGATAGCGTAATCAGCAAGCTTCATAGCCATCTTTGTAGCTGTTACGGAGTTACATCCATGAGCAATGTTTGCAAATGGTCCGCCGTGTAC
>CAKROW010000074.1 GCA_934373235.1 uncultured Blautia sp. | reverse complement strand
AGCATCAACTCCTTTCAATAATATTCTACTCTAATATCTTATAAAACTCAACATGTACTTATATGATTTTATAATTTATATTTAACTGTTAATAGCCCCTGTTCTTACTATTTCGTTCCCTATTCTATCATCCGCATGTACCTCTGTCCACAGAAAATATCCTGTACCCTGTCAGCGGAATCGTCTTATATCTGTACAGGTCGTCCTTATACAATCAGTTCTTCCTCCGGTCAGATCGCCGCTTTCATGTAAAAACATCCTTCTTTCACCTGACCTGTCAGATGCTTCGATGGATCATTCCTGTATTCCCGGGCAAAGTGAACTTTTTCATTGCTCTCAGGTATTACATACTTATGAACTTCCCCCTTCTGCTTATATGTATTCAGATAATTTCTGTCATGCCGGTAAATATATCTTATGACTTGGTAAAAATCCCTTGAATAGATCCTCTGACGATGGAATCCTTCATTGCACTTCCCGCCTCTGCCCGGTATGGCACCACCTCTGTAGTTCTCATGAAGTACTTCTGTCACATTCTGTCCGTCATGATATACTCTCCAGGAAAATACCTGTGTCCTGATAAATACCACTCCCTGGCTGATGGTATATTTCATGCCAAACTTCTCACATATTCCGGATATCCTCCTGTCTGTCAGCCTTTTTCCCTGATAAATCCGCTCCATGTTTCCCGGCTGCCTGTCTCCTTTCTTCTCAGAGACTGTATATAATCTCTCTGCTGTCCATTTAAGCTTACCCCAGGCTGATAAACCCCTGCAGCATTTACAGGGCTTATATGCCCGAAATATGAGCATCCGGTCTCCCCGGATCACATTAGCCGGATCTGTCTGTCCCAGGCATCTGCACTGTTCATGGTGCAAGGTTCTGCCGGAAATATTCAGAATACACCTGCGGTCATCCCCCGCAGCCTCCCGATAGCGGTCCTGAAGCAGAAAAAACACCTTTTCCAGACATGTAACCCTGTATCCCGGATCTTCCAGCCTCCTTTCCGTGAAGTCAGTTCCCGCCCAACTGAGAAGCTCCCTGAACTCCGGTTCTCTTCCATCCACAGACAGGATTCCGGCCAGCTCCCGGAGGATTATCACTCTGTTCTTCGGCACTGTTATGTCAGCCTCCGTGAGCATCGTCTGGATCCGCCTGTACATTTCCCGGGACCATACTATTATAAACTCACTCTCTGAAACCATGTCTGACAGCTCTCTTAATATATCTCCTCCATCCTCCTCTGCGTCATCTGTCCTGCCACAAAAAAGCTCCACATTGTTACCCTCATCGTCACATACAGAAATCCCTGCTGTACAACCAATCTTCCCTTCGCCGGAAATCTCCCCGGATCTCACGCTTCCAATATCCAGAAAGCAATATACATATCTGTCTCTGTCCATAAAACTCTCCTGATCAAAACATAAAACAAAGCCTGCATTCTCATTCCCTTCTGCTGCGTGCTTATACAGATAAAAAAAGAATGATACAATCATCATGTGATAATTATACCATTCTTACAGTCCAATAATACGGACTTTTCGAACAAATATTCTGTTTTCTGATTTAATCTGATCGTACAGGGATTTCGGGAATCCCAAACATCAGCCTGAATATTATTCCATTGTCACATCTGTGATCGCATCCAGGGCATCTTCCATTGCGTCCAACGCCTCTGTCAGGGTATCCAGTTTACGGCTGTCCATACCTCCGTCTTCATACTCCTCGATCTTTCCCGCCAGGGTATCCTTAAGTTCCTCCAGTCTCTCTGCGATCTCCTCCAGTTCCTTCTTTTCTGTCACACCGCTCATCCTGATCAGCTTACTCATTTTTTTCCTCCATTGTCTGTTTTTCGTATGCATTATCTGTTTCACGTGAAACATTTTAATGTTTCCCACCTCATCGTACCGAGTAAATCAGGCGCAATGAAATTGTTTCACGTGAAACATCTTAATGTTTCCCATCTGTTTTCTGAAGACAGCTATTCTCATCAAGAATAACTGTGTCACCTTCGTTAATGTTCCTTTCATACAGAAGTCCGTCCTCATGCCGCAACAGCTTTTCACTCCCATTTTCGTCCAGAAGCTCCACCACTGCCATCAACGGTGCGCCCGGCTGACGTTCCTCACAGCCAAAATCCAGATCTTCCTGAATAGATATTACTTTGTAGGTCATGGTGTTATCCCCTTTTGTGTTTTTATCTTATTATTTTATCATTTCTGTCAACCAAAAAACAGCCCATACTCCCCGTACCCCGAAGATTATGAACTGTTTGTTTAGTCTGTATGAAGCAGGTATCTGCTTATCTGATCTGGTCAGGCGGATATCCACGATCCCGCTACGTAGCTCTACAGCGCTTTTACACAGGTAAGACTTCTGCGCTTTGGATATGTGTCTGTACGACCTCCCAGATGAACATTGACACAGGGATTTGCCACAAAATTGATCCCAGACATTTTCAGGATACGCATAAGACGGATCACATAGGCATCATTATAGGAGCGCATTGCAGTTGTATGAGATGCTGTTACCATATCTCTCATTCCGGTTTCATATGCCAGCGTTGCTACAGTCTCCAGGCCTCTGGAAGCTTCATCGTCAATCTCATCGCAGTGCACATCGATCGGTTTGCCGTACTTTTCAGCCAGTACACAATACCTTCAAACAGAGTTCCTGTCATATTCCAGTGAGGCTGCCCTGCTGTAAGGCAGGTATCAAGATGAACATGCGACTCTATAAATGGAGAAAGCACCAGCTTTCCATCACAGTCTATCACCTTTTCCCCTGGCTCATTTTCCAGATCCGCAGCTATTTTTGCTATTTTTCCATCTGTGATCTTTATACATTTCAGTTCTTTATCATTTTCTATACATGCATTTTTAATAACATGTTCCCGTCTCCTACTCCGTTCTCTGTTTATTTCTTTCGGGATACTGCAAATCCCACAAAGTAAAATACCGCTGCTACTGCCATGGCATTTACTGCTGCGATTCCTGCCGGAATAATGTTTGCAGCTATGGCTCCCACTACAACTCCTGCCAGATTAAACCAGTTAACCGTCTGAAGCGGCACATTTTTTCCCTTATATTTCTCGCGTCTCAGGAAGAAATCCAGTATTACTGTGATTCCGATTGGAGGCAGGGCACAGTTCAGGATGTTCAGCCATCCGGTAAAATTATAATATAACCAGATTGCAAGTGCTGTGCCGATAATTCCTGAAATACATGTTGCAAGCTTCATTCTGGCATTTGTAATATTGGCAATAGCAAGTCCACCAGTGTAAAGTGCATTGTTGTTGGTAGTCCAGATATTCGCCCCAAGTACAATGATTGCCGGAATCGCAAGTCCCTGTGCGATCATTACATAAAAAATGTCATCTTTTCCTGTAAATGCTCCTCCGATGGCTCCGAAACAGAACATCAGAGTATTTCCCAGGAAAAAGGCGATCACAGTTGTCCACACTGCTGTTTTGTTATCTTTTGCAAAACGGATAAAATTAGGTGTTGCTGTTCCTCCTGATATAAAAGAACCGATAACATATCCAACGCCTGTAAATAATGTAACAGAACCAACTGACTGGTTAAACACTGCTGCCAGCCCTCCCCCGTCTGCTGCTGCCGTCACCATGGAATATACGCCAAGTACAACTATCAGTGGTACAGAAATCGTACTTACGATCTCCAGCGCCTTCATTCCTGTTGCTGCTGTTACAGTCATCAGAAGACCTGCAATAATGGTAAGTATCCATTTATTTATTCCAAGTAACTCTGCTGTCGGAATGGAAAACATGGCAACACCAACGCCAAACCATCCAATCTGTGTCAGGCCAAGCACCAGTGAAGAAAGATAGGAACCTTTTTTCCCAAAAGCACGCCTGCACAATAAATCCATGTTCATACCTGTATCAGAACCTATATACGCAAGAATTCCACAGTACGCAGACAGGATCACACCTCCAATGACACACGCTGCCGCAAATCCATTCAGATCCAGTCCGTTACCCAGTTTTGCTCCGACACTCATACTTGCGGAAAAGAAAGTAAATCCCAGCATTACAAAAAACATGCTGCGAAATCCCTTACGTGCACTCTCCGGCACTGCTTCCATTGAATAATCGTCATCTGCTGCAGTTACCTGAGTCTTTGTTTTTTCACTCATTTTGTCTCCTTTGTTTGTGATGTTTTCAGTTTCTCTGCTGTTGCAGTATTTTTCTCCTTTCCCCATCGGTAACGATTATAGCATACATATATAGGAAAAACACTGTATTTATCAGGTGATCCTGTCCTGTTTTACAGATTTTCCAAATATCTCAGGTTCTTTCATTGCATCGGATTTTTTACTGTAATCCGCAACAATAACATTTATCAATGACAAGCTTTAGCTGGTTCGATCACCTGAATTTCTTCTTTTCTGATGCATTTTTTACAAACACATCCATTACTGTTAATGTATTTCTTTTTCCTGCGCTTCCATTTACGATCAGTATTTTTATTTTACATTCTCTTCTTACTTTATTTTATATGAGCTGTTTTATGTCTTTTATGAGAAAATATTTGCTCGAAATGAGCCTCACTACTCCTGATGTTTCCATTGTGAACGTTTCAGGAGTACTGCAGTAATTTTCCGTTCCGTCTTTCTCCTGCAGTTCTGAGATAACGATTTTACTGATTAGCCGTTTTAGAAGATTTGCATCCAGTTCTCTGATATCTGTATATCCGCTGATATCATCTCATATTTAATTTCTGCAATAGCAATGCAGCCTTATTACTCGTACTTTTAAACAGCCGGTCTGGTTTCCCAATAAAATATCCCTGTCCATAATGAACACCTAATCGGTGCAGACACTCCAGTTCTTCAGCAGTCTCTATCCCTTCTGCAATCAGAATCGTTCCTGTATCATTACAGTACTGCAACAGAAACTTCATCATAATCTCTTTCTTTTTATGTTTTTGAATATCTCTAACAAGTTCTATATCCGCTTTTAAGTAATTTGGCGATGTATTCACTATTCGGTTCAGCCCAGAATATCCTGCGCCAACATCATCCAATGCAATTTCATATCCCTGATCTGCATAATGCTTCATAATCTGTTGCAAAATCTGGTAATTTTCTACATCTGACCGTTCCGTTATTTCAAATACAATATCACAGGACGGAACTCCTGCTTTTGCTGCCTTACGGTTAGTAAAGCCCTGTATAAAAGATTTATCCTGAATGATATTACCGTCTACATTAAGAAATAATTTTACATTTTCCGGTTTACTTACTGCTGCTTTTAATGCTTTATTTCTGCATAGCTTCTCCAGTTTCCAGACACAACCTGCCTGCTCCGCTATTACAAATAAATCAGAAATCATAAGAGTTGTATCATCTCGATCAATACGGCTAAGTGCTTCATATCCTGCTACATTCCCGGTCTGTAAATTCACAATCGGTTGAAATACCGGATATATAGCTTTTCTTTCCAAAATTTTATAAAATTCATCTTCCTTTTTTACTTTCATTATTTCTTCTCTGCCTCTGTAAATACAATTTCCTGTAATCCTATGACCTCATATTATGATATCATTGCCACTTCATCCTTCAATCAGATTTAAGTAAAATCATCGTAAATTTTTACGATTACCAAATCAGGACATTTTTATGCAATACTGAATAAGCAACCACTATTTCCCGTTTTCCTTTACTGTAGAAATTACAAATAGTCAAACGGATATTCGCACTCCCCTTTGCTACGTATCTCTACACCGAATGACTGCTTCGCAGTTTATCAGAAGGAGCCTGCACTACTCCTGATACAGGCAAGTCCCCACCCACTGCTTATTGCTTTTCGCAAACTTACCTGATTCGGTTAGAATTTGAATTAATCTGCAGAAACTGCATCCTTAATTCCCTGAGGCTTTCGAAAGTCAGACCACAGTGTTTACAAATTTCAATCAGCTTTTCCATAAAAATAACCTTCAGACTATTTTGTTTTATTATAGCCTGAAGGTTATTTTAAGATTGCCAATATACATCAGCTTTTTTCGATTTCTCAACTGGTTTTACGGCACAATCTCAAGCCAGTAGCCATCTGGATCTATGATGAAATAAATTCCCATTGCTTCATTTTCGAAACAAATGCATCCCATCTCTTCGTGCTTTTTGTGCGCTGCCTCGTAATCCTCCGCCCGGAATGCCAGGTGGAATTCACATTCTCCCAGATTATATGGCTGTGGATGATCTTTAAGCCAGGTAAGTTCCAACTCAAAATCACTTACATCATTACTCAGATAAGCAATGATAAAATCATCGGTAGTCTTTCTTCTCACTTCGTGCAGATCAAGGGCCTCGTTGTAAAATTTAATAGATCGGTCCAGGTCTGATACATTGTAGTTTTCGTGAATCATCTTAAACTTCATAATTCTTCTCCTTTTGCACATTCTGTGTTTTTAATACGTGATTTATATTGCGGATATTCAGTAATAAACCGCTTAATTACATTGGCATCATTCCAGTAATGCATTGGAAAAATGACATTGCAATCTACATTTTTAAGGAAATACAGGATCCCGTCGGCATAGTGATCTCCCTGTCTCGGATCTAAGGGAACAAATGCAGCGTCAAAATGCATATCCTTGATTTTTCTGATCTCCGCATGCCAGCAAATTCATTTTCTTTGCATTCAATACCACACATTTATCGTACATAATATAAATCCTTCCTTATAAATCACTGCTAAGTTATCGAGATGACACCTCTTTATCAGTCGGCCATGATCTCCTGAGTGCCACATAGGATATTAAAAAGTTCGCAAACCAACCGGCTGGTACAGCAAGCCAGACAAATACAATTCCAAAACGCGGTGCAAAAATCAAAGCAACGGACAGGCGGATCGCGAGATTCACCATGTTTGCAATAAGGAACGGTCGCATGATCCCAAGACCACGAAGGACTCCATCGGTTGCCATTTTGATTCCCATAAAGATAAAGAAGTAACCGATCCATCTCATATAATCCTCGGATACCTGATAGGCCAGGGCTGTTCCGTCTTTACCAAGGAATAGCGAGGAGATCTGCGTATGCAATGTCTCAATGACTGTAAAAGCAAGCACTGCAAAACATATATCTAACACCAGTGCCGCGTGATACCCTTTTTTGATACGCTCACTTTTCTTTGCACCAAGGTTCTGGGAAACATATGGGGAAACCGCATTGCCGATGGATACAAAAATCAACGAAAAAACATTCTCTACCCGCATCGTCGCCGCATACCCTGCGAGTGCCTGTGTACCGAAAGGATTTACAACTGCCTGTACGATCATCATACCGATGGACACTGTAGACTGCTGAAGAACCGAAGGTACAGCAATTTGAAGCATAGAATGTAACTCCTGCCTGTCAAACCAGTCAAAGTGACTTTTATATCGACGCATCCGGCTAAGGAAAAGCAAAAGTGAAAACACCGCAGAAATCCCCTGTGCTATAAGAGTCGCAAGAGCTGCACCAAACACACCGAGACCAAGTCCGGCCACCATCCAGAGATCCATAAAAATATTCAGGATTGATGAAAATATCAGGAGCCCCAGTGGAATTTTTGATTCGCCTATGGAAGTAAACATATTGGAAAGAATATTATACATAAACAGAAACGGAAAGCCCACGAAATAGACCCGCAGATATAACACTGCGTCATCCAGTATATCGACAGGTGTTTGTAACACACTCATCATCCAGTGGGAAAAGCTAAAGCCAAAAATACCAAGGATTATGCTTAGAATCAAAAAGCTAAACAAGGACGTTGACACGATGGTCTTCATTTTTCCATACTCCCTGGCACCGAAATAGCGGCTCACCAGCACACCGGCACCGACACCTGCCCCCAGAGCCACACAAATGAAAACATTAGTCAGCGCTGCACAGGCACCGACAGCAGCAAGTGCGGAAGAACCAACAAACTGGCCAACGATGATGGAGTCAGCCATATTGTATATTTGCTGAAAAAAGCTGCCCAGAATCATTGGCATTGCAAAAACCGTCAGCGCTTTAAGAGGCGCATCTGTGATCAAATACTCATCTTTTGACATTATCATATTCCTCCACAGATTTCATAATCTCACTTATCCTTCCCTTTATCAGATTTTTGTATATTCGAAATGTAAGTTTTAAATTACGTTACGAAATAATTATATGTAGTTACAGCTGCTAAGTCAAGCCAACGTTTACTTTCAGCAACATAAATGATATGATATTTAAGAAAATTCACTATCCGGAGTATATTATTTACAGGAGGGACACTTATGTACCTGAACGGTTTAGATGAGCTGGATCAGAAGATCATCCAGTTGCTTATAGAAAATGCACGTATCTCTTACTCTGATATCGGTAAAGAAACCGGTATTTCCAGAGTGGCAGTAAAAGCCCGGATTCAGGCTCTGGAGAAAAAAGGTGTAATTGAAGAATATACAACTATAATAAACCCTCAAAAGATCAGCGGTGCTGTTTCATGCTATTTTGAAATCGAGACAAAACCAGATCATCTGTCACAGGTGACAGATATATTACATAATAATGATACCGTCACACAGATTTACCGTGTCACAGGAAGAGACAAACTGCATGTACATGCCGTTGCTTCATCAAGTGATGAAATGGAACACTTCCTGCACACAGTCATTGATACACTGCCCGGCATGATCAGCTGCAGCTGCAATATGATCTTATCACGCATTAAAGATATCAAAGGCTTGCGGCTATAGAAATCAGGCCCCAAAGCTGAGTCGTTCTCTCAACGAATTTCCCGACCGATCCATTCCATGATCACATTTACAACATATTCCTGCTCCGCTTCTGTCAGTTCCCGTCCTTTCGGAATACGATGCCATTTTTCCAGACATCCCCTGCAACAGGTAGCTGTGGCATGCTGGGCTACAAAAACCGGATGCCCTCTCATCGGTGTCTGTTTTCCATCATTTGGTATTTCTGCCGGTGCAAGACGCTTTCTGATAAAATCACAGGCATGCTCACGTACTTTCTCCATTCCCTTTTCTGATACATAGCTCCGATCGTTTGCCTTCAGGGAAAAACTGCTTCTGAACTTTGACTGTGACAGACGTTTCCAGAGATTCCCCTCATAAACTGCCGGTGTCTCACATACCATAGAAGGCTGGATGCTGCCCTTATAGACGATCATCTTCTTACTGTCGCTTCCGTTCTCATTCGCTGTCTCGTCTACTGCCTCTTTCAAAAGCTGTGCCTTCACTTCCTGTGCTTCTTTGCTTTCCGGCTGCAGGCGTCTTGCCAGACAGGTATTTCTGCCAGTTGTCGTTTCATTTTTTATCGCATAATACACAGCTTTCTTCTCTCCAACAAGTACCAGGATCTTTTTCGCCCTGGTCACACCTGTATAAAGGAGATTTCTCTGCAGCATGACAAAATGACTCATGGTAAATGGCATGACAACGATCGGATATTCGCTTCCCTGGGATTTGTGGATCGTCACTGCATAGGCAAGCACCAGTTCATCCAGTTCTGTCACATCATAGACTACTTCCCGTTCTTCAAACAGAACTGTCAGTTCCCGTTCTTCCATGTCAACTTTTATGATAGTACCAATATCTCCGTTGAATACTTCCTTATCGTAATCATTCCGGATCTGCATCACCTTATCCTTCAGCCGGTACTGTGTGCCACCTCTCCGCAGAAAGATCTTTGACGGATTCATGGCTTCCTGCAGCACCTGGTTCAGATTTACTGCTCCACATTCGCCTCTCTGCATCGGAGTCAGCACCTGAATATCCTGCAGTGGATCTACATGATAGTATCTCGGCAGGTTCGTCTTACAATATTGGACGATGGTATCCACTACTTCCTGATTACTCTCTTTGGTGGCAAAGAAAAAGTCGGCATCTTTCCCGCCTCTCATATCAATGCCTTCCCCTCTGTTGATCCGGTGTGCATTCATGATGATCCGACTTCCCTGTGCCTGACGAAAAATCCTGGTCAGACGTACTACCGGAACACATCCGGAATCAATAATATCTCTGAGAACATTGCCCGCTCCGACACTTGGCAGCTGATCAATGTCGCCTACCAGTATCAGAGACATCTGCTGCGGCAATGCTTTTAAGAGATTATACATCAGCATAATATCAATCATGGAACATTCATCCAGTATCAGCACATCTCCTTCCAGCGGATGCTCTTCATTTTTCTGATAGCCTTCCGGAGGTTTATATTCCAATAACCGGTGAATCGTTTTTGCTTCCATTCCAGTTGCTTCTGACATTCTCTTTGCTGCTCTTCCGGTCGGTGCAGCAAGAATGATCTGACATCCAGCCTGCTTATATGCAGAAATAATTCCCAGAGTTGTTGTAGTCTTTCCGGTTCCAGGTCCACCGGTCAGCACCATGACCTTAGAAGAAACTGCTGTCTTTACCGCCTGCCACTGAATCTCGTCATAAGTAATTTCTGATGAAGCTGCTACTTTCTTTAATATTTCTTCCGTATCCTCAGATTTCTTCTTTCCACAGGACATCAACCGGAGCAGCCTCTTTGCACAGCCACTTTCTGAAAAATAATATGGGGGCAGATAGATTGCTTCCCGATCTTCTGCCTCATCTCTGATCACATCATTCGTGCGGATCATCTCATCCAGGGTGATCTCCAGCTCCGGTTCTTCCACTTCCAGAAGTTCCTTTGCCTTTCCAGTCAGTTGTTCTCTTGTTGTATAACAATGACCTGCTTCTGCCAGCTTATTCAATGTATAAAAAATACCACTGCGCAGACGGACAAATTTGCCTTTGTCAATCCCCATCTTCTGTGCAATGGAATCCGCTGTCTTAAATCCAATTCCCCAGATGTCATCTGCAAGCCGGTATGGGTTCTCCTTTACGATCGCAATGCTCTCACTTCCATATGTCTTAAAAATCTTTGTGGCATGAGAGGTGCTGACCTCATGACTCTGCAGAAAAAGCATGATATTCTTGATCTCCTTCTGCTCCTGCCAGCTTGTTTTGATCCGGTCTACACGTACTTTTCCTATGCCTGGTACTTTTAGCAGTTCATCTGGTGTCTCTTCAATAACATCCAGTGTATCCTTCCCGAATTTTTCCACAATTCTTTTTGCAAACTTTGGACCAACGCCCTTCACCAGGCCGGAACCAAGATATTTTTCGATTCCATATACTGTAGCAGGAAGTGTCTCCTCAAATTTCTCCACCAAAAACTGCCGTCCATATTTGGCATCCATCTTCCACATACCTTCCAGAGACAGCACAGAACCAACATGGGTATCCGGCATCGTGCCAACTACCGTGACAAGATCACTGTAATTCTTCACCGCACATTTCAGAACCGTGTAGCCATTGTCGGCATTCTGATATGTAATTCTCTCAACTACACAACGTAAGTACTCCATGCCCGTCTCCTTCTACTCATAATCCATCACAAATGACCGTGGAACAAAATACTCTGATCCATAAAAGATCACCAACATACATCAGCTTTACGGCAGAATCTCAAGCCAGTAGCCATCTGGATCTACGATGAAATTTCTTCTCCTTTTGTACATTCTGTGTTTCTAATGCATGACTTATATTGCGGATATTCAGTAATAAACCGCTTAATTACATTGGCATCATTCCAGTAGTGCATTGGAAAAATGACATTGCAATCTACATTTTTAAGGAAATACAGGATCCCGTCGGCATAGTGATCTCCCTGTCTCGGATCTAAGGGAACAAATGCAGCGTCAAAATGCATACCCTTGATTTTCCTGATCTCCGCGCGATATGCTGAAGTAAGTCTCTGGTTATCAGCTTTCAGCCCACCATCCCAATACCAGTCGTTTAAATCACCGGCATGATAAATGGTACCTTCCTTTGTTTTGACAATAAATGCGACACCGCTATCGTTAGATAGCAATGTATCAACTTTGGTTTCATTATCCAAACTATAAGCTTGATCATGATAAACATATGTGATCTTCATATCCGACAAATGATTCCTTTTTCGTATATCATTCGCCAGGACTGCCTG
>CAKROW010000073.1 GCA_934373235.1 uncultured Blautia sp. | reverse complement strand
CTGGCTGTTCTGGCATCGGAATTTTCCTGTTTTACAGGTATATGGAACATCAGCCATTTATCCCGGTGTACCAGAGTAGGCGAAAGCACAGCTCCCTGGTCCGGAAGTGGCCGGCCTGTCAGGTTACACTCCACCCAGTTCCATTTCTTCCCATTCCAGAGTTTCAATGTTACAGAGGTGTCTGTTAAATCCTTGTACATGCCTTTAAAAAAAGTGATATTTGCATCGATCAGCTCCGGAAAGCCCCTATAGCTGCTGTCACCGGAGAATACAGATTTTATAGCCATGGCTGCCTTATTCATGGCAGACCGTCTGAAATATACCGGCAGTTTACCGCCTGGTGGCGTATACACCGGTACCCTTCCATCTCTCCCCGGCACTGTGAGGCGTTCCAGCTCTCCCTGTATGCCGAGCAGGCTTTCTGTCCACAGGTCTTCTCTGTCTTTCAAAAGTCCGTAATAAAAATTTACGGCTTCTTTGTATAGAGTTTCTGTTGTATCGATCATGTCCCTTTCAGGACAAAAAAGACGCATGCGCCAGGTCCTGATGCTGTATCCTGTTTTCATTGCACCACTTTCTGCTGCTGTCTGTCGCTTAATAGCTACATAAGCGACAGCAATCTCAGAGGCCTGTTATATAAAGGATTTTTCAGAGATGTACTGACCATACGCCGGCTTATACGACCATTTAAAATTATTCGGAATTTGATTTTTTTGTTGAATTCAAGGGATTTTAGTCAAAAAAAATGACCACTAACAGTGACCATTTTTTCATTCGGATTTCATTTTTGGTTTATAGATATAAGATAAGACCTGGTATTGTGTTTGATTTTTTAGAAAAATCATCTGATTTCACGATAATTCAATGAATTTTGACTTAATGAAACGTACATCCAATATCTTGACAATGCCAAATGTGGATGATATCATTACAAATGATTGAAAAATCAACAGCAGATTGCTGTCGCTTATGTAGCTATTTTACGACAAAAAAGCCCATCCCCCGGTACATACCACATTCTGATATGTTCCCGGGTGATGGGCTTATTATTTTGTTCTGTGATTACTTCTTATACTCTTTTCTGGTACATTTCACTTTCATTGCTGCAACATATATAACACTGATCACGATCACATAGACCAGGTACGCGATCTCTTCGGTCAGGCCGCTGACAAAAAGGTCTGCTCCACTGCCCACACCAAGGGCAAGAAGATAGATTCCTGAGTATTTCTCCACTTTTTTCATGTCGTATCTTTCTGCGCGGGCCTTTTCATTTCCACCCTTCATAAAGATTCCGCCGTGTCCGGTCAGGAACATGACACCCATGATCAAAGCTCCTATTGTAATAACATATCCTATTGTCTGATCCATTTTTCCTCCTCTTTAGTAGAAGCAGATGATCGGCACATCATACTGAATAATGTTGTAAAGCTCTTCTGCATTCTCCGGCGGCATATTGATACAGCCGTGGGAACCGCCTGTAAGATAACGGTCACCGCCGAAATACGGCTGCCAGTCTGCATCGTGGAAACCGATTCCACCGTTAAATGGCATCCAGTATGTTACTTCTGTCTCATACTCATAGGTTCCATCTGCCTTCTTGGCTCCACGGAGCACATCCGGGCTCTTTTTATAATAGAGTGTGTAGATTCCCTCCGGTGTACGCCGCTCCGGATCACCGGCAAGGCCGGAAACGATATCAGACTCAAAGATCACACTTCCGTTCTGATAATACCACATATGCTGTTCCGTAAGGTCCACTTCTATATAGGTGCTTCCGATATCATTGCTTCCGTAGGCATTGGCACGCATGGAATATACCGGCTCCCTGGTTGTCTGGGTTCCGGACTGGATCTCCTGAGAAAGCTGCTCCACTTCAGAAGCCTGGTCGATCTTCCATCCATAAGCGGAACCGGATACTGATACGGTCCTTCCGCTTGTAGTCTGGAACTGACGCGCAGTTCCCACTGTGTCATGGGCTGCTGCCAACTGTGCTACATAGTCTGCAATATGCTGCTTAAATCCCGCATCATCCTGGATCAACTGGCCTTTTTCATCAAACTGAAGCCAGGTCTTGATGGTACTTCCGTCCAGTACCTCTGTCTGATCTCCGAAGGTATAGGTAATACTTGCCCTGGCAAAGTTATTATAGGCATCTACCATAGACTGAAGTTCTGCACTGTCACTTGTGACTGATGCTGTTGCATAGGCATCCGGATCACTGGTAAGATCCACCTGGGATTTGTCCTCAGAGATGGCCTCACTGATCAGACGGTACGCTTCCTTTACCTTAAGCTCGCTGCCCTCTGTCTCAGGTACGATCTCAAACTCCGTATCATTAAACCGCACATAGGCATCCTCCGGCGCTACCTGGTTTTCTGCAAGAGCGCAGTTGAGATTCTTCACCTGACTCTCAAGCAGGGATTTGTCATAATCCGTCTGTTCCGACGCTGTATAACTGGTGGTTCCGAGAAAACCCTTGATCCATTTGTAAGGCTTCTGTTCTTTCAGAAGTTTAAGGATCTCGCCACTTGAAACATAACGGTAATTGATGTCTGATCCTGTTATGCTCTGAGGTTCCTGGTTCCTGGCACTGATCTGTATGGAATAATCCTCCATCTTCTGTGCCATCTCCTGCTCCACCTCATATGCCGTCTTATTGGAACTGTTTATACCATTTATATATGTCCCTTCAAAAAAGTGATCGCTATAATAATAGGATACTCCGGCATATGCGCACCCTGCCACAACCACAGCCATGGCTGCCACAAGGCCTGCTGCCTTCAGCCCTTTATGTTTCTTCTTCTCCGGGAGAACCACCGGTTCAAATTCAGATTCATCAATGGGCACATACCGTATCTTCCTGGGACGTGCAGATTTGGATGCTCTGGATGACCTGCGGGAAGGTGAAGGGTCTGCTCCCCTCTCGTTGCAGGCATCTCCGACAGTATCACTGACGATCTTATCCATCGCACGGTTGATCTTGTCTTCGATGTCCTTTTTCTCCTCGTTGCTCATTTATTTTCACCTCAATGTTTTATCTGGTTACTGCCAGCTCCCTCATTATAACATACTTTCCTTATTTTGCATCTTAATTTAAGTTTTTTTCACAACTTATTTATGATACGGCCAGCTTCTTTGCCATATCTTTCATTACAAAAATATACATAAATCCAAGAAGGCATGAAGCAAAGACCCATGCCACAGGGCTTGCCAGGCAGGTTCCGATATAGCTGCTGTGCTGTGCTGCCACAAGCGCTGTGATACCTCTTCCTGCAAGCTCCGCAACACCTGCCATCATAGGCAGAAGTCCGTATCCCATTCCCTGGATACCGTTTCTCAGTACATTTACAAAGTACAGTGGGACAAAGAACACTGCCACACATTTCACATAGGTATCCACCATAGGCAGTACCTCACTGATATTATCGGAGATGAAAAGGTATGCAAAATATTTTCCAAATGTAAAGAGGATTGCTCCCACCACTATGGAATATCCAATCCCGATCATGTGAGATGCATGGAACCCTTTCTTTACTCTGTCAAGCCTTCCGGCTCCGATATTCTGCGCATTGTAAGTGGCACTGGCAGTTCCCTGGGCAACATAAGCCTGGGTAAAGATCTGCTCGATCTTGCTTCCTGCTGTAAAAGCGGCTACTGCATAGGAACCAAGCATATTTAATGCAGTCTGCACCATCATAGTTCCTATTGCCGTGATGGAATACTGCAGTCCCATAGGAATACCGATCCCGATCTGCTTGGCTGCAAGGTTCCATCTCAGTTTCCAGTCGTCTCTGGTAAGCCGCAGTTCCGGGATGCATTTCATAATATAAACAATACACAGAAGTCCGGAAGTGCCCTGCGCGATCACAGTTGCCCAGGCAGCTCCTGGTGCCCCAAGCTTAAATACGATAATAAATACAAGATCCAGCACCACATTCAGAAGTGCTGACAGGATCAGGAAGTACAGCGGTACCTTGCTGTTTCCAAGAGCACGGAGGATACTTGCCAGGATATTGTATAATGCCTGGGCGAGGATTCCTCCGCAGATGATCATAATATACCCATATGCATCCCTGAAAATGTCCTCCGGTGTGTTCATCAGTTTCAGAAGGGAATGCATTCCCACCATACTCACCACTGTCATCACTATTGATACGATCACAGTCAGAAGCAGGGCATTTCCCACGGTCTGACGCATTTCGTCCATTTTTCCCGCACCGTACTTCTGGGCTGTCAGTACTGTAAATCCTGCTGTGATCCCCAGAAGAAAACCGATGATAAGAAAAGAAATGGTTCCTGTGGAACCTACTGCTGCCAGAGCTTTCGTTCCAACAAATTTTCCCACTACAACTGCATCCACCATATTATAAAACTGCTGAAATACATTTCCGATAAATACAGGAAGCGTAAATTCCAGCAGCACCTTCATTGGTTTGCCCGTTGTCATATCTGTTTTCATTTTGCTTTAACTCCCCCATAATTGTGTCATCTTTTTTTGGTGTCAGAGGGATTATAGTTGAAAAATATTACCATTTCAAGTGGTAATTTGGTTAAATCCGGCCATATTTTTATCTTCTCTGTTATCACAAAAAAGTGGGGGATTCCACAATTATTTTTGTGATAATTTCCCCCACCTGTCTGATCTGTATTTTTAGCTTTTCAGTTTTTATTTTTCAACAAGAAGAGACTTGCCTGTCATTTCCTCCGGCTGCTCCATACCCATGAGCTGGATCAGTGTAGGAACGATATCTGCAAGGCATCCGTCCTCACGAAGTGTGTATTTCGGATCTGCGTTTACAAGGATAAACGGTACAGGATTGGTTGTATGAGCTGTCCATGGCTCTCCTGTCTCATAGTTGATAAGCTGCTCTGCATTACCGTGGTCAGCGCAGATGAAAAGCTGTCCATCAACTTCCCTGATCGCCTCTACAGCCTTGCCTACACACTCATCAACTGTCTCAACTGCCTTGATCGCTGCTGCCTCAACACCTGTATGTCCAACCATATCCGGGTTTGCAAAGTTAATGATGATCACATCGTATTTCTGAGATCTGATCGCATCCACAAGCTTCTCACAAACCTCCGGTGCGCTCATCTCCGGCTGCATATCATAAGTCGGAACCTTCGGGGACTTTACAAGGATCCTGTCCTCACCCTTGTTCGGCTCCTCAACGCCACCGTTGAAGAAGAAAGTTACATGTGCATACTTCTCTGTCTCGGCGATACGTGCCTGAGTCATATCATGTGCTGCAAGATACTCACCAAATGTGTTGTGAAGCTGTACCTTATGGAAAGCTACCAGCTTGTTCTGGATGGTATCATCATACTCTGTGAAGCATACGAATGTGGTATCCAGCTTCCTGTCTCTCTCAAAGCCTTTGAAATCATCATCACAGAATGCTCTTGTGATCTCTCTTGCACGGTCAGGACGGAAGTTGAAGAATACAACGGAATCCTTGTCAGAAACAGTTGCAACCGGTTTGCCGTTTTTCTCGATAACAGTAGGAAGAACAAACTCATCTGTCTTGTCGTTATCATAGGAAGCCTGTACTGCCTCTGCTGCATCTGTTGCCTTAACACCCTCGCCCTGTGTCAGAGCCTTGTATGCCAGCTCTACACGATCCCAGCGGTTATCACGGTCCATTGCATAATAACGTCCGGAGATCACACCGATCTCACCGACACCGATCTCTTTCATCTTAGCTTCAAGCTGCTCTACAAATTCCTTACCGGATGCAGGCGGTGTGTCACGTCCGTCAAGGAAACAGTGTACATAAACTTTCTTAAGTCCCTCTCTCTTTGCCATCTCAAGAAGTCCGTAGAGATGTGTGTTATGGCTGTGTACGCCACCATCAGAGAGAAGTCCCATGAAATGGATCGCGGAATCGTTCTCCCTGGCATTCTTCATAGCTGCAAGAAGAGCCTCGTTCTTAAAGAAATCCCCATCCTGGATCTCTTTTGTGATTCTGGTAAGCTCCTGGTATACAATGCGGCCTGCGCCCATGTTCATATGTCCTACCTCAGAGTTACCCATCTGTCCGTCCGGAAGACCTACTGCAAGTCCGCTGGCATTCCCCTTTACAAAAGGATAGTCCTTCATAAGGCTGTCCATTACCGGTGTCTTAGCCTCGTATACAGCGTTTCCGTCATGTCTGTCATTAAGTCCGTAGCCGTCAAGGATCATTAATACTGTTGGTTTTTTGCTCATAATTTTTCCCTTCTTATCTGTATCGTTCCGGAACGTGGAAGTCACCCTCCGGTCTGTATCTTTTCCACTCTATATAGTACCAAAATCCACAGATTTTGCAATGTTTTCTTTGATAAAAAAATTATTTCTCATATACACGGATCATGGATGAGATCTTTCTTACAGATGCGCTGTTCTCAAGTTCTTCCTTGGCTTTGAAGAAAGCCCCCTCACTTACCAGCTTGGTGATTACAACTACCTCTGCAGTGTTTGGGTTCCTGCTCTCTTTCTGCATGATCTGTGCAACGCTTGCCTTATGCTTGGCAAATACGCCAAGGATCTCAGCCAGCACACCACAGCGGTCCTCCACCTGCATACGGAGGAAATAGCGGTTGTGTGTCTCTGCCATCGCCTTCACCGGAAGCTTCCTGTAGCATGTACAGCCTGTATGTCCAAGATTTCCTGCCTGTATGTTGCGGACGATCTCAAAAACATCCCCTGCTACTGCACTTGCTGTCGGAAGCTCTCCTGCTCCACGGCCGTAGAACATGGTATCCCCTACAGCATCTCCATGTACAAATACTGCATTATAGGAATCACTGACAGAAGCTAACGGATGGTCTGTGGGGATCAGCATCGGGCATACATATGCCTCAACTCCTGCCTCATCACACCGTGCCACACCAAGAAGCTTGATCTCACAGCCCATCTCCTTGGCATAACGGATGTCCTTGGCTGTGATCCTGGTGATTCCCTCCACATGTACATTGTCAAGGACAACTCTGGAATTAAAAGCTACAGATGCCAGGATAGCAACCTTACGACCGGCATCAATACCTTCGATATCTGCAGTAGGATCGGCCTCTGCATATCCAAGCTCTGTTGCAAGGGCAAGGGCATCCTCAAACTCCATTCCCTCCTGGGACATCTTGGTAAGAATAAAGTTGGTGGTTCCGTTGACGATTCCCATCACCTCTGTGACATGATTGGCGGAAAGGCTGTGCTTCAGTGGTGCAATAATAGGGATTCCTCCTGCTACTGCCGCCTCGAACATAATATCCTTATGTGCTGCTTCTGCAGTCTCCAGGATCTCCCTGCCATGTACAGCGATGAGATCCTTGTTGGCTGTTACCACGTTCTTGCCAGATCTCAGTGCTGCAAGGATGTAGGTTCTTGCAGGCTCAATGCCTCCGATCAGCTCGATCACTATGTCAATGGAAGGATCCTTCTCAATATCTTCCCAGTTATTTGTCAGAACGGAACTGTCCTCAACCCTGGCTGCTGCCTTCTCAAGATTACGGACGAGGATCCTGGTGATCTCAACCTTACAGCCAAGCTTGGCTGTCATCTCCTCTTCTTCTGCCTTCATTACCTTATATACGCCTGTACCTACTGTTCCAAGACCCAACAGTGCTGCATGAATAACCTTTTCGCTCATTTTTCTGACGTCCCCTTTCAAACTCCAAACCTGCTCCGGTTCTTATCCTTATGCTGTTTCGGAAATAATATTTCTTATATTATGGCAGAAAACGCTTTTTGTCAAGTTCCGGCAGAGGCAGGAGTTCCAGCCAGCTTCCCAGAAGTCCGGTGATCAGCTCCTGGATCATGGCCTTTGACTCAGGCTCCATCTTATCAAGTTTGCGTATCATGGCTCCAAGGCTTTTCAGTCCGCCTTCCTGAAGCCCGGAAATGGTTCTCACACCGGGTGCCTCCAGCACGGAAAAAAGCTCCTCTGTAAGCAGCTCCCTCTGTTCCCTGTCCATATTGTCGATCCATTTATGCAAGGTTCTGTCCGAGGCTGCCGCACGCCTTGTAAGTTCATTTTTTGTGATAAAATCCGGTCCCAGGATCTCCCAGGTAAAGGCATCATGCTGAAGGATCCCCCTCTGGGTGCTTGACACGATCACCGGCTCCTTTATATGGGCAAGGAGCATACCGATCACAGATGCTTCCGGGATGATCCGCAGGATCTTCGGCATCAGCTCCTCTGTATCTTTTCCCTGAAAAAAATCTTCTGTAAAACCAGGTCCGTCATTGTCATACACAGCCAGTATCCTGCTTCTTGTCTCCCTGTCACAGCACATGGCACAGTACATGGCCAGATTCCCTCCCTTGGAATGTCCTCCCAGCCTTAACATGGATGAACTGTTTCTTCCGGTTGCATACATATATTCCAGTGCTTTTTTCTGGGAGGAAACAATGCCGCTTCCAAGCTTGAAATCCTCTTTCCATCCCACAATGGTATCATCCGTTCCCCTGAAAGAGAGATAGGTGGTTCCGTCAGGCAGCCGGATGGTAAGTGCTGCAAACTGCTGAGATTCCGTTGCGAGGATCTCATTTACATAATTTCCTGCCAGACATGTTCCAAACCGCCCTGATCCGGCCATTTTTTCCAGCAGGGCAGGTATATTCCGGATAAAGGAGGTCTCCGCTTTCTCCAGCTTATCTGCGTTCTTTTCTTCAAAAAGTCTCCAGAGATCCTTAAGCTCAGTCTGCTTCTTTCCCTGCACTTCCCTGATCTCGTCCAGATCCAGGTAAGAAAGGCATGCAAGAATAAGATTATCCACCCTGTTAAAAGGAGCCTGCTCAAAGGTCAGATCTCCCCGCCAGTCAATATAATCCAGAATATTTCCCATAAATACCTCCGCCTATGAATTTTTCCCCTGTTCCTCCTTTATCATATCATAAGACTCTTCATTTATCAGCATGTCTATTTTATCTTCCAGATATTCTGTATAATTCAGGAACCAGAGAAGCAGCCCCGGTACCATGATGGCAAATATTGCCGAAAAGATCAGATACACATACCTCCTGACCCCGAAATCCGGAACAGTTCCTATCATACAGAAAAAAATCCCTGTGGCACAGGTGGTAATAACAAGTGCGATTCCAATTCTCTTTATTATCTTTTTCATTCTTCCTCTTCCTTTCTACTACAATATTTTTATGGTTAATATCCCTTTTGTGGAATATCTTATAGCATTAACATTTTTACACAAAATGTTCTGTACTATATATACGATTTTTTCTTCAAAAATTTGCATTTTGTTTGCAAATAAATGCAAAAACAGTGTCTTTATAAATGCACTGTTCAGATTTTCCCTTTCCAATCATAATAGAAATCAAAGCATATTGGAAAAATTAACGAAAGATAACAGACAGGATACCATATGATTTCTTACAAAAGATTGTGGAAGACCATGAAAGAGCGTGGCATTACTCAGTATGATCTGTATACCACCTATAACATTACCCGTTCTCTTCTGGACAGACTTCGAAAAAATAAAAATATAGAGATTTATACCATAGCCAGGCTTTGCAGTATTCTGGACTGTCGTATTGAAGACATTGTAGAATATGAACCGGATCCTGATGATCCTCCTGTCTGTACCGATAAATCCAAACAAAAAACTCCTTCCAGGTAACAGTTTATCCGGCTTTCATGCCTTTATACTGTATCTGAAAGGAGTTTTTATTCTGTTATTGACAGCATTATAAAACGCCCCCAAACCCAATTCAATCAGCAATAACTGCCAATCTCGTTGCATTCAGAGGCGCTTGATCACTTCTCGTTTGGACACACTAGCCAAAAACGGCTATTTATTTGTAGTTAACGATCTTTCCGAAATCTGGTTTCAGGGAAGCGCCGCCTACAAGACCGCCATCGATGTCAGCCTGAGCAAATAAGTCAGGAGCTGTTGCAGCGTTTACAGATCCGCCGTACTGGATACGGATCTCTGCTGCTGTAGCGTCATCATAGATCTCAGCGATGCATTTACGGATATCAGCGCAAACTTCCTGAGCCTGCTCTGTTGTAGCTGTCTTACCTGTTCCGATAGCCCAGATCGGCTCGTAAGCGATAACTGCTGTCTTAGCCTGATCAGCTGTAACACCCTGGAATCCAACCTTAACCTGCTGACGGATGAAATCCATTGTTACGCCCTGCTCTCTCTGAGTAAGTGTCTCACCGCAGCACATGATCGGTGTGATACCATGCTCGAAAGCTTTGAGCATTTTTTTGTTAACGTCTTCGTTTGTCTCACCGAAGTACTCTCTTCTCTCGGAATGTCCAAGTACTACGTACTTAACGCCTGCATCTACCAGCATAGCCGGAGCGATCTCGCCTGTGTAAGCACCTTTCTCCTCGAAGTACATGTTCTCAGCGCCAACCTGGATGTTTGTTCCTTTGGCTGCCTCAACAACAGGAATGATGTCGATAGCCGGTACGCAGAATACTACGTCTACTTCATCGTTAACAACAAGCGGTTTTAAAGTCTCAACAAGTTTTACAGCCTCGCTTGGTGTCATGTTCATTTTCCAGTTTCCAGCAATAATTTTCTTTCTTGCCATTGTTTTTATCTCCTTTTCGTGTTCGCGGAACACTTTATTTTTTATCAGTCTTTATCGTTAGCTGCTGCTACGCCCGGAAGCTCTTTGCCCTCAAGGAACTCAAGAGAAGCACCACCACCTGTGGAGATGTGTGTCATCTTGTCGCCATATCCAAGGATATTTACAGCTGCTGCGGAATCACCACCACCGATGATGGTTGTTGCGTCTGTATCAGCAAGAGCTTTTGCAACTGCCTCTGTACCATGTGCGAAGTTCGGCATCTCGAAGCATCCCATCGGTCCGTTCCATACAACAGTCTTGGCATCTTTAACAGCGTCTGCAAAGATCTTCTCTGTCTCAGGTCCGATATCCATTCCTTCCCATCCGTCCGGAATCTCACCGCGTTTTACAACCTGGATATTGCAGTCGTTGGAGAAGTCATCACCGATTCTGTTATCTACAGGAAGAAGAAGTTTCACACCTTTCTCCTCTGCTTTCTTCATCATGTCAAGTGCATACTGAAGGTAATCATCCTCGCAGAGGGATCTTCCGATATGTCCACCCATAGCTTTGGAGAATGTGTAAGACATTCCACCACCGATGATCAGTGTATCTACCTTGTCAAGAAGGTTGTTGATAACGGAAATCTTGCTGGAAACCTTAGCTCCGCCAAGGATTGCAACGAATGGTCTCTCCGGATTGTTTACAGCGTTTCCGAGGAAATCGATCTCTTTCTGCATCAGATATCCTACAACTGCTGTCTTCACATATTTGGTAACACCTACGTTGGAGCAGTGTGCTCTGTGAGCAGTTCCGAATGCATCGTTTACGAATACATCACAGAGAGAAGCAAGGTCTTCGCTGAACTTGTCCTCGTTCTTTGTCTCCTCTGCACGGTAACGTGTATTCTCAAGAAGAACTACATCGCCATCCTTCATCTCAGCTACAGCAGCTTTTGCGTTTGGTCCTACAACCTCAGGATCTGCTGCAAATTTCACTTCCTGTCCAAGAAGCTCAGAAAGACGAACTGCTACAGGTGCAAGAGAAAGCTCCGGTTTCGGCTCTCCCTTCGGTTTTCCAAGGTGGGAGCAGAGGATAACCTTTCCGCCGTCTGCGATCAGTTTCTTGATTGTAGGAAGAGCAGCTACAAGACGGTTCTCGTCTGTGATCTTTCCATCCTGAAGCGGAACGTTAAAGTCACATCTTACAAGTACTTTCTGTCCTTTTACATTGATATCATCAACACTTTTTTTGTTCAGCATTTCTATATCTCCTTAACTTTTATTTCTGCCGGAAGCAGATCAATAAGGGCGAGCGGTATTGTTGTCCGCTCTGTCAACAGTCATTTCCTCAGACATTCTTTTGTTTGGTCTTTTGGAAAAAAAGGGCCCGGTCCTCTTCAGACCGGACCCTTTCTGAGTCTATTCTTCTACACTCGTTCGCTGAAAATTAAGCGTTCAGAAGGCTTCCGAAGTGCTTGATTGTACGAACCATCTGGCTTGTGTAGGAGTTCTCGTTGTCATACCAGGAAACTACCTGAACCTCTGTTGTGCCGTTCTCAAGTGGAAGTACCATTGTCTGAGTAGCATCGAACAGAGAACCAAAT
>CAKROW010000072.1 GCA_934373235.1 uncultured Blautia sp. | reverse complement strand
GAACAGGGGGAGGAGCTCTCGGATACAGCCGTTCTTTTCCGCACCAACCAGGAAGCGGAAGGGCTTGTGGCGGCGCTGATGGAATATCATGTGCCTTTTACCATGAAGGAAAAACTGCCAAATCTTTTCCGTCACTGGATATGCCGTAATATGATCGCCTATCTTAGGATGGCAGAAGGGGACAGAAGCAGGGGGACATTTATGGAGATCATGAACCGTCCCAACCGTTACATATCAAGAGATGTTCTCACGGAAAAAAACGTGAGTCTGGAAGCACTGGAAGAGTTTTATAAGGATAAGGACTGGATGTGTGACAGGATCACAACTCTGAAAACACATTTAAGGATCCTTAAGACCATGGCACCTTATGCAGCCATTAATTTTATCCGAAAAGGAATGGGATACGAAGAATACTTGCAGGAATACGCATCTTATCGTAAAATAAAACCAGAAGAGCTTCGTGAAACCCTTGACAGGATCCATGAAAGCGCAAAAGGAATGAAGAATCTGGATGAATGGCTGGCGTATATGGCAGAATATACAAAGAAACTGGAAGAACAGGCCAGAAAGCAGGAAGGAAAAGGAGAGGGTGTTGTGATCTCCACTCTTCATGCAGTCAAGGGACTTGAATATGAGAATGTTTATATCATGAATGTGAATGAGGGAAGTATGCCTTACAGGAAGGCCGTCCTCGAGGCACATCTGGAGGAAGAACGCAGGCTCTTTTATGTAGGAATGACCAGAGCAAAAAAAAGGCTGTGCCTGTGCTATGTGCTGCGCCAGCACGACAGGGAGAGAGAACCATCCAGGTTCCTTGAGGAGGCAGGGATATGAACGGGATTATCTATTACACAAAGATAAAAGAAGACTATGATCATAAGAATATGGAACATATGATCGCAGAGAAGCTTCTGGAGGCAGGGCTTCTGGAGGAATACGGATTCCACCTTGCTTATGAACCCAGGAGCAAGGGCAGCCACGGGAAACCTTTTTTTACCCTTCTGCCCAGGATCCACTACAATATCAGCCATTCCGGCAGATATGTAATGTGTATTTTTGCAGAAGAGGAGGTAGGGATCGATATCCAGATGCACCGTAAATTGAATTATGAGCGTTTTCTGGAACGTATGGTTCCTGCGGATCTGGCAAGAAACATCCTGGACTGTGAGGATGTGGAGAAGGCTTTTTTTGCCCAGTGGGTGCTGAGGGAAGCATATATTAAATGGACCGGAGAGGGACTTTCCAGAGATCTTCGCACGATTCCCATGGATAAGGGAGCATATACCATGCTTGAGATGGAGCCTGGATACAGCGGAGCGGTATGGTCAAAGGACGCCCTGGAGCTTCGCTATGAATACAGAGATATCACATTATAAAATGTGCATGACATAATTACATAACAGAACAGAAGATATATAAATGAACAGAGAAACGAGACGCAGCTTCAGGATCTTTATGCTGAGGATCCTGGCTGTTGTTTTTGTGCTGATTTTGTGCTACTGCCTGTATGCGTTTTTGTACAGGGGGAAGACAGAACTGTCCACAAAAGCAAAGATAACAAACAGAAATGCGGCGGTATATACGCTGCAGGGACAGATACAGATGCTGTCCCAGAATGAGGCCCTGGAATATTTTGCTTTTCAGGGACGTAAAAAAGAAACCTATTATGGAACCTATGCCATCCCGGGGCTTAAGTATACAAGGACACTTCTCACTTCGGAAGGTACCACACCTGCCATGTGTACATCCATGACTCCCCAGGGACTGGCGGTGACAGAAGATTATGTTCTGGTAAGCGCTTACTGCCATACAGAGAAACATAATTCTGTGATCTACGTGATCGACAAGGAGACACATTGCTTTGTGAAGGAAGTGATCCTTCCGGGACAGCCTCATGTGGGTGGCCTGGCCTATGATTCCAGGCACAGGATCCTGTGGTACTCCTCCAATATCAACGGGATCGCCCAGGCAGTAAGTATTAAGATGGATACAATAGAAGCCTATGATTATGATGACGGCCACAGGCCTGTGGAAACTTATCAGACCTGTAGCCTTTACGGGATTGTCCGCGATTCCTTTATGACCTTTTATGAGGATTGTCTGTATGTAGGCTGCTTTGAAAAATATAACGAAAGTGTAATTGCAAGATACGGAGTTGACAGTGACGGAAATCTGATAAACAAGCTGGATGAGGATCTTGGTATGGATTTCGAGATGGCGGTACCTCTGGATTATTCCACCATATCTGAGCAGGCTCAGGGAATGGCTTTTTATAATGACAAGCTTCTTATTTCCCATTCCTTTGGAATCCTCCCCTCCAGGCTGGTATTTTATGAACAGTCAGATAAGAGACTTTATGTGAATGAGAATTCTGCCAGAACCTATCGATTCCCGGAAAGGATGGAACAGATCGTAGTGGATGGAGATGATCTTTATGTGATGTTTGAATCCTGTGCGTATGCATACCGGGCTGCCTCCGTGAATATTGTGGACAGGGTATTGAAATTAAGTCTTCCCAAGATGGAAGAATATGAGGGGAATGACAAAGACGGGTACTAAATCAGGATTGTCCACATATAAATAATGTAAGAGGTGAAAAGATGGATGCAGATCAGATTCAGAACCTGTTTGCAGGAAGTGTCCGGCGGCTTTTAATGGACGCAGATCTTGATTACGATAAGCTGTATGAGATACGCCTCAGAGTGGGGAGACCTCTGTTTCTTACCTATGACGGGGGAGAGTGTTTCCTCAGGCAAAAAGGAGAAGAACCTTATCTGGTAACCAGGGAGGACCTTAAGGAGACTCTGGAATACATCAGCGGATATTCTCTTTATGCTTATGAGGATGAGATACGCCAGGGATTTTTAAGTGTACAGGGTGGACACAGAGTAGGCGTAACAGGAAAGGTGATCCTGGATGGAAACCATATCAGAGGAATGAAGTATATCTCCTGTATCAATGTGCGGCTTTCTCATGAGATCACAGGCTGCGCAGATGAAGTGATGCCTTATATACAGAACCGGGAGCAGATCATGCATACGCTGATCGTATCTCCTCCCAGATGTGGAAAAACCACTTTGTTAAGAGATATTATCCGCCAGTTGAGCAGTGGCTGGGGAGGAATGTCCGGCGTCACTGTAGGAGTGGTGGATGAGAGAAGTGAGCTTGCAGGATGTTATCAGGGGATTCCGCAGAATGATCTGGGTATGCGTACAGATATTCTGGACGGATGTCCGAAAGCAGAGGGGATGCAGATGTTGATCCGGTCCATGTCACCGGTGGTGGTGGCTGTGGATGAACTTGGAAAGGAAGAGGATTTCAAAGCTGTGGAATCGGTGATCCACTGTGGATGCAGGCTGATCGCCACGGCACACGGGGAATCCCTTAAGGAAACCCTGATGCAGCCTTTCTTTAAGAAGCTGTGGGAGGCACGGGTCTTTCAGAGATATATCTTTCTCGGGAGAAGAGAAAGAGCAGGAATTGTGGAAGGGATTTTTGATGAGAACGGAAACAATTTATGTATAGAGCGGCAGGACTGGTCCTTATAATCGTGGCAGGAGCAGGACTGGGGTTTTCCGGAAGCAGGGCAATGGAAGATGAGCTGGAAAGCCTGAACCAGATGCTTCGTATGGCAGGTTACCTGAAAGGTGAGATCCGTTATGGAAATGCATCTCTTTATGACGCGTTCTGCGGTGCTGCGACAAGGCTTCCGGGAGTTTACGGAATGCTTCTTAGGGATGCGGCAGGATATATGAAGGAGCGTACAGGGGAATCCCTGGAGGAGATCATGGCCAGAAGTGTAAAAAGCCATCAGTCTGAGCTTGGATGTCCTGAAAAAGTAAAAGAAGATTTCTGCATGCTTGGACGGTATCTGGGATATCTGGATCTGGACATGCAGCTCAGGGAACTGACCCGGTATGAGAACAGTCTGGAGGAAAGACTGGATGCAGTCAAAAGAGAGCTTCCCGGCAAAAGAAAAATATACAGAAGCATGGGAATCCTGGGAGGGATTCTTATGGCAGTGCTGCTGATGTAGACAGATGTTTGACAGAAAGGAAGGTTACCTTGGAGGTCAGCATTATATTCAAAATTGCGGCAGTAGGAATCCTGGTCTCCATACTTTCCCAGATCCTTAAACACAGCGGAAGAGAGGAGCAGGCATTTCTTGTAAGCCTTTCAGGGCTTCTGGTGGTCCTGTTCTGGATCGTACCTTATATTTATGAGCTGTTTGAAAGTATTCAGGAGCTGTTTTTGCTGTAGCAGACAGCGGATGCCGGAGGTGCTATGGATATTATAAGGATTTCGATACTGGGTGTGGCAGGGGTACTTCTCGGCTTTTTTCTTAAAGAAACAAGGCCGGAATATGTGTGCCTTATCACCATGAGCGTGGGACTCGTGATCTTAAGCCTGGCAGTGGGAAAGATCCGGTATGTATTTGATGCGCTGGAGCGGATTCAGGAATGTGTTCCTGTTGAAGGCAGTTATATGGAATCCCTGTTAAAAATGATCGGGGTTACTTATATCGGCCAGTTTGCATCAGGGATCTGCAAAGATGCAGGATATTCCTCAACAGGTCAGCAGATCGAGCTGTTCTGCAGGCTTTCGGTGATGGTCTTAAGTATGCCGGTACTGCTGGCGTTGTTAGATACTATTCAGGGATTTCTTTCATGATGATAAAAAGGTGTCACAAGCTGTGGCTGATGGTAATAACTGTTCTGATCTGTCTGATCCTGAGCATGGATGCAGGTGCACAGGAGATAACAGAGGATGAAGGAACCGATCAGGCGGCCGCAGATATATTAACAGAAAAATTAGATCTTACAGGGATGCAGGAGCTGGTGGATGAGCTGCTTGGAGAAAAAAGTGTTTCTCTTGGTGAATTATTTGGAAAGCTTATGTCCGGGGAAGAGATACTTTCAAAGAAGACTGTGCAGGAATTTCTGCGCGGTCTTCTTTTTTCCAGAATAAGGAATGAACGGGCAATGTTTATGAAGGTTCTGATCCTGGTTCTCTTTGCTGCGGTTTTTTCCGGATTTTCAGGGATATTTGAGCAGCGCCAGATCGGGGAAACAGGCTTCTATATCGTATATCTTCTCATATTCACCCTGCTGATGAATGAATTTTACGGCCTTGGGACTTCTCTTATGAATATGCTTAAATGGCTGACGGAATTTATGAGGGAGCTGTCACCGGTGTATTTCATGACAGTTGCCGCAGCATCAGGGGCGGCTTCTGCTACTGTATTTTATGAAGGAGTGATCCTTCTTGTATGGCTCCTTCAGTGGGTGCTGGAAAGTATGATCCTTCCAGGTGCCAATCTTTATATATTGCTCCGCTTTGTCAATCATCTGTCCAGGGAAGAAATGCTGGGAAAGATGGCAGAACTGATCCGCACACTGATAAGCTGGGGATTAAGGTCACTTCTTGGACTTGTGGCCGGACTGCAGATCGTGCGGAATTTGGTAGCGCCGGTTATGGACAGTCTGAAAAGAAGTGCTGTAGGCAGGACAGCCGGGGCTCTGCCGGGAGTAGGTAATGCGGTGAATTCCGTAACAGAGCTGGTACTGACAACGGCTGTCCTTGTGAGAAACAGCCTGGGAGTGATGGCTGTAGTCCTTCTTTTTCTGGCAGGAAGTGCGCCAGTGATCCATTACGGGCTTCTTTCTCTTTCCTACCGCTTTCTTGCGGCTGCAGCACAGCCGGTTTCTGATAAAAGGCTGGTGGAATGTCTTGCAACTATGGGGGAAGGCTGCGCTATCCTGCTCAGGATCTTTCTTACAGCGGAGGTTCTGTGTGTGCTGACCCTTCTTATCCTGATGGCAGGTGGGCTGCAGGCAGTATGAAGGAGGGAAAAATGAAGCTTGAGATTTATCAGTGGATGAAAAACCTGGCGTTTTTCCACATACTTTTTACAGCAGTGCTTCACCTTCTGCCTGACAGAAAATATGAATCCTATTTCAGACTTTTTATGGGACTTCTTCTGATGCTGCTGGTAAGTATTCCTGTATTTTCAATTCTGGGCAGGAGCGAAGAGCTGCTGGAAAATTTTGAGATAAATTACCAGAAGGAAGAGATTGAGAGAAAAAGACAGGAGGCGGAGGATTTTCAGAAAGTCTATCTGAGGGAGGCTTTAAAGGATGTGGACACAGCTCAAAGAGAAGATGAGGAGGCTGGGGTGGCGGCAGTGGAGCGTTCTCCTTCTGGTGGGGCTTCTTCTTACCGTGATCAGTCTTCCGGTATCGGAGAAAAAAAGTAGTACAGTAAATGTGGGGGAAAAGGCTGTCTGGACCACAGAAGACACAGGTGCTGAAAAAAGCCGGATCGAGACACGACTTGAGAAGATCCTTTCAGAGACAGAGGGGGTGGGAATGGCAGAGGTGATGATCATGACCACCGGGGAAAAGAACAGTTTTGGATCCGGTTCTTCTGGAGATATCCAGGTTACCGGGGTACTGATCGCTGCCCAAGGTGCGGACAGTGCTGTAACTGTCCAGAATATCCGTCAGGCAGTTATGGCATTATTTCAGATAGAGGCTCATAAAATTAGAGTGATAAAGATGAGATAAGGAGAGGTAACGTGAAAAAGATCGTGAAGAAAAATCAGGTAATCATAACTTCCCTGGCAATCCTCATTGCTGTGGCAGGGTATCTGAATTTTGCAGATGTGGATCTGGGGTTCGGCTCCTCGGAGGCGAGCACGGACAGCAGCAGTATTCTGGATGATGTGGATTATGACCTGACAGATGAAACAGCCCTTCTGGATGAGAACGGGGCAGATAGCCTGGATGTGGATGGAGCGGAGAGCCAGGATACCTCCACTCCCGGAGAGGCTGTACTTACAGGGGCATCGGATTTTGCGGCCCGGGCTAGATTAAGCAGGGAACAGGTGCGTTCCCGGAACAAGGCAGATCTTCAGGACATCATCAACAATCAGGATATTGGAGATGACGAAAAACAAAATGCTGTCAACACTATGGTATCCATGACTGATACTGCGGAAAAGGAGGCTGCAGCAGAGCTTCTGCTGGAGGCGAAGGGCTTTGAAAATGTAATCGTCAATCTCACAGGAGAAACCGCCGATGTGGTTGTCCCTCAGGCGGATCTTGAAGATGCAAAAAGAGCCCAGATCGAGGATATCGTAAAAAGAAAAACAGGGGTTTCCGCAGAGTATATTGTGATCACGCCCTTAAATGAGGATAAAGCTTCAGAAAGCGGAACAGAAAATGCTGTATCGGACACGGAGGAGGAAGGCGGAACAGAGGAAGATATCGATGATGAAACAACAGTATCCGATGAGGTGCAGGATACATCTGCAACAGGGGAAACAGCAGGAGAGGAAACCGATGAAACAGCCTTGACAGCAAACCCCAGTGTATACTAGAATAGGTAATGTTGTTTAGATTTAAGTTCATTGAATTTTGGCTTTGTATCTGAAAAGCTGATGATCAGATGCGAAGTGATAAGTACAGGAGGCTGCACGTGTCGAAGTATACGAAAGAAATAGAAAAAAGAAGAACATTTGCCATCATCTCCCATCCGGATGCCGGTAAAACCACATTAACAGAAAAGTTTCTGCTGTATGGAGGGGCCATCAATCTGGCCGGAAGTGTTAAAGGTAAGGCTACGGCCCGCCATGCAGTGTCAGACTGGATGGAGATCGAGAAGGAGAGAGGTATTTCCGTAACTTCATCAGTTCTTCAGTTCCACTATGACGGTTACTGTATCAATATCCTGGATACACCGGGACATCAGGATTTCTCGGAGGATACCTACCGTACATTGATGGCTGCCGACTCAGCAGTCATGGTCATTGATGGTTCCAAAGGTGTTGAGGCCCAGACAAGGAAGCTTTTTAAGGTATGTGTCATGCGCCACATTCCTATTTTTACATTTATTAACAAGATGGACAGGGATGCCAATGATACCTTCGACCTTCTGGATGAGATCGAGAAGGAGCTGGGAATTGCCACATGTCCCATTAACTGGCCTATCGGTTCCGGTAAGAAGTTCCGCGGTGTATATGACCGTAACACAAAGAACATCCTGACTTTCTCCGATACCCAGAAAGGAACCAAGGAGGGCGTGATCGAGGAGATCCCTCTTGAGGATGTACGTGCAGATGAGGTCATGGATCCGGAGCAGAAAGAACAGCTTCTGGATGAGATCGAACTTCTTGACGGTGCAAGTGCCGAGTTTGACCAGGAAATGGTCAGCAAAGGTGAGCTTACTCCGGTATTTTTTGGCTCTGCACTTACCAACTTTGGTGTGGAGACATTCCTTGAGCATTTCCTGAATATGACTACATCACCGCTTCCGAGAATGTCAGACTGTGGTGAGATCGATCCTATGGATGATAATTTTTCCGCATTTGTATTTAAAATCCAGGCAAATATGAACAAGGCTCACAGAGACCGTATCGCATTTATGCGTATCTGTTCCGGTAAATTTGATGCCTCCCAGGAAGTTTATCATGTGCAGGGGGATAAGAAGATGCGTCTCCTTCAGCCACAGCAGATGATGGCAGAATCCCGCCATGTGGTAGATGAAGCTTATGCAGGAGATATTATCGGTGTGTTTGACCCGGGTATTTTTTCCATTGGTGATACGATCTGTGCACCTGGGAAAAAATTTGCTTTTGAGGGTATCCCTACGTTTGCGCCTGAGCATTTTGCCCGCGTGCGCCAGATCGATACCATGAAGAGAAAACAGTTTGTCAAAGGTATCAATCAGATCGCCCAGGAGGGTGCGATCCAGATCTTCCAGGAGTTCAATACCGGTATGGAGGAGATCATAGTGGGCGTTGTAGGTGTGCTGCAGTTTGATGTACTGAAGTACAGACTGGAAAACGAATATAATGTTGAGATCCGCCTTGAGAACCTTCCTTATGAGCATATCCGCTGGATCGCAAACAAGGATGAGGTTAATGTTGAGAAGATTTCAGGAACCTCTGACATGAAGAAAGTAACAGACCTTAAGGGTAATCCGCTGCTTCTCTTTGTAAATGCATGGAGTGTGGGTATGACCGAGGACCGTAACCCTGAGCTGGTACTGACCGAGTTCAGTAAATAAGAGGATCTGTAAATAATACTTTTATTTTTATGTATTTTTTGGTATAATAATATACAAATTTATAACTATTCAGCAGGTACTGTAAATTTACTGAATAAATAATCTGTAGGAGGTTTTCCCATGGCAGAGAAGAGAACAACATATAAGATACAGGATCTGGGCGGGATCGGTGAGGTTCAGATCGCTGATGAGGTAGTTGCCATTATCGCCGGACTTGCAGCGACAGAGGTTGACGGAGTTGCTTCCATGGCAGGCAACATTACCAATGAGCTTGTAAGCAAGCTTGGCAAGAAGAACCTGTCCAAGGGTGTTAATGTAACAGTTCTGGAAGGTGTGGTCACAGTTGACCTTTCACTGAATATTGAATATGGCAAGAATATCCTCGAGATCAGCAAGACAGTTCAGGAGAGAGTGAAATCCGCTATCGAGAATATGACAGGTCTTGAAGTGGCAGATGTGAATATTCACATTGCCAGCGTGGATATGGAGAACGAAAAAGGAAAGTAAACCTTTCCTTTTTTCATTAGGAGGAAATAATGAAAAGAAGAGAACAGAGAGAACATATATTTAAGCTTCTGTTTATGACAGAGTTTAATTCAGAAGAGGAGATGACAGAACAGCTTTCTCTTTATTTTGAGGGACTGCCTGAGCTTTCTGAGGCAGACCAGGAATACATGAAGAAGAAATTTGAACATGTAAGAGAGCATTTAAGTGAGATCGATGAGTGTATCAACAGCGCCAGTCATGGCTGGAAGACCAGGAGAATGAGCCGTGTGGATCTTACCGCACTTCGTCTTGCTGTCTATGAGATGAAGATGGACGAGGATGTTCCGGTAGGGGTTGCCATCAATGAGGCAGTTGAACTTGCCAAACGTTTCGGCGGAGAGGCATCCGGATCTTTTGTAAATGGAGTTCTCGGAAAAATCGCATCTGAGAAGGAAGAGAAGGGTTCTGCGGAAGAGCCGGCAGAAGCTGTACCGGAGACTTCTTCTGAGCATGAAGCGGAGAAAGAATGAAAAATATCTATTCAGTAGGCCAGGTGAACCGTTATGTAAAGAATATGTTCACCCAGGATTATTTCCTGAAAAAGGTCTATGTTAAGGGTGAAGTATCCAACTGTAAATATCATAC
Organism: uncultured Blautia sp.; assembly: GCA_934373235.1. GTDB lineage: Bacteria > Bacillota > Clostridia > Lachnospirales > Lachnospiraceae > Blautia_A. The sequence goes on along the minus strand of CAKROW010000072.1, from coordinate 1,997 downwards.
CAGCGGCCATATTTATTTTTCCCTGAAAGACGAGACAGGGCTTTTAAGCTGTATCATGTTTGCCGGACAGAGGCGGGGACTTGCTTTCCGTATGAAGGATGGGGACAATGTGGTAGTTGGAGGCACTATTGATGTTTATGAGAGGGACGGGCGTTATCAGATGTATGCCCGGGAGATCACCCTTGAGGGTGCAGGCGCTCTTTATGAGCGTTTTCTTGCCCTTAAACAGGAACTTGAAGATATGGGGATGTTTGCTGAGGAATATAAACAGCCGATCCCCGGATTTATCCGACGTCTGGGAGTTGTGACAGCATCTACAGGAGCCGCCATACAGGATATCCGTAATATTTCCCTGAGACGTGATCCGGGTCTTGAGATCATTCTTTATCCGGCTCTTGTACAGGGAGAAGGAGCGGCAGAGAGCATCGCGAGAGGAATCAGGATGCTGGATGATGCGGGGGTGGATGTGATCATTGTAGGCCGCGGCGGTGGATCTATTGAGGATCTGTGGGCTTTCAATGAAGAGATTGTGGCCAGGGCCATTTTTCAGTGTGCCACACCGGTGATTTCGGCAGTTGGCCATGAGACGGACTTTACCATTGCTGACTTTGTTGCAGATCTTCGTGCTCCTACACCTTCAGCGGCTGCAGAACTGGCAGTGACAGACAGAAGAGCTGTGGCTGAGACTCTGAAAAGCTACAGGAACCGGTATGACCGCGCCATGGAAGCCAGGATACAGCTTTACCGTACCAGGCTTGCATCTCTTGAGACCAGGTTTGAGTATTTAAGCCCCGAAAGCAGATTAAGGGAGAACAGGCAGTATCTTTCGGATATGCAGGAGAACCTTGAAAGACTTATGTCAGGGAAACTGGAGGCATACAGACATGAGCTGGCTGTATGGATCCAGCGGTTTCAGGGGCTTTCGCCTCTTGGAAGGCTGAACAGCGGTTATGCCTATGTGTCCGACAGTGACGGACATACAGTGACAAAAGCCTCACAGGTGCAGCCGGGAGACCGCCTTTTTATTGCAGTGACAGACGGAACCATAGAGGCAGTTGCAGATCATATCAGAAGGGAAGACAGATAGGATGACCGGGACAGAAGAAAATAAGGAGAGATCCGTAGAGGAGGCTTTTGGCCAGTTGGATGTTCTGGCGCAGAAGCTGGAGGATAAGGACACCACTCTGGAGGAATCTTTCCGTTTTTACAGACAGGGAATGGAGCTTTTGAAATACTGCAGCGACAAACTGGATACAGTGGAGAAAAAAATGCTCCAGATGAATGAGGATGGGACATTTCGTGAATTTTAAGAATGAACTGAAAATGAGAACAGATCATGCAGAGCAGGTGATCCGGAAATATCTTCCGGAAGAGACCGGCTTTGCAAAGACCATGGCAAAGGCGATGAACTACAGTATGCTGGCAGGGGGCAAAAGACTGCGCCCTGTGTTCATAGGAGAGACATACCGCCTTTTTGGCGGACAGGGAGAATTATGTGAGCCTTTTATGGCAGCTATGGAAATGATACATACACATTCTCTTATCCATGATGATCTTCCGGCACTGGATAATGATGATTACAGAAGAGGAAGACTGACCACACATAAGGTGTACGGTGAAGCCATGGGTGTGTTAAGCGGAGTGGCACTTTTAAACCGTGCCTATGAAGTGATGCTCATGTCTTTTTCCATGACTGAGGATAAGGAACGTGTAATAAAGGCTATGAGGATCATGTCTGACCGGACAGGGCTTAACGGAATGTTAGGAGGCCAGAGCGTTGATGTGGAAAATGACGGCAAACCTCTTTCCAGGGAGATGCTGGATTATATTTATGAGAACAAAACCTCTGCACTTATAGAAGCATCTATGATGACCGGTGCGGTTCTGGCAGGAGCGGATGAACAGGAGCTTCTTGTTATCAGGCAGGCAGCCTCGGATATAGGACTGGCATTTCAGATCCAGGACGATATCCTGGATGTGACCAGCAGCCAGGAGGA
>CAKROW010000071.1 GCA_934373235.1 uncultured Blautia sp. | reverse complement strand
ATTGGCATCACCCCTGCTGTAGCGGATTGCAGGTACAGGGCACCGCTATCTCCCCGGCTGCGCGGAATTTAATTATAGAGTATTTTCCCCGGCTTGTCAATATATCCACGAAAAAAAGAACCCTGGACATGGAAAGCCTTTTGCAGGTACGTATCATTTTTATCTATTGTCTGAAAAGAAAAAATGCATTATAATAATAACATTAGGGGCAAAATATTTTTGACTCTGATATCCAGTAATGTAATACACTCTGAAAAGAGAAATAAATTGTGCACATAAAAGAGCGCAGAATGGAGGACGCTATGATTAAAAGAATCGGACTGCTGACCAGCGGTGGCGACTGTCAGGCACTGAACGCAACAATGAGAGGTGTGGTAAAGGGCCTGAGCAACAGCGTTGAAGACCTTGAGGTATATGGTTTTGATGATGGATACAAGGGACTGATCTATGGAAAATACCGTATGCTCACATCCAAGGATTTTTCCGGGATCCTCACACAGGGCGGTACGATCCTGGGAACATCCAGACAGCCGTTCAAACTTATGAGAGTGCCGGATGAGAAGGGCCTTGATAAGGTTGAAGCCATGAAGCAGACTTACTACAAGCTGTGCCTTGACTGTCTTGTGATCCTGGGTGGAAACGGAACCCAGAAAACAGCCAATCTCCTCCGGGAAGAGGGGCTGAATATCATTCACCTTCCCAAGACCATTGACAATGATATCTGGGGAACAGATATGACCTTTGGCTTCCAGAGTGCTCTGGAGATCGCAACCAATGCCATTGACTGCATCCATACCACAGCGGCATCCCATGGACGTGTGTTTATCGTGGAGGTCATGGGCCACAAGGTAGGAAGCCTTACACTTAACGCAGGTGTTGCAGGCGGTGCAGATATCATCCTGATCCCGGAGATCCCCTATGATATCAGCAAGGTAGTGGAAGCCATCAATAAACGAAGCAAGGCAGGCAAGCGTTTTACCATTCTTGCTGTTGCGGAAGGAGCCATTTCCAAAGAAGATGCAGAGCTTCCCAAGAAAAAATACAAGGAGAAGCTTGCAGAGAGATCCAAGAAGTATCCGTCCGTTTCTTACGAGATTGCAGATCAGATCCAGCAGGTGAACGGAAACGAGGTGCGTATCACAGTTCCGGGACATATGCAGCGAGGCGGAGAGCCGTGTGCATATGACCGCGTTCTTTCCACAAGGATCGGAGCAGGAGCGGCGCAGGCTATCATGGATGGTGAATATGGCATTATGATCGGTGTCGTAAACGGCAAGATCAAGAGAGTTCCCCTTGAAGAATGTGCAGGCAAGCTGAAGATGGTATCGCCGAAGGATCAGCTTGTAAAAGCAGCCAAACAGATCGGAATCAGCTTTGGCGATTAAAATACTGAATCAGGCCGCCGCGGGAAAATTTCCGCGGCGACTGTGGCGATAGGAAGAGGTGTTTTATGAGCTATACTGCTCTGTACCGTAAATTTCGTCCGGATAATTTCGACGATGTGAAAGGACAGGATCATATTGTTACCACACTGACCAACCAGATCAACGCCAACCGTATCGGCCATGCGTACCTGTTCTGCGGAACGAGAGGTACCGGTAAGACAACTGTGGCGAAGATCCTTGCCAAGGCAGTGAACTGTGAGCATCCTGTCAACGGAAGCCCATGTAATCAGTGTGCCATGTGTAAGGCCATCCAGGCCGGAACAGCCATGAATGTTATTGAGATCGATGCCGCATCCAACAACGGCGTGGATAACATCCGTGAGATCCGGGAGGAGGTGGCATACCGTCCCACAGAGGGTAAATACAAGGTTTATATTATTGATGAGGTGCATATGCTTTCCACGGGAGCGTTCAATGCCCTTCTGAAAACTCTGGAAGAACCGCCGTCCTACGTGATCTTCATACTTGCCACAACAGAGGCACACAAGATTCCGATCACTATCCTGTCCAGGTGTCAGCGATATGATTTTCACAGGATCTCCATTGACACCATAGCTGCCAGGCTTTCAGAACTTCTTAAGGCAGAGGGGGTGGAGGCCGAGGAGAAGGCAGTGCGTTATGTGGCAAAAAAAGGTGACGGATCCATGCGAGATGCATTAAGCCTTCTGGATCAGTGTATTTCTTTTTACCTGGGGCAGGTACTTACCTATGACAGGGTCCTTGAAGTTCTGGGAGCTGTTGATACAGAAGTGTTCAGCAAGCTTCTGAGAAAAGTGCTTTCCGGAGATGTGACAGGTTCCATCCATGTGCTGGAGGAGCTGATCACCGGAGGCAGGGAGTTAGGCCAGTTTGTGGGAGATTTTACATGGTATATGCGAAATCTTCTCCTTGTAAAAACCTCAGAGAATCCGGAGGAAGCCATTGATGTATCTTCAGAGAATCTTAAGCTTCTCAGAGAGGAAAGCGAGATGACAGATGTGGATACCCTGATGCGCTATATCAGGATCTTTTCAGATCTGTCCAATCAACTGAGATATGCAACCCAGAAGCGTGTGCTTGTGGAGATCGCCCTTATCAAGCTGTGCAGGCCGGCTATGGAAGTGAATCTGGACTCTGTTCTTGACAGGATACGTATCCTGGAGCAGAAAATAGAGGAACGTCCTGTGCAGCAGGTTATTGTCCGTGAGGGAGATAAGTCTGTGAGAGAAGCCGGAATGGCAGGGCCGGGAGTTCCCGTGCAGCAGGCTCCGGCCAAAGCGGCACCCGGGGATCTTCAGAAGGTAGTTGCAGGCTGGCGTACCATTGTGGGCCAGACAAGCGGTGTTTTTAAACAGACACTTCAGAGAGCTGTGCCCAAATATAACGGAGAGACAGGAGAACCTGTACTTTATGTGGAGTTTCAGGATTTCCTGGGACAGAATTACGTGGATAACCCGGAAGCACAGAAGGAGCTTCAGGATATTATCATAGCCCAGACGGGCAAAAGTGTGGAGGTGCGTATGATCGTTGCAGATCAGCACCAGCATACAAACCTTTCACAGATTACGGTGGATGAAGCGATCCGCCAGAATATCCATATGGATATTGTTGTTGAAGAAGAATAGTTTTTTATCAGGAGGAACATATTATGGCAAAAAGAGGTGGATTCCCGGGAATGGGTATGCCGGGTAACATGAATAATCTTATGAAACAGGCGCAGAAAATGCAGCGCCAGATGGAGGAGAACCAGAAGGCCCTGGAGGAGAAAGAATTTACAGCAACAGCAGGTGGCGGAGCTGTAGAGGTTACTATCTCCGGCAAACGTGAAGTGACAAAAGTGAAGCTTGCGGAGGAAGCAGTAGATCCGGATGATATCGAGATGCTTGAGGATATGATCGCGGCCGCTACAAATGAGGCTCTTCGCAAGGTGGAGACAGAGTCAGCAGCAGTAATGTCCAAACTTACAGGCGGTCTTGGCGGCCTTGGAGGAGGCCTTCCATTCTGATGGAATACTATAGCACACATATCAACAAACTGATCGAACAGCTTTCCCATCTGCCGGGAATCGGGGCAAAATCAGCCCAGCGTCTTGCCTTTCATATCATGAATATGCCGAAGGACCAGGTCGAACAGCTTACTTCCTCCATTACCGGCGCAAGGGAAAATGTCCGGTACTGCAAGTGCTGCTATACCCTTACAGACAGAGAGCTTTGTCCGATCTGCGCCAATCCCAAACGTGATCACAGTACCATCATGGTGGTGGAGAACACAAGGGATCTGGCAGCCTACGAAAAAACAGGCAAGTTTGACGGTGTATATCATGTCCTTCACGGTGCGATATCCCCTATGCTGGGGATCGGGCCGGATGACATAAAGCTTAAAGAACTTATGCAGCGGCTTCAGGGAGATGTACAGGAAGTGATCGTAGCCACCAATTCAAGTCTGGAAGGCGAGACTACAGCCATGTATATCAGCAAGCTGATCAAGCCTACAGGGATCAGGGTGAGCCGTATCGCCAGCGGAGTACCGGTGGGCGGTGACCTTGAATATATTGATGAAGTGACATTGCTGCGTGCTCTTGAGGGCCGTGTTGAGCTCTGAAAGGAGGTGGAGCCGTTGACGAAAAAAAGACCCACTTCCTCAGATGTGGCAGAGAAGGCCGGAGTTTCCCAGGCAACGGTTTCCATGGTCCTTAACAGGAAGTACAACGTTTCTTTTTCCAGGGAGACAGTGGAACGGGTAGAGCAGGCTGCAAGGGAGCTTGGTTATGAGCTTCCGGGCAGAAGAAAGCATAAGGGAAGCAGAAGGGAGAAACTGATCGTGGTTTTCTGTCCCACACTTACCAGTCCCTATTATGTACTGCTTTTGCAGGGGATTGAATCTGTGGCCAATGAACAGGGCTATGGCGTATTCATCTGCAATACCCAGAGAGATGCAGGACTTGAGGAAAAATACCTTAAGATGATGCAGACACTGTGTCCGGGAGGAATCATCTACACCTGTAATCCTCATCCTGATTTTCAGAAACAGGTGGAAAAGATCGCAGGAGAAATCCCGCTGGTGATCATCAGCAACAAAGAAAAGACTACCACAGTGGATGCTATCAACCAGGACAATACCGTAGTGGGACGGCTGATGGCAAGACATCTTCTTGATCTTGGCCATACGGATGTGGCATTTATCACACCTCCTCTTACCAGACGCCAGTGGCAGAGGTCCAAGCGTGTGGACGGTTTTGTCAGGGAGTTTGAGAAAGAGGGAAAAAAAGACCATGTGATCATCAAGGCGGCAGATGAATCCATAGACAGGAAGATCCCCAGAATGGATTCGGAATATTCCATGGGGTATGAACTGACAATGGAGCTTCTCCGTGAAGGAAGGAAATTCACGGCAGTGGCAGGACAGAATGACATGATGGCGATTGGAGCTATTGACGCTCTCCATGAGGCCAGGCTTCACATTCCGAGAGATGTGTCTGTCATTGGCTGTGACAATATTTTTTATTCCGGGATCAGAAGGATCTCCCTTACGACTATTGATCATTTTGTTGCACTTAAAGGCAGGGATGCCTGTGATATTGTCATCCGCAAGATTGACATGAGTGACAAATTTTCCCTGGATGCCCAGCCTGCCAGCCTGTACAATATTGAGTATACGCCCAAGCTGATCGTGCGTCGTACAACCGGGTATGCAAAAGTGGACAGAAGCAGTTCACCGGAACAGAAAAATAAATAACAGCGTCAAAATTATTAATAATATTTTTGGAAAGAATAAGAAAAAACACCAATACTGAAAATCTGCAAAAACAGCCTGTGATAAAGGGGTTGCAGATACAGTCTGCCAGAAAGAAGTACCGGATGTGTGAATAATATGTCAGGTTTAATTAATAAAAATAGAAATTATTAATGAAATATTTATTAATAATTTAAAGACCACTTGACCCCTGTTTCATGTCTGTTATAATGAAGTCATCAAGAATTCAGAACGAACGTAAACAGGAGGAAAGAACAATGAAATTTTTTATTGACACAGCCAAAGTAGAGGATATCAAAGAAGCTAATGACATGGGAATCATCTGTGGTGTTACAACCAACCCGTCCCTGATCGCAAAAGAGGGAAGAGACTTCAACGAAGTTATCAAAGAGATCACAACAATCGTTGACGGACCGATCAGTGGTGAGGTTAAGGCTACTACAACAGATGCTGAGGGAATGATCCGTGAGGGACGTGAAATCGCAGCGATCCATCCGAACATGGTAGTTAAGATCCCGATGACAACAGAAGGCCTTAAGGCAGTTAAGGTTCTTGCTTCTGAGGGAATCAAGACAAATGTTACACTGATCTTCTCAGCTAACCAGGCACTTCTTGCAGCAAGAGCAGGTGCTACATATGTATCTCCGTTCCTTGGGAGACTGGATGATATCTCCACAGATGGCGTTGAGCTGATCGAGCAGATCGCTGATATGTTCGCAGTTGCAGATATCCCGACAGAGATCATCGCAGCAAGCGTTCGTCATCCAATGCATGTAACAGCATGCGCACTTGCAGGTGCTGATATCGCTACTGTACCGTTTAAGGTACTTGAGCAGATGACACACCATCCGCTGACAGATGCAGGTATTGCCAAATTCCAGGCTGACTACAAGGCAGTATTTGGTGAATAACAGAAAGTGACAGCAGAGCACTTAAAAAGGAGAAATTTATAACATGGATAAGTTAGAACTTCAGAAAGTTGCGAATGAAGTCCGCAAGGATATCGTAACAGCAGTCCATGCAGCAAAGGCCGGCCATCCGGGCGGATCTCTTTCTGCAGCAGACGTGTTTACCTACTTGTATTTTGAGGAGATGAATATTGACCCGAAGGATCCAAAGAAGGCTGACCGTGACCGTTTTGTCCTTTCCAAGGGACATACTGCTCCGGGTCTCTACTCTGTACTTGCAGAGAGAGGATACTTCCCGAAAGAAGACCTTAAAACACTTCGTCATCTTGGCTCCTATCTTCAGGGACATCCGGATATGAAGCATATTCCGGGTGTTGATATGTCCAGCGGTTCTCTTGGTCAGGGAATTTCTGCAGCAGTTGGAATGGCTCTTTCTGCCAAACTGAGTAATGACGATTATCGTGTATATACACTTCTCGGTGATGGCGAGATCGAGGAGGGACAGGTATGGGAGGCAGCTATGTTTGCAGGCTTCCGTAAGCTGGACAACCTGGTAGTGATCGTTGACAATAACGGACTTCAGATCGATGGCGATATTGCAGATGTATGCTCTCCGTATCCTATTGACAAGAAGTTTGAAGCTTTCAATTTCCATGTGATCAATGTTGCTGATGGCAACGACATGGATCAGCTTAAAGCTGCCTTTGATGAGGCAAGAGCTACCAAGGGTGTGCCGACAGCCATCATCATGAAGACTGTAAAAGGCAAGGGCGTATCCTACATGGAGAATGCAGTAGGCTGGCACGGCAAAGCTCCTAATGACGAGCAGTATGCACAGGCAATGGAAGATCTGGAGAAGGTAGGTGAAGCGTTATGTCAGAAGTAAAGAAAATCGCAACAAGAGCAAGCTACGGCAATGCCCTTGTAGAATTAGGCAAAAAACACGAGGATCTTATCGTTCTGGACGCTGACCTTGCTGCAGCTACACAGACAGGCATCTTCAAAAAAGAATTTCCGGAGCGTCATATTGACTGCGGTATCGCTGAGTGTAACATGATCGGTATTGCAGCAGGAATCGCTGCTACAGGCAAGGTTCCTTTTGCAAGTACATTTGCAATGTTTGCAGCAGGACGTGCCTACGAGCAGGTTCGTAACTCTGTTGGATATCCCAAGCTGAATGTGAAGATCGGAGCAACTCACGGCGGTATTTCCGTAGGTGAGGATGGTGCCACACATCAGTGCCTTGAGGATTTTGCTCTTATGAGGGTGATCCCTGGCATGGTTGTTGCAAGCCCTTCTGATGACATTGAGGCCAAGGCTATGGTTGAGGCTGCTTATGAGCATCAGGGACCTGTATACATGAGATTTGGCCGTCTTGCAGTTCCGGTTATCAATGACAGACCAGATTACAAATTTGAATTGGGCAAGGGTATTGTTCTCCGCGAGGGTAAAGATCTTACCATTATCGCCAACGGACTTTGTGTTGCACCTACCCTTGAAGCGGCTGAGAAGCTTGCTGCAGAGGGAATCGATGCGAAGGTTATCAATATCCATACTATCAAACCTCTGGATGAGGAGCTTGTTGTTGCATCTGCAAAGGAGACAGGCAAGGTTGTAACTGTTGAGGAACATTCCATCATTGGTGGTCTTGGCGGTGCAGTATGCGAGTGCCTGGCTGAGAAGGCTCCTGTACCGGTTAAACGTATCGGAATCAACGATGTATTCGGAGAGTCCGGTCCGGCTGCAGAGCTTCTTCATAAATATGGTCTTGATGCAGAGGGTATCTACGCTCAGATCAAAGATTTCGTTAAATAATCCGTACAGGCTGTGCAGGCCTGGACTTTGGGACAGTATTGCGGACAGATGTCTGCAGTACTGTCCCTTTTTTGGGTTATTTTCTGTGTAAAAAGGAGCTGTATTCCGTCGGTGATGATATTTGCCAGATGAACCACATGAGAAAGCCTGGTGGTCTGGAGAGTCAGTTGCTCCAGGGCACCGGAAAGATTTACGATTCCGGTGATGTGGATATGGCCCACTGGTGGAAGAGCTTTGTGGACACCGGATCCTGGATGAAGGGGGCTGTCTGCCAGGGTGATGTAGCCAAGCTGGTGCTTTTCTCCAAGTGCAGCATCAATTGCAATAACCAGTGCTTCCGGGTGGCGTCGCCTGATCCCGGAAGCGGTTTTTTCCAGATTAAGGGCATGAACCGGGTGGAAAATGGTACCATACACAGAAATATCTGCAGATTCCAGTTGTTTTAGCTGATAACCAATGTAAGGGCCAAGGCAGTCACCGGTCATCCGGTCGCTGCCAATACACAGAAAGACAATCTCAGACCAGGAGGCAGGATAATGAAAAATACATTTTTTCAGAAGTCTTGCAAATTCTCCGGAGGGATCCGGTGTGTCAGGATCAATATAAAAAGTCATGGTGAACCTCGATTCGTTTTTCTTTTCATTTTATCCCGTATAAGGAAAATTTATGCAGTATGCAAAATATGTCGCTAAATTCTTGGAAAGGTCTCTTATAAAATGCTAAATTCTGCGTTTTCCATATGCTATGCTGTTGCGGAAGGGGTGATAGGACATGATAGAGGTCATTTATAAAGAGGAAAAACCCGGGACAGAACATTCAGATGATCAGTTGGCACTGCCGAGAAATGTAAGGCAGATCGGACTTGTGGCTGAAAATCACAGAATTTACATGGAGGATTATGTATATACATTTCTGAACGGAATAGCAGGGGAAATAAAGGAGGATAGGGAAGGACAGGCGGCCATACTTACGGGAAATACGCGATGGATACAGGGAACCGCGTATATTTTTATTAAGGGCGCATTGCTGGCAGAAGGGATGGAGCTGTCCAGAGAACATCTGGATTTTTCGGAAAAAGTATGGAAAAAAGTTCATGAGACAAAAGATGAATACTTTCCGGATCAGGATATTGTAGGATGGTATTTTGCACCGGCACAGGTTCGTGGAGATACAGGGGAGCTTCTGGCAAAGATCCATCTGCGGCATTTTGGCATTGAGAAGGTGCTGATGCTTATGGACCCGGCAGAGAAGGAAGAGGGTTTTTACCGGTATGACAGTGGTTCCATGATAAAACTTGAAGGGTATTATATATATTATGAAAAAAATACAGAGATGCAGGCCTATATGATCGACAAGAAGCAGGAAATGCAGATACCTGTTACTGAGGAGGCGGACGATAAGGCAGTAAAAAGTTTTCGTAAGATCATACGAGGTAAAAACAAAGAGGAAACACAGGAGGAAACGGAGGGAAAAACTTCCGTTTTTTCTTATGCAGCCACAGCCTGCCTGGCAATTGCTGTGCTTGCAGTAGGGGTGAATTTTTATGGAGATTACAGAGGGATCCGGACGGAAACAGAGGGGAGCAGGCCGGTGTCTGTAAATACAGCAGTGACAACAGAACCCGAACGGGAAAGACCGGTTACGCCTGCTGTGTCAGGAACAGCGGAGAAGCGAGAGGATGGTCAGAAAACAGAAACAGTAAAAATGCAGCAAAGTACAGAAACAAAATCTTCAGGAAAAGAAAACGGACAGAACTCAGAAAACACCGGGGAACAGCAGAAGGACAGTTTTGGTGGAACTGAACAGACTTCAGATACGAAAAATTCAGATCAGAAAAAATCAGATCAAATAAAATCAAAACAGAAAGATTCGGATCAGAAAACGACTCAGCAGACAGATGAAAACAGTTCATCGGAAAATGCAAAATCCACATCAGCGGGATCAGAGAAGCAGACATCAGATATTTACAAGGAGGAGTCGGATATACGCAAAGCAAAGAGAAGAGAAAGAATGGAAAAAGAAGAAAACGGAGAGCAGGCACAGAGCAGTGCCGGTGATTCTGTTCATGAGACCTATGTGATCCGTCCGGGAGATACTATTTATCAGATCAGTATAGAAAAGTATGGAAGTATGGATAAGATACAGGAAATTTGTGAATTAAACGGAATCTCCCAGGAGGAAATCATTTATCCGGGCCAGATAATTATCTTACCTTGAGTAGTTGTGCTATAATTCGTTAGGAAAGTATCAGATTCAGAGCAGGAAAAAAGAGCAGTTCTGAAAAGATTAGAACTGCTCTGAATGTGATTCTTTCCAATTGTATCAAGACACGGACCGTTAGCCGATACAGCTATGGGAGAACTATTCTTTTTTCCGCGGTTATTCAGGAATCCATAGTAACGGATTTCTTACCTCTTGCAGAGAAGAAAACCCGGTGTTCCGTAACAGACAGAATCCGGTTGTTGGAAATGGCAATCTTATGAGTGTATCTTCCGGGACATTCAATGGCATTTCCAAATCCGTTGAAGGTCTCTTTGATATACGGACACTCATTTATAGTTATAAATCCTGCTCAGAAAGCCATGTCAGGAAATTATTGGCGAGAGATAGCTGTCTGGGAGTCATATTTCGAAGCTGTTCACTGACGTTTTTCCATTCGGCATCATTGGTTCGTAGGGTTCCGACAAGAAATTCATCAGGTGTCGTGTCCAGAGCTAAAGCTATCCGCATAATTACCTCAATAGATGGGATAGAAATACTGCGTTCGATATTTGAAAGATATTTCTGACTGAGATCTGCTTTTTCTTCTACCTCGGACTGTTTCAGCCCGAGCTCCTTCCTCCGGTGGGCAATCCTTTTACCTATTTCCTCATAATTTATGTCCATGGATACCTCCTGTTTTTATTTCTATGATATGTAAATTGGAGAAATTAAATATGTCTGTACATAAAAAGAATTACATGAAATCAATATCAATGGTAATATGACTAAAGCTTTTACGGTAATAATGGAAGTGCAGCGGAAACGCAGACAGAACAGCCTGCACAAAACGAAAATCCAAAACAGACCGGGAAACAGACTGAGAATCAAGTAGAGCAGGGTTCTGAACAGAAGACAAATCAAATCTGGATATGTGTTGCTGCAGGTGGTCTGGCTGTAGTGATATTGGCAGTGCTGCTGATCATGAGAAAAAAGAAGCGTCAAAAGCCAGAACTGGTGACTCCACCAGACGTTCAGCCAGTTCCTCCGATACCACCAGATTCCGGACCAAAAACGGAGTGGCTCGCACCGACACCACCAGATTCTAAATCCAAAATAGAGAGTCTTACGCCGACTCAGCCGGTTGATTCGAAATTGAAACCTGGTAAAAAACAGTTTTTTTTATATTCAAAAACACAATAAAAATCTGATTATCCGCTAAAACACAGTATCTATCAGCATTTTCAAGGAAACAAACACATCAATTTACTACTTATTTACTACTAACGAATGAGCCTTCTGTAATGAAACAATCATGGGTATTATGCCCATCTGAAATAACAAGACACGAACAAAAATACGGGTAGATACGGAACTGATAAGTTTCCCTTTGTTCTGCCCAAAGTGCAAGCATGAAACTTTAATCAATATAAAGCATGGAAATGTAACGACTATTAAAGAGCCAGACGCTAAGACGCAGAGCCGATAATTTATAGGTTATTGTAACTTATAGATTGTTGGCTCTTATTTGTTACCTGCGGAGCGGATCAGCAAATAAGTTTTGGAATATAATGGAAAAACATTTATATAAAGAAAAGAAGAAACATGAAAATATTAGTAAGTGCCTGTCTTTTACAATATAAATATACTAAAAAATCGTAAAAAGATCCTCAATAATTCGTATATTTTTACTAATGAAAGATCAATATGACATACCAAAGCGTTATTTGCTTCTATTCAAAAGAGTGTCAATTTCTTCTTCTGATAATTTTTGTTTGAAATTAAACACATTATCTACAGCTGTTCCTAAAAGTCTTGCCAAAGGGCTTAGTAATGAAATATCAGGATATGTATTGTTTGTTTCCCATTTTGACACCGAAGAAGTAGTTATTCCAAGAGCATTTGTAACTTGTTCTTGTGTTAGACCTTTTATTTTTCTTAGTTTCTGAATAATATCACCGATAAATAATTTCATTTTGTGACATCTCCTTTACTTAATGAAAATATTATCAGATAAAAACTTTTTTTAACAATGCAGGTATCGCAGTATGAACTTGTGTTACATAAGGATAGTAACTGGAAGATTGTAGGATAAATCAAAAAATGCCGTAGCTTTATTTTGCATTTATTGCAAGTTACACG
>CAKROW010000070.1 GCA_934373235.1 uncultured Blautia sp. | reverse complement strand
AGCTCAGTGAGGAAATCGATCTGTAACAGTGGCTCGCCTCCACTCACAGTAATACCGCCCTTACTTCCCCAGTAAGAGCGGTATCGACAGGCTTTTTCAAGCAGCTCATCTGCTGTGTACTCCGTTCCTGTTTTCATTTGCCAGGTGTCCGGATTGTGGCAGAACTGACAGCGCATGGCGCAGCCGCTCAAAAAGATCACATACCGGACTCCTGGTCCGTCAACAGAGCCGAAGCTCTCCAGTGAGTGGACGTAGCCAGTGATTTTTTTCTGGTCGTCCATATTTTTTATTACATCCTTTCGTGGCAGGTTCTTGCGATAACGTCAAGCTGCTGCTCTCTTGTAAGGTCGATGAACTTAACAGCGTATCCGGAAACACGGATAGTGAAGTTTGCATACTCCTCTTTTTCCGGATGCTCCATAGCATCGATAAGTTTCTCTTTACCGAATACGTTTACGTTGAGGTGATGTGCACCACGGTCAAAGTATCCGTCAAGTACATTTACAAGGTTCTCTGTACGCTCTTCCTCAGAATGTCCAAGGGCATCCGGGTTGATAGTCTGAGTATTGGAGATTCCGTCAAGGGCATCCTCATAGTCAAGCTTTGCAACAGAGTTCAGGGAAGCAAGAAGTCCGTTCTGCTCTGCGCCGTAAGACGGGTTTGCTCCAGGTGCCAGAGGCTCGCCGGCTTTTCTTCCGTCCGGAAGAGATCCTGTAGCTTTACCATAAACAACGTTGGATGTGATGGTAAGGATGGATGTGGTTGGCTTGGAATCACGATAGGTATGGATGTGTTTCAGCTTCTCAAGGAATGTAGAAAGCAGAGTTGTTGCGATCTCATCTGCTCTGTCATCATCGTTACCATAACGTGGGAAGTCACCCTCAACCTGGAAGTCTGTTGTGATTCCGTCCTCGTCACGGATCGCTTTTACTTTTGCATATTTGATAGCGGAAAGGGAATCTACTACGTGTGAGAATCCGGCGATACCTGTTGCAAAGGAACGGTCAACCTTTGTATCGATAAGTGCCATCTCGGCTGCCTCATAGTAGTATTTATCATGCATGTAGTGGATCATGTTCAGTGTTCCCACATACAGATGTGCAAGCCAGTCCATCATCTGATCGTATTTGGCGATTACTTCGTCATAATCAAGGTACTCGGAAGTGATCGGCTGGTACTGAGGTCCTACCTGCTGTTTTGTCTTCTCATCAACACCACCGTTGATCGCGTAAAGGAGGCATTTTGCAAGGTTGGCACGAGCACCGAAGAACTGCATCTCTTTACCTGTCTCTGTGGCAGATACACAGCAGCAGATGCTGTAGTCATCGCCCCATACAGGACGCATAACATCATCGTTCTCATACTGGATGGAACTTGTTGTAACAGAGATGTCTGCTGCATATTTCTTAAAGTTCTCAGGCAGTCTTGAAGAGTAGAGAACTGTAAGGTTCGGCTCCGGAGCCGGTCCCATATCCTCAAGTGTATGAAGGAAACGATAGTCGTTCTTTGTTACCATGGAACGTCCGTCCTGTCCCATACCTGCTACTTCCAGAGTTGCCCATACCGGGTCACCGGAGAAAAGCTGGTTGTAAGACGGGATACGAGCGAATTTAACCATACGGAATTTCATTACGATATGGTCAACAAGCTCCTGTGCCTCTTTCTCTGTAAGAGTTCCGTTCTCAAGGTCTCTCTCAATATAGATATCAAGGAATGTGGAGATACGTCCAACACTCATTGCAGCTCCGTTCTGAGTCTTGATCGCTGCAAGATATCCGAAGTACAGCCACTGGAATGCTTCCTTTGCATTCTTAGCCGGCTGGGAAATATCAAAGCCATAGATCTGAGCCATTTCTTTCATCTTCTTCAGAGCGCGAATCTGATCTGCGATCTCCTCACGAAGCTGGAAATCATAACGTCTCATACCCTGACGGTCGCATGCTGCAAAATCTCTCTCCTTGCATGCGATCAGGTGATCGATTCCGTAAAGAGCTACTCGTCTGTAGTCACCTACGATACGTCCACGTCCGTAAGTATCCGGAAGTCCTGTAAGGATCTTGTTATGGCGTGCTCTCTTCATCTCCGGTGTGTAGATATCGAATACACCCTGGTTATGTGTTTTGAACTCATAGTTGTTGAAAACATCTTTGATCTTGTCGCTTACATGGTATCCATAAGTCTCACATGCCTGCTCTGCCATTTTGATTCCGCCGTATGGCATGAAAGCACGTTTCAGAGGTTTGTCTGTCTGAAGACCTACAACCTGCTCAAGATCCTTGAGCTCCTCATCGATGTATCCAGGTCCATATGCTGTGATACCTGTAACTACCTCTGTCTCCATATCAAGAACGCCGCCTTTTGCACGCTCCTCTTTCTGAAGCTCCTGAAGTTTGCCCCAGAGTTTGTCTGTTGCCTCTGTTGGCTCTTCCAGGAAGGAAGCATCTCCATCATATGGTGTATAGTTCATACCGATGAAATTACGAACATCGATCTTCTCTTTCCAACGCTCACCCTTAAAACCGTTCCACTGCTCAAAATCAACTTTTGCCAATTTGTTACACATCCTTTCCTGTTGTCTCAATATTTCGTTCACTGTCCGCGCAGTTAGTAATATATAACATTTCTCATGACGACCATAAGATAACAGATTCAGATTTTAAAGTCAACAGATTGGATGTATGTTCTTTATAATATACAAGGGAATGTATTATTGATAAAATTAATGATAAAATTGTACCAGATATTGTACAATGTCGGGCGTCTGACGGACGCTCCTGGCGGAGGGCTTTTTCCTTTCGGGGGGACACTGGGGCAGTGGGCTTTTCCCTTTCCGGGGGACACTGGGACAGTGGGCTTTTCCCTTTCCGGGGGACACTGGGACAGTGGGCAGGTTTGCGAGGGGGAAAGCACTCGGAGTTACGAAGCCCGTTTTTCCCCCTCGCGCTCCCCCTTTCCGGGCACGTCGCTGTTCTGCGCTGTGGTATGGAGGAGTGTATTGGCAAATGCCTGTATGCTTCGGTATTGGCTGTGCCGATGGTGTGCACCGGACGGAAGGCGGTCTGCGTAGCAGACCTGTTCCTGGCGGTTGTCGTATCACTGGCGTAAATCTTCACTGACTGTTGTCATATCCACGACTCACACTTCCACTGATTATTATCTTATTTATGACTCAGGCTTCCACTGATTATTATCTTATGCTCCCATTAGCATCAGGGAACAGGCCCGCTGCGCGGGCCGCTTTACTGTCCGGTGGGACAAAAAATCGGCTCAGCCTGCATACCACCAATACAGCAGCATACAGCACCAAGCCGACAATTTCATCTATTCCACAACGCAGCACTCTTCAAAAAGGCGGGGCCAGAGGGGTGGGGTGTGGGGAGGGGAAACGGCCTTTCGCAACTCCGAGTGCCTCCCCTCCCCGCAAATTTCCCCACTTTTTTAAAGTAGAACCTTTTTCACAAAAAACCCTACAATACTTTAGAAAGAAACTCCCTCGTCCTTTCCTCTCGAGGATCCCCAAAGAGTTCTTCCGGCTTTCTGTCCTCAAGAATCACCCCATCATCCATAAACAGCACCCTGTCACTGACTTCCCGTGCAAATCCCATCTCATGGGTAACAACCAGCATGGTCATTCCTTCTTTTGCAAGCTCTTTCATAACCTCAAGAACTTCCCCTACCATCTCCGGGTCAAGAGCTGATGTTGGCTCATCGAACAGCAGCACCTGCGGGTTCATTGCCAGTGCTCTTGCGATGGCAACCCTCTGCTTCTGTCCGCCGGAAAGCTTTCCGGGATAGACATCGGCTTTTTCTTCAAGGCCGACTCTTTTCAGAAGAGCCCTTGCTTTCTGGTCAGCTTCCGCTGCTTTCCATTTGCCAAGGCGTACCGGCGCAAGGGTGATGTTCTTTAACACTGTCATATTTGGAAACAGATTAAAATGCTGGAAGACCATTCCCACATTTTCCCTGAATTTATCAACATCCAGCTTCGTATCCAGGATCTCCTGGCCATTTACTGTGATCTCACCTTCCTCCGGTTTTTCCAGAAGGTTCAGGCAGCGGAGAAAGGTTGATTTTCCGGAGCCTGACGGACCGATGATACAGATACACTCTCCCTTGTCAACATGTGTACTGATCCCTTTTAATACATGTACGTCCCCGAAGGACTTTTTCAGATTTTTAACATCAATCACTTTCTCTCAGTCTCCTTTCAAATCTCTTCAGCAGGATACTTAATACTTTTACGATCAGATAATACATGATACCTGCAACGATCAGAGGAATGAACATCTGGTAGGTACGGGAAGAAACATAACTTGCCGCTTTTGTCAGATCCATGATTCCCACATAACCCAGTATCGAGGTCTCCTTGATCAACTGGATGAACTCATTACCCATTGCCGGAAGAATAGTCTTGACAGCCTGGGGGATAATGATAAAACGCATGGTATCTTTATAACCAAGTCCAAGAGAACGTCCTGCCTCAGACTGTCCCTTATCAACAGAAAGGATACCGCCACGGATAACCTCGGAAACATAAGCACCACTGTTGATGCCAAAACTTACAACTGCCGCCACATATCCCAGTCTGCTGTGGAATACTGCAAAATAAATGATCATCAACTGAAGTACAGATGGTGTTCCACGGATCACATCAACATAAATATCCGCAATGGTGGAGAGAACAGTTCTTCTGCCTTTCTTTGCCGCACCGAGACGTACCAGTGCAACTACAAGACCGATGAGGATACCTACGATCACAGAAAGCAGAGACACAAGAAGTGTGATACCAAGTCCGTTTACATAGAATTTCCAGCGGTTATCCTGAAGGAAGATAAAGCTTAAAAGTGCCAGAAAACCATCTGTTTCCCCAACACCGGAAACATCCTCACTGTCTGCTACTGTATCCACAAAATATTTCTGATAAAGATCATCATAAAGACCGGATTTCTTCACCTTTGCAAGTCCGTCATTAATGATCTGAATGAGCTCTGTATTGCCTTTCTGGATACAGAAAACAGTATCCTCTGCTGTACTTGGAACAGACTCATACTGAAGATCTGAATTCTGTTTGCAGTAGATCTCAGCCATGATATTATCAATAAGAACTGCATCCGCACCACCGTTTTTCAGCTCCATAACTGCACTGGAAGCGTTTTTAAAACGTTTTACTTTTGCATCCCTGACCTCACCGTAGTCTGTAGTTTCTCCGGATGCGATCATATCACTCTGGGCACCCTCAAGAACTGCAACTGTCTTTCCGGACATTTCCTCAAAATCCTTGATGGGATTATCCTTACGGCTGATAATACATTGTGTTCCTGTGTAATAAACATCTGAAAAATCAACACTCTTTTTTCTGTCCTCTGTAGGTCCGATACCTGCAGCGATCACCTGTACATCGCCGGCTTCCATGGAACCCATCAGGGAATCAAAAGGCATATCCTTCCATTCCAGCTTTACATTTTCCTCTTCAGCAATTGCTGTGAGAAGATCATAGTCAAAGCCTGTAATATTTCCATCTTCATCCAGATACTCAAACGGAGAATATTCTGCATTAGTACCTATAATGATGGTCTGCTGCTCTGCTGCCTTCACTGTACAGATGCTTCCCACAAGAACCGGGACCACCATTACCGCACAAAGAAGAAAACACAGCAGCGCATTTGATCTTTTTTTCTGTTTCATTGTACTCTTTCCCTTCTTATTCGTATTTTTTTCCGTATCCGAAAGCACCCTCCATGCCACAGATTCCTGATGCAAAGACTGCTGCTTCCTCAAGGCTTTCTTTTACAGCCTGCCTGTGCTCCACGCCACTTTTTGCTCTTCCGATATAT
Source organism: uncultured Blautia sp. (assembly GCA_934373235.1). Classification (GTDB taxonomy): domain Bacteria; phylum Bacillota; class Clostridia; order Lachnospirales; family Lachnospiraceae; genus Blautia_A. The sequence goes on along the minus strand of CAKROW010000070.1, from coordinate 6,518 downwards.
CCTGTAAGGAAAGAAGCGATCAGGGAATCTCCGGCACCCAGCGTATCTTTCACCTTCTCGAGAGGCGCTGCCTTCTGTGCAAAAAACTCCTGTCCGTCATAAAGGATACAGCCCTTTGCACCCCTGGATGCCATGGCAAGTTTCGGTCCCATGGATGTAATTTTTTTCAGATGGTCTTCTGCTTCCTCATCAGTTCCGTCAAAAGAACAGAAAGCGTAGGTCACATCCGGTGCGATCTGTTTATAATATTCTTCTGTGGAATCATCAGAAAAATCAAAGGAAACCGGGATTCCTGCTTCCCTTATCTTGTGAAGCTCTTTTTCTGTAAAAGAATAATTTCCACTGTGTACCACATCAAAGCCCTTCATATACTCCAGATCAAAGCGATCCAGAACATAAGGAGTTTTTCCACGGATCCCACCCTCATTGAAATCCAGAAATTCTCTGTCTCCGTCCTTCAGTGTGATCCTGGAATAACCGTTTTCTCCATGAAGCTGTCTGCATTTTACTGTTTCCACACCAATCTTTCCCAATGTACTGATGATCAGTTCTGCTTCCTCATCATCCCCGAAATATCCCATATAAGCAGTTTTTTCACTGCCTGCCATTTTTCCGTAAACACTTACGTTCACACAATTTCCACCAGGATACATAGTTTTCAGGTGATCATAGATATCAACTACATTGTCGCCAAAACCCAGAAGCCTTGTACTGTATCTGCCCATATTTTTTCCTTTCTCTGTACGCCTGAAAGGCGGTTACGGTTTCCTTAGTATTCCACAACTCCCATGTATCTTCTCATATCAAGAGGATGGCGTTTTTTGTCCTGAAGTGCTGTACGGTAAACAGTTGTCATTGCATAAAACAGCATCGGGGTAAAATATTCCACACAACTGTCATCGATTACTGCCATACCCAGTTTGTCTGCATCGATCACTTCGTATTTTCTGCCATATTTTTCAAGGAAAGTAAGAGCACGTTCATCCATCATACGGTTTTTTCCTCTGCTCATCATAAGAATATACAGATGATCTTCGTCTGTTACCTCAAATGGTCCGTGGAAATATTCTGCAGAATTCATGTATCCGCAGTCCATCCACTGCATTTCCTGAAGGGAGCAGATGGCAAATCCATATGCCTGGGAATAAGCTGCTCCGGATGCCATAATGTAGAGATATGGCTCTTCAGAATATTTTTCCGCAAAAAGCCACGCTGCGTTCTGCTGTTTTTTCTCTGCTGCCGCAATGATCTCATCGATCCTGTCAAAACCTTCGTTGATCTTGTCATAAAGTTTATAATCCGGTTCCTGAAGCTTCATCAGCTCATTAAGTATTCTTAAGGTGATCCCCTGGGGCTTCTCAGCTTCCTTTACTCCTGGTGCCCAGTCATATACTACAGAGATCCATTCTCCACAGTCACATGCTGATCCCGGAGCATGTGTCATGGTCACAACTGCAGCACCGGCTTCCATTCCCACTTTTGCTGCTTCCAGGCATTCTTTTGTCTTACCGCTGTGTGAGCAGATGATGAGAAGGCTGTTTTTTCCAAGCTTCTTAGGTGGAGTCAGTGCAAATTCTCTTGCGGGGATCCACTGTGCATCCATGGTAGCTGACTCTGCTCTCAGGAAATAATATCCCGGATACAGATCTACCAGAGAACCTCCACATGCGAGAAAATATACATTTTTGATAGTTCCATGTTCTTCTGCGATTTTGTTTACGATTTTTGCAACATCCATTTTCCCTGTTCCTCCTGTTTGGTGAATTATCCTGTAAAATACAGGTGTTTCGATAAATTTAAGGTGTTTTATTTTTCTGTGTATGAATATAACATATTATAACGTTATAGTAAATAGGGTGTTTATAATTTATGAATATTTGTTTATAAATATTCAATCTTTACCTTCGCCTGTTTTGCAGATCCCGTTCGTCCCATGACCTGAAACGTGCTTTATAATGTGCAGGACTGGACAATTCCCGACCGGATATAGTAAAATACCCATATCAGAGTCAACAGACATTTTTCCCTGACCCAATCACCAGAAAGGACTCCTTTTTCATGTTAGATAAAAATTCTATCCAGCCGCTTTACAAACAGTTGATGGACGTCATCACTGCACAGATCCATAATGGCACCTACACATCCGGAGAAAAAATTCCTACGGAACCGGAGCTGGCCAGCCTTTATCACGTGAGCCGAATTACTGTTCGCCGTACTGTGGAGGAACTTTGCGCACAGGGATATCTTACCAAACAACAGGGAAAGGGCACCTTTGTAAGATCTCCGATGATCTTCCGTAAATTTGAGACACAGAAAAATATGAGTTTTTCTGAATCCTGCAGACAGAATAACCGGGTTCCCGGTGCACATGTCCTTTCCTGTGAGGAGAAACCTGCTGATGAATTCTGCTTTGATTTTATGAATCTGACTCCCGGGGAAAATGTGCTATTTCTGGAGCGTCTTCTTCTGGCTGATAATATTCCTGTTATTGATGTGCATACCTGGCTTCCTCTTGACCTTTTTCCTGATTTCGATCCCGGTGCAGTGGAAGATGGTTCTTTTCTTGGATATCTGAAATCTGCTTATGGATATGTAACTTCCGAATCCAGCCGAAGCACGGTTTCTGTTGTTGCTGCCTCTCCTGAGCTTGCCCACACCCTGGAGATTTCCACCGGCGACCCGGTAATGATCCTGGATTCCTACATGGAAACCCCTGACGGCAGGCCTCTGTACATAAGCCGTGAATACATCGCAGGATCCAGGTATACGATCTCATTTTAACCCGTAAAAAAGAATTCTGCTTGCAGGATTCTCCGCCTGCGGCGGGTCGCTTCAGCGACATAATTCCTCTCCGACGCAGTGCGATCCTGCCCGGAGGGCTTTTTTATGTCATTGGAACATTACGGAGTAATTTCCTATGACACAAAAAAGCTCATGGCCATCCTGACCATGAGTTCTTTGTGTCTTTATTTTCTATATTACTGTGGCCACAGGCCGGCGGCTTCACTGATGATCTGGTGTTCCCAGGCTCTGTAGGTGTCGGAATCTTCCAGATCATGGTTTTCTGCTTCTGACGGATTATTGGCATCTGCGCAGTACCTCATCCTGATCATACTCCCCTGATCCCGGTCACCATATTTTCTACCGATTCTGTAAATACCGGTGGTTCAGGAGTCTGTGGCTCTTCCTCTATGATCACCGGCGCTTCCTCAGTCTCCGAAAATCCATCTGAGTCCGGTTCTGCAGCCACAACTGACTCCGGAATAGCCGTAGGTTCCGGGGTAGCTGTTGGCTCCGGCGTAGCTGTAGGTTCCACGGCCAAGAAGCTCTGAAACTTCCCATTCCGGCCACGGAAAAGCCCTCCTCTGTTCCGGCATTTTCTGGTTTTTCCTTTCCTTCCGGTTACTGTTTATCAGCACTCATATCTTCGATCGCCCTGCCCAGTCTGTTATAAATAGTCACTGCGTCCTGTACATGAAGGGGCTGGCCTGTATTTCCTGCAGCACCGGCAGTTACCAGAATATATTCCCGTCCATCGATCACTGCAAAGCTTGCAAGACAAAGACCGGCCTCATCTGTATATCCTGTTTTTCCACCCAGGATCTCTCCTCCGGTCACACTGGTGTCCGAAAGATTCTTAAACAATGTACTGTAGTAGGTGATACCATCCGGATGGATATTGGTCACACCAGAAGAATGACGGGCGCTCTCTATGATCTCCCTGAATGTATCATTTCGCAGACTGTATTTCAGAAGGATCGCAATATCCCGGACTGTACTGTAATGATCCGGATCATGAAGTCCTGTTGTATCACAGAAATGTGTTCCGTCCATTCCAAGCTTTTCCGCTTTTTTGTTCATCAGGTCCACAAATCCTTCTTCAGAACCTCCAATGGTATCTGCCAGTGCATTGCAGCACTCAGCTCCCGATGGCAGCATGGCTCCGTAAAGAAGGTCAATGGCACGTACTATCTCCCCCGGCTGAAAACCGGCCTGTGTTGCATCCTGCTCATAAAGTCCCTCAAACATCTCATTGGTAAGGGTAATCTCCTGGTCAAGATCTTCCAGATTCTCTATGGCAACGATCACAGTCATGATCTTGGTCATGGATGCAGGATAAATCCTGTCATCCGCCTTCATATTTCCGATAACCTTGCCTCCTTTTGCCTGCATCAGAACTGCATAGGGACTGTTAATACCACTCATTTCCAGCTTCCTTACCACCGGACGCTGAAGAGATTCCATCCAGGTTCCCACTCCTTTGTTCCAGCCGACCACAACGATCAGCACCAGCAATACCATCACTTCAACTGTGACGCAAAGTGCCAGTTTTATTTTATCTTCTTTCTTATGATGCCTGGTCCTTCCTGTTGATTTTCTTTTATTTATACTCAATTTGATTTCCTCTTAATTTATGTAATCCATTTCCATAATATCTATTACAACATAATAACATATTCTACATGTTTGTCTACAAAATATCCGGCAGATGTCCAAAATCGTTACTGTTCGCTCCGTTTACAGCAATCCAAAATCCGCTTTTTATTTCAGTTAATATATTAATCCATTTTTACACTTTTATTGTAAAATCCATATCTTTGGAAATCAACTGGTAATTTAAAAAAATTTTACGAAAGAATTTCTGAATTTTTAACACAATCTGCTTATAAGTACAAAAATCCCCCGGATACAGAAACCGAAGTTCCCATATCTGGGGGATTCAAATTTATCATTGAGCTAATTATGCAAATTTAGCCGGGTTGATCTTCACACCAGGTCCCATAGTAGGTGTAATTGTTACACTCTTCAGATACTGACCTTTCAGTGTGCTTGGTCTAGCCTTGATAATAGCTCCCATAAGCGTCTGGAAGTTGTCGCTTAACTGCTCCTCGGTAAAGGAAGCCTTTCCGATCGGAACATGGATGATGTTGGATTTGTCAAGACGGTACTCAATCTTACCTGCTTTAATGTCGTTAACCGCTTTAGTTACGTCCATTGTTACAGTACCAGCCTTCGGGTTTGGCATTAAACCTTTCGGTCCAAGTACACGACCAAGACGTCCTACAACGCCCATCATGTCAGGTGTTGCAACAACAACGTCGAAGTCAAGCCATCCCTCGTTCTGGATCTTCGGAATAAGCTCCTCAGCTCCTACGAAGTCTGCACCTGCTGCCTTTGCCTCATCTGCCTTAGCATCTTTAGCAAATACAAGTACACGAACCTTTTTACCTGTTCCATGTGGCAGAACTACTGCACCACGGATCTGCTGATCTGCGTGACGTCCATCACAGCCTGTACGGATATGAGCCTCGATGGTCTCGTCGAACTTAGCTACAGCAGCCTTCTTAACAAGGCTGATAGCCTCTGCGGTATCGTATAATGTTGAGCGGTCTACTGCTTTCGCAGCTTCCACGTATTTCTTTCCTCGTTTCATTTCTATAACCTCCTGTGGTATTTGCGGGGAAAAGCCCTCCCACTTCAAAATTTCATTTTCTCTACGGGGACCCCGAACTTAAACTTCGGTATTAATTAGTCTACGACTTCGATTCCCATACTTCTTGCAGTACCGGCGATCATGCTCATAGCAGCCTCGATAGATGCTGCATTGAGATCTTTCATTTTCAGCTCTGCGATCTCCTGAACCTGAGCCTTTGTAACCTTAGCTACTTTGGTCTTGTTCGGTGTACCGGAACCGGATTTGATGTTAGCTGCCTTCTTAAGAAGAACTGCTGCCGGCGGAGTCTTGGTTATGAAGCTGAAACTTCTGTCTGCGTAAACAGTGATTACAACCGGGATGATAAGATCTCCCTGATCTGCTGTTCTGGCGTTGAACTCTTTAGTAAACTGTACGATGTTTACACCATGCTGTCCAAGAGCCGGACCTACAGGTGGTGCTGGAGTTGCTTTACCAGCCGGAATCTGTAATTTAATGTATCCTGTTACTTTCTTTGCCATTTTCGGCACCTCCTATGTGGTATTGGCGGGGGTATGTCCCTCCCACTTGTGTTACCTTGATTTTTGGGTTTCACAGAGTAATGTTACTCTGCTTTCTTGATTTCTGCGAAACTTATTTCTACCGGTGTTTCGCGACCGAAAAGCTCAACATTGATCGTTACAGTCTGCTTCTGCATGTTGATCGCTGTGATAACTCCAGCCGTATCCTTCCATGCTCCGCCAGTAACAACCACCATATCGCCCTCTTGGAAATCCACCTCAATATCCGGTTCATGGATACCAAGCGGTTTCATCTCCTCTTCTGTAAGAGGTACAGGCTTGGATCCCGGTCCTACGAATCCTGTAACACCTCTGGTGTTGCGGACTACGTACCAGGTATCGTCATTCATCACCATATTGAGAAGCACATAGCCTGGAAACATCTTTTTCTGAACCTGTCTTGAGGCTCCGTTCTTCAGCTCCACTACATCCTGTAACGGAACACGAACCTCCAGGATCTGGTCTTCCAGGTGTCTGTTTTCGATTGTCTTTTCAATGTTGGCCTTTACCTTGTTCTCATACCC
>CAKROW010000069.1 GCA_934373235.1 uncultured Blautia sp. | reverse complement strand
GTTAGACAGTCTGGCGTACCGTTCGGTACACGGCGGTTCAATCAACTTAACATGTAACACACCTTTCAGTGTAATAATCTAACATTGAGATTAGTCCAAATGAGGCTAATCTCTTGTTTGTTATTGCTATATTTACAGCACCACAGCTACATACATGAGCATAGGCTCTTGAACAATAACCAACTTTGTATGCTGTAATCCTGTCAATTCCAAGCTTCATCAAATTCTTTGCACGATTCTGCGGAGTTTTCCAGTGTTTCCATATGCACATACGAAGTCTATACCGAATATTTGCATCTAATTTCGCACATAAGATTTTCATACTACCTATCTTGAAGTAGTTTATCCAACCTCGGATAAGCTGATTGAGCTTCTCTACCTTATAGCTGTTGCTGACACCCCAACTACGACAGGTGAGTCCTTTCATTCTCTTCTTAAACTTCGCTATTGATTTTGCATGCGGTTTTGCCTTAAACTGATGTGCTCTTGAATCAAAGTAGAATCCAAACCCAAGGTATTTAAGTCCACTTGGTCTATCTACTTTGCTCTTAGTCATGTTGACTTTGAACCCTAGTTTCTCTTCGATGAATCGTGAGATATTTCTCATAACTCTGTTTGCAGACATTTCACTTCCAACCATGATAATACAGTCATCCGCATATCGTACAAAATTAAGCCCTCTCTTTTCCATTTCCTTATCCAGTTCGTTCAACATGATGTTTGCCAGTAGCGGCGAAAGGTTTCCTCCTTGCGGTGTTCCCACAATAGAGTCCTCATACTCATCATCTATCATGATTCCGCTGACTAGGTATTTCCTAACAATAGAGATGACATCTCCATCTTTAATCGTTCTACCAATAATAGTCATCAACTTATCATGATTTACTGTGTCAAAGAACTTTTCCAAGTCAATGTCTACAATCCAGTCATTACCATCATTCATCATATCAAGTGCTGTTAGGATTGCTTGCTGTGCACATCTATTCGGTCTGAATCCGTAGCTATGGTCATGGAACTGTTCCTCATAGATTGGTGTTAAAACCTGTGCAATGGCTTGTTGTATGAATCTGTCTGTTACTGTTGGTACTCCCAGGTTTCTGACACCACCGTCTGGCTTTGGTATCTCCACTCTTCGTACTGGTTGAGGTTTATATTTTCTTGTCCTCAACTGTCCCTTGATAATTTCGCCGTCCTTTACAAGATGTTCTTTAAGTTCTGTGTACTTCATTCCGTCCACTCCCTCGGCACCTTTATTTCGTACGACTTGCAGATATGCTCTGTTGAGATTATCGCTGGATAGTATCTGCTTCATTAGACTACTTGTGTCCATGCGTTCTTTCCTTTCCGTCTCGCTTGATTTGACCACCCTTTTCCCGATTGGTTACGGCAGATGTTGTCATTTCTGCAATACGAGACATACTCAAACTTATTGATTGTTCGCCCCTTCGCTCCATCTCCATTACAGAGACTTCTTCGCTACTATGGGCTCGGCTGACTTCTCACAGTTCGTTGTTACTAGGCTAATGAAACCTCTGTGAGACCTCCACGCTTAAGGTGCACGCTCTTTCCTCTCATATATCCGCCACATTTACTCGGTTCCTACAAACGGCAACTTTACGGCTTTGTCTTATTTAGCAGACTTACCAAGCGGAACCTAGCCTCATATGTGATTTCTGTCCGTCGGACCAAGAGTTTGCTTACAGCTTCCTTCAGATTCTACCTTACGATAGACACCCTTGCTGTTCAGCTATACACTTCCTTGTCGCCTAGGCGTGTTCGGGACTTTCACCCGTTAGAGCGCGCCCATGGCGCGCAAACTAATAATACGGCTGTGTCACATAATGACCAGCCGTATCATCCCCAATATCAACAAATGGGCAGGATAAAAGATATAGAAAAACCATTTGGAAAATTTTCCCGCATGTTTGGATTTCTTTCCGTTATAAAAGCAAAGTATCACAATTCCTGAGACCACAATTCCCAGTCCGGAAAGCAATGCATGGACCAGTGCCTGGGCAGGAGGCAGGGTTTCCGCATAAGAACTGTAGTTAAAAACAACAAAAAGTGCCGCACCGATACCGTACGCATGTATTACTTTTTTTCGTTCTCCTTTTGCACTCTGGAACCAGACCGTAAAAACCGGCGCCAGAAGCGCCCAGTCCGAAAAAACAGATATCAGTATAAGAACAACGATCAGTGGAATGCGCCATACACTTGTCTTCATATTTTCCTGGATCACCAGGATCATAAAACAGAGAAACAGTGTAAAGATCATATTCATCTGTTCAAATCCGATTGCCAGCATATAGGGGATCTGGGATATGGCTGCAAAGATCAGCAGCCTCTGTCCGTATTTTTTTCTGGAATGTGTATAATAAAATCCCTCAACCAGAAAGTAGCACATGGTGATGGCAGTAAAATAACCTATGTCCACCAGAACCTCGTAGAGAATGGTATCCGGTGTGAGAAACACATTTGCTATGTGATTGAGCAGCATGGTAAAGATTGCTATGTATTTAATACTGTCGCGGGTCATGGGGACCTCCTTTCTTTTCCGTCTTTCTTATCATACCATGAAATATTCCCTCTGAAAATACTGTTCCGCACCAAACCCGGTCAAAAGCAGTGTTGCCTTTTTCCCAAGGTAAGCTTATACTGTAAAAATACTGTATTTCAACTATAAATCAAGCGAAAGGAATTTATCATGATCCAGGATATTGCACCACATACCTATCACAACGAATACAACCCGGTTGCTCCGGATAAAGACAGCCACATTCTTGCCTATGAAGACAATAAGATCCTTATGAAAAAAGACGGCAATACCATGACTCTCCCTTCATTTGGTGAGCTTGAGGGGAAGCTTGACAAGCTTTACGAGAATTATATCTATCTCTTTTCTGTTGACGCGGAACATTTTTATCTGATTCCGGATCTTGATACCAGCCTGCTTCCGGAATACCGGTTTGAGATCAACCGTGTGTTACGTACAGCAGAACCTCAGTACCTTGCCTTTGCAGGAATCACCGGATATCAGCTTTTCCAGTGGTACAGCAAACGTCGTTTCTGCGGTTGCTGCGGCAAACCTATGGTTCACGACAAACATGAACGTAAGATGATCTGTCCTGCCTGCGGAAACGGAGAATATCCGGTGCTTTCCCCTGCAGTGATCGTAGGTGTCACCAATGGTGACAAGCTGATCCTTTCCAAATACGAAGGACGGCATCATACACGCTATGCCATGATCGCAGGTTTTGCAGAGATCGGTGAAACTATCGAGGAAACCGTTCACCGCGAAGTCATGGAGGAAATTGGTGTCAAAGTCAAAAATCTCCGCTATTACAAGAGTCAGCCCTGGTCATTTTCCGGCACCCTGCTCTTTGGTTTTTACTGTGATCTGGATGGAGATGATACCCTGACTGTTGATCACAATGAGCTGTCCATGGCTTCCTGGTTCAATCGTGAGGATATTCCGGACGAGGGAGATAACATCAGCCTGACCAAGGAAATGATGATGGCTTTTAAGCACGGACTTCAGTAAGAAGCTGTACCACCATATTTTCTGCCATATGATAAGTGGACTGTAAAGCGGACATCCCTGCTTCGCACCACGCTAAAACACCGGCCACCCATCTGATGTCTCAGTGGGAGCCGGTGCTCTTTTTTATTTGCAGTTCTTATGCCGGAAAATTATTTCGCCGGTGTCAGATGCCAGATGTCTCTGTTGTACTCCTCAATAGTTCTGTCTGAGGAGAAATATCCTGCTTTTGCAATGTTTACAAGCATCTTCTCTGCCCATTCGTTTCTATCCTCATAATCGGACAGTGCCTGGTCTTTAACCTTTGCATAATCCTCAAAGTCAAGGAGAGTCATAAACCAGTCTTTATTTACGATCTCATGGTGAAGTCTCTTCAGATGTTCTTCACTTCCGATGGAAAGGAGCTCTTTTCCAATGATAAAGTCTACTGCACGGCGGATCCTCTCATCTTTTTCGTAGAAGGATCTGGAGCTGTAGTCTGCCTTCTCATAGTGTTTGATAACCTGCTCACTGGACTCACCGAAGATATAGATATTATCCTCACCAACAAGCTGGCTGATCTCCACATTTGCACCGTCCATGGTTCCAAGAGTTACAGCACCGTTAAGCATGAACTTCATGTTACCGGTACCACTTGCCTCCTTGGATGCAAGGGAAATCTGCTCGGAAATATCGCATGCAGGGATCAGCTTCTCTGCCGCACTTACGTTATAGTTTTCCACCATGACAACCTTCATGTACTGGGAAACCTCCGGGTCATTGTTGATAAGTTCCTGGAGACACAGGAGCAGGTGGATAATATCCTTGGCGATCACATATGCAGGTGCTGCCTTTGCTCCGAAAATAAAGGTTACAGGGCGCTGTGGTTTCTCTCCTGCCTTGATCTTCAGGTAACGGTCGATGATATACAGAGCATTTAACTGCTGGCGTTTGTACTCATGGAGACGTTTGATCTGGATATCATAAACACTGTGGGTATTGATCTCCTCCCCTGTGTTCGCTTTGATAAATTCCGCACATCTCTTCTTTGCATCCTGTTTGATCTTAAGGATCGCTGCACGTACTTCCTGGGAATCACGGGACTCAAGAAGCTTCTCAAGCTCAAAGGAATCCTTGCGGAATCCCTCTCCGATCAGGGAAGTGATATACTCTGTCAGCGGATGATTGCAGTGAAGAAGCCATCTTCTGAATGTGATACCATTAGTCTTGTTGTTAAATTTATCCGGGTAGATCTCGTAGAACTGATGAAGCTCTGTCTCTTTCAGGATATCTGTATGGAGAGATGCAACACCATTGATGGAAAATCCGTAATGGATATCCATATGAGCCATATGCACCAGGTTATTTCCGTCAATAATGTCAAGATTCTCCTGATGGTATTTCTCCTTGATCTTCTCGTCCAGTCTGCGGATGATAGGAAGAAGATGTGGCACAACCTCCTCAAGGTATGCAATCGGCCACTTCTCAAGAGCCTCTGCAAGGATGGTGTGGTTGGTGTATGCGCATACATGGGATACAATATCACATGCCTCATCAAAGTCGATTCCCTTCTCAGTAAGAAGACGGATCAGCTCCGGAATCACCATACTGGGGTGTGTGTCATTGATCTGGATCACAGCGTAGTCTGCCAGGTCATGAAGATTGCAGCCTTTGGACACTGCCTCATCCAGGATCAACTGTGCGGCATTGCTTACCATGAAATACTGCTGATAGATACGAAGTTTTCTTCCTGCATCGTCGCTGTCATCCGGGTAGAGGAACAGTGTCAGGTTATGGAGCAGGTCTTTTTTGTTAAAAGAGATACCCTCTCCTACAATGCTCTCGTCTGCAATATCAATATCAAAAAGACGAAGCTTGATCGCCTTGTTCTCATATCCTGCCACATCGATGTCATAAAGTGAGGATTTCAGCTTGAAGCCTTTAAATGGTACATAATAAGAAATTCCTGCCGGTGTAAGCCAGCTTTCTTTCTCAATCCACGGATTTGGTGTCTCATACTGAAGATGATCTTTGAATTTCTGTTTGAAAAGTCCAAGGTGATAGTTCAGTCCGATTCCCTCTCCCGGAAGTCCTAATGTTGCGATGGAATCCAGGAAGCAGGCTGCCAGACGTCCAAGTCCGCCATTTCCCAGAGATGGTTCCGGCTCTATCTCTTCCAACACCTCTAAAGATTTACCTTCTTCTTCCAGAAGTTGTTTTACTTCCTCATAGATTCCGAGATTGATCAGGTTGTTGGAAAGAAGCTTGCCGATCAGGAACTCTGCGGAAATATAATAGATTTTCTTTTTGCCTTCCTGATACCCTCTCTGTAAAAGCTGATTCTTGGTATATACAAGTAATGCCTTGTAGATCTCTTCGTCTGTACACTGACGTACATCCTTTTTATACATGTCCAGAATAAGTCTCTCTAATGTCTCCATTTGAATTCTCCTTTTTTGATCATATTTTACAAAAGTTTCTGCCTTGAATTTCTGTCCTGTTTTCTCTGTTTCGATGATACAAGGATACCACGGCTGGCTTTTTTAAAATATAACAATCCTGTCATGATATAGAATTTTTTTGTCTCATATTTTTTCTGTACCTGTGAGGAGATACTTCATTTGCAGCCTGGAACTTCTTGATAAAATAGCTGGTGCTGTTGAATCCCACATTCATGGCGATCTCTGTTACCGGTGTGTCCGTGTGGGTGAGAAGATGCTTTGCCTTTTCCATACGGAAATCATTGATATACTCCACCAGAGTTTTGCCTGTATACTGCCTGAACAGCTTCATAAAATAATATTCGCTGTAGTTGGAAATGGCTGAAAGTTCTGCGACAGTCAGGTTTTCCCTGTAATGTCCGCTGATATGATCCAGCACCGCCTTCACCGCTGCCAGGCTTTTGTTCTGTTCTGTCCCTGCCGGGATAATATAATGTTCCGCAAGCATCTCATAGAAAAAATCAAAAAAAAGCATTTTCAGCTTCACATAAAAATATGGTTTTTTCTCTGTATGGCAGGTATGGATCTGATGGAAAGCATTCCAGATCTTCTCGTAGCCAGGATCTCCCACTTTGATATGATGACAAAATTCTGCTCTGTTCTCCATCAACGGTGAGACCACACATTCCTGGCAGATGTCCCCTGGCTGACCCGCCAGGAATCCAAGGCTGAACACCACACTTTTGTAATAGAGGGGATTATTAAGGTCTGTCCGCATACTGTGGAGCACACCGCAGTTCACGATCAGGATGTCTCCTTTTTTCAGTCGGATACTCTCCCTGTTAAGCCTTGCAAAGCCGCTTCCTTTTTCGATGCACATGATCTCCATCTCACTGTGCCAGTGGTCGTACAGGGCATGGAATATCTCACAGTCTCCTGTGTATGTCTCCACCGGCAGCTCCAGGGAACCGTGTGGGCTTAGTTCTTTTAAGTTTTCATCCACCTCGGCTACGTGGGATGAGGTGATTTTGGATGTTGTTGTTTTTGGCATAGGCTCCTCCGGTGGGCTGGTTGGTTTTGTAAATGTTCTTATATATTTATGTTTGTATGAGAATGGTAATTACTGCAGCAGTTTCTGCAGCCGGAAATATTTTACCAGTATACATTGGGACTGATTTCTTTATTATCCATATTGGCTGCATCATACCAGAGGCCTTTTACGGAAACATCCTCTACATCCTGTCCGTTAGCTGCCGCTGTCAGTGCATATATTTCATAATATCCCAGCTTCTCAAAAGCTGGTGTAACCGCACCGAAAAATGTTCCATCCTGAACAGCAGCTATCGTAATGCTGCCTGCATCGAATCCAGCTCCGATCACATCACCGTTTTCCGGGTCAGAACCAAGAACATTCAGATTGGCATTTGCGGCAAGAATTCCCTCTGAAGCATTCTGATCCGTTCCTGTAATCGCGATACAATTATCCATGGACAGAATTCCCCGGGCCTCATCGCTGCAGCCTTCTACTGTTGACTGTGCCGGAACTACTGTCTGAATAACTACATCTGCATCTGTTTTCGATGAATTGACCAGTGTTGCAGACTTTACATAAAATTCATTTCCTGTAACTGCTACTTTTTTCCCATCTGCCTGCAAAAGCTCAGCCATTCTGTTTATAAATCCAACGCCTCGCTGCTGAATCTTCTGTGTTGCGGCATCCAGGTTGATCTCTCCGATCACTACCTGCTGATCTGCATTTAACACTGTGTCCCTGATTGTGTCATACATATGTTCTGCCACAGTTGCACCTTCCTGTGCATTGTCTGTATTGATCCGGCACGCCACTGATCCCTCCGGAGCATCCGGAATATCCGTACCAAGTGTTACTACCGTAATCCCCATATCTGCGCATGTCTGCAAAAAGTCCAGAACAGAACTTGGATCACATGCTTCTAATCCCACACCTGATGTACCTACTGCCGTTACTGTATAAAGCATATTTACCTGATCAGCAATATCACTTTCTGAATAAGGGCCAATCTCATTATAAGTAACTCCAAGTTCATCAGCAGCTTTCTGTGCTCCGTACACGACAGCATCTGTAGCTGTAGACATATACGATTTAACCACTATGGAAAAATCATATGCCTCATTTGCCACCAGATTTTTAAACTGTTCTGCTCCTGTATCATCAGAAACTGTCTGTTGCGGTGTTGGTTCCGGTGTGGCTGTTGGTTTAGGTGTAGCCGTTGGTTTAGGTGTAGATGTTGGTTCCGGTGTGGCTGTCACTTCCGGTATGGCTGTTGCTTCCGGTGTGACTGTTGGTTCCGGTATGGCTGTCTGTTGCGGTGCTGGCCCCAGTGCATCCGGTGGTGCATCCTGTGCACCCGGTGCATCTAGCTCTGGTACTGCTATCGCTTCCGGTGTGGCTGTCACCGTACTTTTTGCTACAATCTGAGGTTCTTTCTGCTTCATCTTTATTCCTGCGCCGGCTACCAGTGCAATCCCAACTGCTGCCACTGCTCCCGCTGCAATTATCATTTTTGTTTTTCCGTTCTTACCCTTGTCTGGCATCCTGGATTTTGGGACTTTTTCAGTGTTTTCTCTTTTTTGTTTTTTTACCTCATCCTTTTTATTTGCGGCTGTTTTTACTGTTTCTTTTTTGGTACTGTAAAGATCCCTATACAGTTCTTCCATGGACTGATATCGTCCCTCTTTGCGGACGCTCAGACCTTTAGTAATAACATTTTCTATATGCTTCGGGCAGTCTGCCCCAAAAGAAGAAATCGGCTTCAGTTCGTCATTATAAAGCCTGTCCAGTGCCTCCGGCGGAACTTCTCCTGTAATGCAGCGGTACATGGTCGCACACAGGGCATATACATCCGTCCACGGACCCTGATCTCCTCTGCTTCTGTACTGCTCCTCCGGCGCATATCCGCGCTTTACGACCACGGACATACTTCTTCCGTTCTGTGCGGCATAATCCCTTGCTCCGCCAAAATCAAGAAGCTTTATGCTTCCGTTTTTCATAAGCATGATATTATCCGGACTGATATCTCTGTGGATCAGATTACTGCCGTGAAGCTTTTCCAGCGAAAGAATAAGGGGCTTCAGCATCTGAAGAAGTTTTTCTGATGAGATTTTCCCGCCATTTTCCCGGAGATATTCTTTCAGGGTTTTTCCATCCAGATATTCCATCACAATATATGCTGTCTGATTTTCCCTGAAAAAATCCACAACCCCTACTATCTCCGGCAGCTCCCTGAATTTCGCGATCCTTCTGGCCTCGTTAATGAATTTCTCACGGCCTTCTTCAAAAAATCCCTGTACATTCTCCGAGCAGGGCCACACAGTACTGTCATTTGTCCTGTTATCCCGCGCAGCAACTCCCTGGGGATAATATTCCTTTATAGCCACTCTCACTTCCAGGTTAAGATCCATTCCTATATAGGTAATTCCAAAACCGCCCTCACCGATAGACTTTCCAAGCAGATACTTTCCGGCAAGAACAGTAAAAGGCGGCATATGGTGCAAAGGCGGATTATACTTCTTCATATCAAAGCCGCAGAATTCACATACACCATCATGGCTTTGCATTTCCTGCATGCAATTTATGCATAAATTTTCTATTTTCATACATGTTTCCCCTGATTCTTTCAAATTTAGCATAATTTCATTATATAGTTCCTTCATATGAAAATCAATTCTCTTATCTTTTTTCACATGGATGTTTCCAGCCTTGACTTTTCTGCACTGCTATATATAATTAGAGTAAAATAATTTGAATCTCAAAGGAATAAATATCATGAATCCATTAAAAAAGGCATACTGCCGTATTTTTCAAAATGTATTTAAATTTGCCCTTCCCTTTCTTCCCTACAGAAATCCAAAGATTATCAGCAGCGTAAAAGGCATCCCGGAAGTTCTGGAACGGAAGAGTTACACCAGCGTTCTCATTATCACAGACGCCGGGATCCGCTCTCTTGGCCTTACAGAAAGACTGGAAAAAGCGCTTAAGCTTAACTGCATTTCCTATCAGATCTATGATAAAACCGTTGCAAATCCCACCACTGACAATGTTGCAGAAGCTGTTGAAATATATCACGACAATGACTGTCAGGCTATCATCGGTTTCGGTGGCGGTTCCAGTATGGACTGTGCAAAAGCCACTGCTGCCTGTATTGCCAAGCCCCATCAGTCCCTGGCTCAGATGAAGGGAATCCTGAAAGTACATAAAAAACTTCCTCTTCTCATTGCCATCCCCACCACTGCCGGAACCGGAAGTGAGACAACTCTTGCAGCCGTGATCACAGATGCCCGGACACGCCACAAATATGCCATCAACGACTTTCCCCTGATTCCACGGTACGCAGTTCTCGATCCCAAAGTCACCTTAAGTCTTCCTCCATTTATCACTGCCACCACAGGTATGGATGCCCTTACTCATGCTGTGGAAGCCTATATCGGAAATTCCACCACACCCGGCACCCGCAAAAATGCCCTGGACGCTGTGCAGCTCATCTTTGAAAACCTGGATACAGCCTACACAGATGGCAATAATATTGAAGCAAGACGGAACATGCTCCGTGCCTCCTATTTTGCGGGATGTGCTTTTACCAAATCTTATGTAGGCTACGTTCACGCAGTTGCACACTCCCTTGGCGGAAAATATAATGTTCCCCACGGGCTTGCCAACGCCGTGATCCTGCCAGTGTTTCTGGAAGCCTACGGTGATTCCATTACCCATAAGCTTCGTAATCTGGCAGTCACCGCAGGCTTATGTGATAAAAACGAAGACGATGAAACTGCTTCCAGTCTCTTTATAAATGCAGTAAAAGCTATGAAAAAGCGCTTTAATATCGGTGATCATATTCCCGAGATCCGCGAGGAAGACATCCCTGAGCTTGCTCATTATGCAGACAAAGAAGCTAATCCCCTGTACCCGGTTCCTGTGCTGATGGATGCCGGTGAACTGGAAACTTTTTATTACAGGCTGATGCCTCCGGCCGGAAAACAGGCAGATGTCTCCGGCGGACTTTCATAGGCAGCCTGCCGTTTTTTCGTAAAGCAGACATTCGCATTCTACTCTGCTACATACTCATGAACGCAACCAGTTAACCTGACATCTCTGAAAGAGGATTTTATTATATGGAAAAAGAACAGATCACCCAGCTTTTAAATAAACAGCGCCAGTACTTCTACACCGGTGCAACCTTAAACATTGATTTTCGCATCCGCGCCCTGAAACGCCTCCAGGCTTCTATCCGTAAACACGAAAATCAGATCCATGCAGCCCTGAAAAAAGATCTGGGAAAAAGCAATTTTGAGAGTTATATGTGTGAAACCGGACTGGTGCTTTCCGAGATCACCCATATGCTGAAGCATATACACACTTATGCAAAGGAACAGACTGTGCCTACACCGCTGGCTCAGTTTCATTCCAGAAGCTTCCGCAAGCCTTCACCTTACGGTGTTGTTCTTATTATGAGTCCCTGGAATTATCCATTCCTTCTCACTATAGAACCTCTGGTAGATGCCATTACAGCAGGAAATACTGCGATCCTGAAGCCAAGCGCCTATTCGCCTGCCACCAGCGAGGTGATCCGTATGCTGATCCAGGAATGTTTTGATGAAAAATATGTTGCTGTTGTCACCGGCGGACGTGCGGAGAATACCCATCTTTTAAACCTTCACTTTGACTATATCTTTTTTACCGGAAGTCAGGCTGTGGGAAAAGAGGTTATGAAAAAAGCTTCTGAATATCTGACACCAGTTACTCTGGAACTTGGCGGTAAAAGTCCCTGCATTGTAGATAAAACTGCCAACCTCCGACTTGCCGCAAAGCGTATTGTATTTGGAAAATTTCTCAACTGCGGCCAGACCTGCGTAGCTCCTGACTACATTTACTGTGATTCTGAGATCAAAGATGCCCTGGTAGCAGAGCTGAGAAGACAGATCAGCCGCCAGTATGGCAAGGAGCCTCTGAAGAATCCTGACTATGGCAAGATCATCAACCAAAAGCATTTTGACCGTATCTGCGGACTGATCGATCCCTCCAAAGTTGTATGTGGCGGTAACTCTGATCCTGACACACTGCAGATCGAGCCTACCGTTTTGGATAACGTCACTTTCAATGATCCGGTAATGCAGCAGGAAATTTTCGGCCCGGTACTTCCGGTTCTTACCTACGATTCTATTGGAAGTGCGGTAAGCAAGATCAACTCCATGGCTCATCCACTGGCTTTCTATATTTTCACCTCTGATGAAAAAAACGCCCGGGAAGTAACTTCCCGGTGCGGTTTCGGCGGCGGCTGCATCAATGATGTACTTATCCATCTTGCAACCAGCAATATGGGATTTGGCGGCTTCGGTGAAAGCGGCATGGGCTCCTACCACGGAATTGACGGCTTCCGGACATTTTCTCACTATAAGAGCATTGTGGATAAGAAAACCTGGATCGATCTGCCTATGCGGTATCAAAAGTATCGGAAGGTTTATGAGAAGATGGTTCGGATGTTTATGCGGTAGAATTGGGTAAAACTGACATAAATATCCCCTGTCGCTCCGCGATTGCGTTCAAATAATACGTGCCTCCAATCCCTGGCTCCTGATATAGAAGAATGGGTTCTTCTGTCATGCCAGAAGTGGATTGGAGGCACTTCTGTTTTCTTTCAGTCCAATTTACCTAAATACAATATTACCACGGTGTATCCAAAACGATTCTGTAACGGTCATACCTGGTTTTTTAGATTTTGCCATTATAGATATATACACAGTATTTTTAGGAAGCATCTATCCATTTTTTAACTTCACGGTTTTTTGTATATATCTCCTCATAAACGATGGCAATATTATTTGCGAATATCTACTAGTCCCTTTTTCAGTATATATTCAGAGAACTCATATGAAGCTCCGTCTCCAGTCA
>CAKROW010000068.1 GCA_934373235.1 uncultured Blautia sp. | reverse complement strand
TTCCGGGAGACATATATTCTGGGAAATGTAAGTGTAAAAGAAAAGGGATATTACATAACGGAATCCTGTATCGGCTGTGGGAAATGTATGAAACATTGTCCGCAGAAATGTATTGAGAAGGGAACACCTTTTGTCATCCGGCAGGAGCACTGTCTGCACTGTGGAAATTGTTATGAAAGCTGTCCGGTGAAGGCGGTGATCAGGAAATGAATCAGAATGACAGAAGAAAGTATTTAATTAAGGGATTACTGAAAGAGCGACCGGAATATGAGAATATGCAGATCCCATCAGATGCAGGCGAGCAGAAAATGCTTCTCAGATCACTTATGAATATAAGAATGCCGGGGGAAATAGATCCTGCATTTTTGCAGATTCAGGATGCATACCTTTCAGAAGAAAATGAGAAGAAAGGGATTGTCACATTGACGGATATCAGGGAGGTACAGCCTGATCTTTATATCTGGAAGGGTGACATTACAAGACTTGGAGTGGGAGCGATCGTAAATGCAGCCAACAGCGGTATGACTGGCTGCTATCAGCCCTGTCATAACTGTATTGATAATTGCATTCATACTTATGCAGGAATTCAGCTTCGAAACTATTGCAATAATATGATGATGAAACAGAGACGGGAAGAACCGACAGGGCAGGCAAAGATCACCCCAGCGTTTAATCTGCCCTGTGATCATGTGATTCATACAGTTGGTCCGATCGTACAGGGAAGGCTGACAAAGAAACATGAACGTTTACTGATATCCTGCTATGAATCGTGTCTTAGGATAGCTGATGAAAATGAAGTGAAGAGTATTGCTTTTTGCTGCATTTCAACTGGTGTGTTTATGTTCCCAAATAAAAGAGCTGCTGAGCTTGCAGTACAGACAGTAAAGCAATATAAGGAAAGAGAAAAATCAAAGATAAAGGTGATATTTAATGTTTTTAAAGAGGAAGATGAACGACTCTACAAGCAGTTACTGGGATAAGATATTACAGATAAAAGAAAAAATGGGGGAAGCAGATGCTGTTGTAATAGGGGCTGGTGCAGGATTTTCCACATCAGCCGGCTTTGTGTATAATGGAGAAAGATTTGAAAAATATTTTTCGGATTTCAAAAAGAAATATGGATTTTCTGACATGTATTCAGGAGGCTTTTATCCATATAAAACATTGGAAAAATACTGGGGATACTGGTGCAGGTATATCTATATCAACCGATATATGGATGCGCCAAAACCGGTATATCAGAACCTGTATGAGCTGGTAAAAGGAAAAGATTATTTTGTTCTGACAACAAATGTGGATCATTGTTTCCAGAAGGCCGGTTTTGATAAAAACAGAATCTTTTATACACAGGGAGATTATGGTCTGTTTCAATGTAGTGAGCCTTGCCATAAGGAAACCTATGACAATGAAGACAAGATAAAAAAAATGGTGCTTAGTCAGGGATTTCAGATAAAAGACGGGGAACTGCAAAAACCGGAAGACGGAGAAATAAAGCTTACGGTTCCGACAAGTCTGATTCCATATTGTCCGCACTGCGGTAAGCCGATGAGTATGAATCTCAGATCGGATCAGACATTTGTTGAAGATGAGGGATGGCACCAGGCAGCAGAAAGATATGAGAGATTCATACAGGAACATAAAAAGCAGAAAATAATGTTCATTGAACTTGGTGTAGGATATAATACCCCCGGTATTATAAAATATCCGTTTTGGCAGATGACAAACAAATTTCAACATGCATTTTATGTTTGTCTGAACCAGGGTGAAGCGTATGCACCGGAAGAAATAACGAGAAAATCTGTTTGCATGAACGAAGATATTGGAAAGGTCCTGAAAGAACTGTAGACTTGTGATAAAGAGCGGCTGTGAACGGAGTGAATAGTAACAAAAGAGGGTATGATAATACAAACAGGAATGAAAACAGATATACCTGCATTTTATTCCAAATGGTTTTTGAACCCTCTTCCAATGCTGCCGTTTCCTGATAAGTTAAAACCGTATGGTCAATACTGGTTTGTAACAATTACACCTTACGGAAGGGATATTGAGCCAAACGTTCCGGATAAAGAAACTGTGATGGAAGGTTTTAAAGAATTGTCGGATGTCGTGGGCGCAGACAGTATGGAATGGTGCTGAAGCCTTGTGCAGAAGGAGAAGAGCTTGCCAAATATGGTGCAGATTGCTCCGGTTGTATGACTGTTCATACATTTGAGACAGCTCTCCATAGCAGACTGGAAGTTCCAAAGAGAAAGAAAAATCAGAGAAATGGGGAATGTGTATGTCTTTTGGGGATAGATATAGGTGCCTATGATACTTGCGGATATATGCCAGGTGATATTGTTCGTGAGGCAATTCAGAAAAGCTGGGTTGACAGACAGATTTTCAAGTAGCACAACTATATCAGAAACACTGACTTTCACCGGTTGGTGTTTCTTTTTTTAGATTATCTGACATTCTCTGTTTTCCCGCGTGTGATTACCGGAAAAATAATTGACGCATAATAATAAATGTATTAATATGTATTGCTGATGAGATATAAACAATCACAAAAAGGGGTAAAAATGAAAAAGGCAGTATTATTTGATTTTGATGGTGTGATCGCAGATACGGAAATGAAGACACTTGCTTATACAGAGGCATTGTTTTTTAAGTATGGTGCGGTCTTGAGTATGGAAGAAAAAATTTCATATATAGGAACAGATGGAAAAGAACCAACAAGAAAATTGCTTGAAAAAAATGGAATCTGTAAAACGGCGGAGGAATTTCTGGAAGAAAGAAGGGCGCTTGGTAATGTATATGAGAACAGCCAGGATCTGAAGCCTATGGAAGGACTGGTAGAATTTCTCGTCTGGCTGAAAACGGCAGGGTATAAAATTGGCATTGTATCATCTACCAGTACCAGACTTATTGTAACGGCGTTAAATCGGATGAAGCTTATGAGCTTTCCGGAGGTTCTGATCTGCGGTGATATGGTAACAAAGAAAAAACCCAGCCCGGAGGGTTACAGGAAAGCAATGGAGTATCTGGAAGTCATGCCCGAAGAAACGGTGATCATAGAGGATTCTCCTTCCGGAATCCAGGCGGGAAAAGCAGCAGGAGCCTATGTGATAGGATATAAAGGAGCAGAAGTGCAGCAGGATACCACAGGAGCAGATACCATGTGGAAGGATTATGCTCTTTTTGAAGAAAAATGGAAAAAGATACAGTGAGAATGAGTAGCTGTTTGAAAGAAATCCCCAGGGTTTTCAATTTTGAAGCCCTGGGGATTTTCTTGCTTTTGATCATGTTTGTATTTACACGATCAACTTGTATTTATCTCCAATACACAGTTGCAGACAAAGCTGTGTATAGGCTGAAGTTGAGTCATGTATAATGCTGTCGATCCGAAGAAGAGGATACCCCTTTGTGATTCCCAGTATTTTGGCATCTCTTGAAGAAGCAAAGGTAATGTCGATGGTCTTGGAGGAATGATCAAAGATAATGTTATGCTGATTTTTCAAAAGCTCATATAAAGATGTATTATTCAGATTTTCACTGAACAGAAAACTGAAGGACTCGGGGAATTTATTAATCTCCAGAAGCATAGGTTTATCATCCGCATAGCGAATACGTTCTATTACTAAAATTTTTTCGGTCTCATCAAGCCCCATTAATTCTGCTTCATGAGGAGTTGGATCTTCAATGGCAATTTTTATGGTTTTTGCTCCGGGGTTTTTGTTCATGCGCTGGCACATTTGAGAAAAGCTTACAACAGCAGGAGAAAGAGAACGTTGCATTTTTTTTTCTGCGATAAATGTTCCTTTTCCTGATTTCTTCTCCAGGTATCCCTGACTGTCCAGTGCGGCAAGGGCTTTTCTTACAGTAACACGGCTGACATGATATTGTTCACTTAGTTCATTTTCTGTCGGGAGTTTACTGCCGGGAGTAAGTGTTCCATTGGTGATCTTGTCCAGGATCAGTTCTTCAAGCTGTTTATAAAGTGGTGTGGCTATGGCATTATCAAGTTCCATTTAATGAAAACTCCTTTCCGGTAAATAAAAAACAGATATTGTATTCTGATTTTATAGTTAAATACTTTTGCATATATATATGATAATACATTTAAAACTATTTGTATATGCAGATTTGTTCTTTTTAAGCAAAAAAAGAAAAAAATATTGAAAAATAAAATACAAACTTCTATGATTCCAATATGACAATATAATACAGAAAATAAGTTGGATGATATTGATAAATGCATCTATGAGTGTATTTATAAGTGCGAAAAAGGTATGTTTTGAAATAGAATATGTATTATAATGTATTTTTTGTTGTGCAGATACAACAAAAACTAATGGGGAAAATTGTAAAATTAAGCGAAAAAAACAAATGGGATTGACAAAGGAGTCTTGCGGATATACTATTGTATCAGATACAAAGTAATACATATCAAATATGAGATGTGAAATTACAATTGTATGTGCTACTAATAAAGATATGCGCATGATCTTTAGGTACTATCAAAACGAAAGAAAATTGGGAGGTAGAGTTTATGTTTTGGATAGAACTTTTGATCGTCCTGGCGATTATTTTTGTGGGTGTTCGCCTTAGTGGACCATTTTTGGCGTTTGCCGGTGGAATTGGAATGTTGATCATGACGTTTGGTCTTCATGTAAAACCATCAGATCCACCTGTAACTGTAATTTTAATCATGATCGCAGTAATCTGTGCTGCCGGAATGATGCAGTCTTGCGGAGGACTTGATTATCTTGTAAAGATTGCGGAGAAAATCCTTCGTAAAAACCCGAAAATGGTAACTGTTCTGGCACCGATCGTTGCTTATATTTTTACTTTTATGTGTGGAACAGGACATATTATTTACAGCCTTCTTCCGGTTATCAATGAAATTTCCATTGAAACAGGAGTTCGTCCGGAAAGACCGATTTCCGCATCTATTATTTCATCACAGCAGGCGATAACAGCGTGTCCGATTTCTGCAGCAACTGTCAGTGTACTGGCATTTCTTGCAGAATCACAGTACACATCTGTAAATATTTTCACATTGCTTCTGGTATGTGTTCCGGCAACTCTGATCGGTACAGTTGCAGCAGCATTATCTGTTCTGAAAAAAGGTAAAGAACTGAAGGATGATCCGGAGTTTCAGAGAAGAGTTGCGGCTGGTGAGATTGAAGATTTTGCAAAAAAAGCATTAGAAGGAAACAAAAAAGAAACAAAATTCCAGGCAACAAAAGAGGCAAAGATTTCCGTGGCAATCTTTCTTATTGCAATGGTTGGAATTGTGTTACTTGGTGCAGTAAAATCCCTTGTTCCGGTATTTGCAGATGAAACAAGCCTTCCGTTGACATCAGTTATTGAGATTTTCATGCTGGTTGCAGCAGCACTTATGGTTCTTCTTACAAAGACAGACAGTAACAAGCTTCTGGATCAGCCAGTATTTCGTACAGGTATGTTTGCAGTAGTTCTGGCCTTTGGTCTTTGCTGGCTGGTAAATACATTCATCGCAGATCAGTCTTCCTTTATTACGGATAATATGTCTGCGCTGACAAATCAGTATCCATGGATCTATATCGTTGCAGTGTTTATTGTAGGAGCTATTACAACCAGTCAGTCATCTACTACTATGATCATGGTTCCGATCGGAATTGCGCTTGGTCTTCCGGTGAACATTATTGTAGCTGGCTGGATCGCATGCTCATCCAACTATTTTATTCCTGCTTCCGGCCAGTGTGTAGCAGCTATTGCTTTTGATTCAGCAGGTACTACAAAAATCGGTAAATTTGTCCTGAATCACAGCTACATGCTTCCGGGTCTTGTTTGTACCGTAGTTTCTGTAGTAGCAGCAATTGCACTTGGAGCAGTAATTTTCTGATTTTATTGATTGGATAGTCGGAGATTTTTATAATCCTGACTTTATGTAGTGTTTTCTCTCTTCTATGATCCGACTATCCAATATAAGAGAAGCATTTTTGAATCATTATGGAGAATACAGGAGGAAAAAATGAAATTTGCACCAATGAATTATCATTATTTGAGATATCCTCTGAAGAAATTTCTGGACAAGGTAGAGCAGTCAGTATTTAACAGTATTGATCTGTATTGTAGTGCACCACAGTTTAACATATTTGATTATCCTCTTTTTTCATTACTCGAACTGGAAAAGGAGATCAGGAGAAGAGACCTAAGCATTATGGCAATGACACCGGAGAATTGTACATACCCGGTTAATTTCTGTACACAGGACAGAGGAACACGTGAGTCCAGTATTCGTTATTATCAGCGAGCTATTGATACGGCGGAATTTCTTGGCTGCCACAAAGTCCAGATCAGTACCGGATTTGGATATTTCGATCAGTCACCGGAAGAGGCATGGAAGTATTGCAGGGATTCTCTGCAGCAGTTGGGTGCTTATTGTGAGAAAAAGAATGTGGAGCTGATGCTGGAGGAGTTGAAGGTAACAACAACGAATGTGCTGATAAAAAGTTCAGATCTGAAACGAATGATAGAAGAGACAGGCTCATCTCACATACATGGTATGGTAGATCTGGATCAGATGACCTATGCCGAAGAAAGCATAGATGATTATATGGATAATTTAGGTGCTCAGCTTGTTCATGTGCATTTTAACGATCGGGGACATACAGTTCCCGGAGACGGAGATTTTCCAATGAAAAAGCATTATGAGGATCTGAAGCGCAGAGGATATGAGGGGACAATTTCTTTTGAAATATGTGACCGTCGTTATTACTGTGATCCGGATAAAGCAATTGATGACATTACAGAATGGCTTAGGAGCAACACAACAGAATTAAGTTAATAAGGTGGATATCTATCTACTTTATATAGAAACTAAAAAGTCAAGATTAAGAAGAAAAGGAGAACAAACATGGGATACAGAAGTACAGATATTAAAAATATTATTGCAGAGATCATTGAGGACAAAAAAGAAAAAGGAGGAGTAAAATCCTTATATTTTGTAGGCTGCGGCGGTTCTCTCGGAGCACTTTATCCTGCAAAAACATTCATGGAGACAGAAAGTGCAGATATTAAATGTGCACTGATCAGCAGTAACGAGTTTGTACATTGTACACCGAAGGATTTTGGTGAGAATTCTATCATCTGCCTTTCCTGTCATAAAGGAAACACACCGGAGACAATTGCAGCAGCAAAGCTTGGTAAAGAGCTGGGAGCTTCCGTTATCATTCTTACATGGCTGGCAGAGTCTGAGATCGTAGAGTTTGGTGACTATATTGTTCAGTATGAGTTTGATGCAAGCCCGGATCATCTGGAAGGAAATATTGATTATGCAGGTGAGAAAACAATGTGTGCACTTCTTGTTGCAGTAGAAACTTTACAGCAGACTGCAGGATATGAGAATTATGACAAGTTCTATGCAGGCGTTGGAATGATCAGCAATATTATTAAAAATGCAAGAAAGCATGTAAAAGAGAGAGCACTGGCATTTGCTGAAGAGTATAAAGATGATACTGTCATTTATACAATGGGAAGTGGTGCAGGTTATGGCGCAGCATATATGGAAAGTATCTGTATTTTTATGGAGATGCAGTGGCTGGATTCCAGCAGCATTCACACAGGTGAATTCTTCCATGGACCATTTGAGATCACAGATGCAAACCGCGCATTTATGATCCAGATTTCCGAGGGAACTACAAGAGAGCTTGATGAGAGAGCATTAAAATTCCTGAACAAATATGGAAAACGCATCGAAGTTCTGGATGCAAAAGAGCTCGGATTATCTACTATTGATGCATCTGTAGTGGATTATTTCAATCATTCTCTGTTCAACAACGTATACCCGATCTACAATCATGAGCTGGCTGAGAAACGTGAGCATCCGCTTCCAACCCGTCGCTATATGTGGAAAGTAGAGTACTAATCAGAGAAAGCCGGGGTGTGGTACAGATGAAGGATTTCAGGATCATCGCAATAGGCGATAATGTATGTGATAAATATCTTTCCAGGGGAAAAATGTATCCAGGTGGACAGTGCGTAAATACCTGTGCATTTTCCGGAATGAATGGTGCTAAAACAGCATATCTTGGAAAATTTGGAAACGATGAAGTTGCGAAATGTGTACAAGATACATTGAAAGAGCTGAAAATTGACTATAGCCATTGCAGATATTTTGAAGGAGAAAACGGTTTTGCCCTTGTCACATTAAAAGGAAATGATCGTGTATTTCTCGGATCAAATAAGGGTGGGATCGCCAAAGAACATGCCTTTGATTTTACAGAAGAAGACATGGAATATATAAAAGGATTTCAGCTTATTTACACGAATCTGAATTCTTATATTGAAGAAGAAATTTCCATATTAGAAGAAACCGGTGTACCGATTGCCTATGATTTTTCTACAAGATGGACAGATGAATATCTTGAAAAGATATGCCCGTATGTAACAGTGGCAATCATGTCCTGCGCACATCTGAGTTCAGAGAAACGCGAAGAAGAGATGAAAAAAGCACAGGCAGCCGGAGTTAAGATTGTTCTTGGCACAATCGGAGAAGATGGCTCATGGGTGCTTTATAAAGATAATTTCTATTATACAAAAGCTATATATGCAGAAAATGCTATTGATACCATGGGTGCCGGAGACAGTTATTTTTCAGCTTTCTTAAGCTCCCTGCTGGAAACTTCAAAGGATGGAAGTCTTATTGAGGAAAGCGATGAGAAAATGAAAGAACGTCTGTTAACCGCAATGAATAAGGGTGCTGCTTTTTCCGCAAAGGTATGTGCAATGGAAGGTGCTTTTGGCTATGGAGTTCCGATTGAAGGAAAGACAGAACTGTAAAAACATGTATGAAAGGGGATTTGTACAATGAAACCAGATATGTATGAAAATAATGGAGAAGGTATTCTCTGTGTTTACAAAAATGAAAAATGGC
This sequence comes from uncultured Blautia sp., assembly GCA_934373235.1. Taxonomy (GTDB): domain Bacteria; phylum Bacillota; class Clostridia; order Lachnospirales; family Lachnospiraceae; genus Blautia_A. The sequence continues at coordinate 4,530 of CAKROW010000068.1, read as the reverse complement.
TTGTATGTATCAAGAATTGGAAACCGGATAATGATATTGAAGGAATCGCACATCTTGAGATCCATCATTCCACAGACGAACAGTTTATTCTGGCAGAGGGGAAAGCAATTCTTATTACAGCAGAGCGTAAAGAGGGCAAATTTGATATCGAACTTACATTAATGGAGCAGGGTAAAGTTTACAATGTACCAAAGGAAGTATGGTTCTATTCTATTACTCAGAAAGATACTAAGATGATGTATGTACAGGATTCTAATTGCTCTATGGATAACAGTGATTTTATGGATCTGACTGCAGAAGAGGTGACATATATTCAGGAAAATGCAAAAAAACTTTTTGCAGAATAAACAAAGATAAAACTGAGACGGTAGTTAATCGTTTATGAAAAGACAGGGAGAGTGTGCCTGGTATTTAAGCACATTCTCCCTGTTTTTATGATGAGAAGAAATCTACAGGGATTTGATTTTTTTCAGGTAATTGTTTTTTGTATTGGTTTTGTAAAATGCTACAGGAATACCAATGGAGAGAGTTTTTTTCGTTGGAAAAATTTTATTGCGTAAGAATTGGCAGTAAGGTTATAATGGATGAAATAGCCGGGAATCGATTCTGAGGGTATGCTGATCTCAGCAGTACAAGAATGATGTATGGTATTTGCAAAAGGCGTCTTTCTTTTTATAAAAAAACACAGGAGGAAGATTTTATGATTCGGCTTCAGGATATTGCAGAAATGGCAGGTGTCAGCCGTACTACTGTATCCAATGTTATAAATGGAAATACTAAAAGAGTTTCCCAGAAAACGATCGATAAAATCACAGCTATTCTTAAAGAACAGAACTATGTTCCGCATATGGGTTCCGTGATGCTTTCCGGTCATGGCTCCAGGATTATAGGTGTAGTACTGGGATTTACTTATACTCATGGTATGCAGTCACTTCAGGATCCATTCGTGGGAGAGCTGATCGGAACTATTCAGATGGAAATGGAAGAAAACGGATACTATGTTATGCTTATTGGCGGTGAAAGCATTCAGAATGTAGTGGATATTGCTTCAAAATGGAATGTAGAGGGATTGATTATCCTTGGATACAATGAAGAGCAGTATAATAGCCTTTCGCTCAAATTAAACAAAAAAATGATTCTGATCGATGCTTATCCGAAAGGTGCTTATACATTCCAGAATGTTGGTATAGATGATTATTCAGGAGGGTATCAGATCGGAGAATACCTGTATTCCTGTGGATATAAGAAAGCATTGTTTGTTGCGGAAACGGAGCAGGACAGTGATTACTATCGGTGGATGGGATTCAAACAGGCGATGGAAAAACAGGGGGGATTCTGCAGTCGTTCCCGATATATAGTTATTCCGGGTAAAAAAAGATTACGTCTCAGGAAATACAGAGAACTTCTCCCACGTTTTCTGGAAGCAAAAGCACTTGCTTTTTCTTCGGATTATAATGCGATGGAAGCGATAAATTTCTTTCTTGACGAAGGAATCATGGTTCCGGAGCAGATTTCTGTTACAGGATATGATGACAGTGTCTATGCAAGTATGGTTCGACCAAGGCTGACAACAGTTCACCAGGATGTTCCGCAAAAGGCGCATGTGGCGTTGACGCGTCTGATGAAATTGATCCAGGGAGAGACGCTGGAGGAATTAAATATAAAAAATCCAGTTTATCTGGTGAAGAGGGATTCTGTCAGGGAATGACAGGATCTTTTTTTCAACTTTGAATGTATACAGGAAAATAAACTTTGTTACCTTTTGTAGTTTCACGAGAAACCTCTTGATACTGCAAAGATGAAGTGAGTATAATGAAGATACCAAAAGGAACCGGGCAGATGTGTCTGGGGAAGTGTTTACAAAATCAATCAATAGAGTTGCGCAACCGACATACTTAAAAACAGCATGGAGGAGTAGATTAGAAATGAGGAGACTTGGCATGGAGAAAAAATGGTGGAAAGAAAGTATAGTATATCAGATATATCCCAAGAGTTTTAAAGACAGTAACGGTGACGGCGTGGGAGATATCAGAGGAATCATACAGAAACTCGATTACCTTAAAGACCTTGGGGTAAATGTGTTATGGATTTCTCCGATGCTGGAATCGCCTCAGGACGATAATGGTTACGATATTTCTGATTACCGCAGAATTTATGAGGAATATGGAACTATGGAGGATTACGAAGAATTGTTGTGTGAAGCACACAAAAGATCCATCAGGATTCTGATGGATCTCGTAGTCAACCATACATCTGATGAACATAACTGGTTTATTGAAAGCCGCAGATCAAAAGATAATCCATATCGTGATTATTATATCTGGAAAGACCCGGTAAACGGAAAAGAACCTAATAACTGGGGCGGGGTATTTGGCGGTTCTGCCTGGGAATATGATCCGCAAACACAGATGTATTATCTGCATCTGTTTTCAAAAAAACAGCCGGATCTCAATTGGGAAAATGAAAAAGTACGCCAGGAAGTTTATGATATGATGAAATTCTGGTGCGAAAAAGGAATTGATGGCTTCCGTATGGATGTTATCAGTATGATTTCCAAGGATCAGAGATTTCCGGATGGAGAAATGAATAACGGCCTTTATGGGGATTTTGGACCATATTGCGTACATGGCCCAAGGATCCATGAATTTCTTCAGGAAATGAATCATGAAGTCCTCTCAAAATATGATATCATGACAGTTGGTGAAACAGCCGGAGTTACAATTGAGGAAGCACAGAAATATGCAGGTGAAGACCGAAATGAACTGAACATGGTATTCCAGTTTGAACATGTGGAGAACGGATGCGGAGATTATGGAAAGTGGACAACTCAAAAATATGATTTTAAAGAGTTTAAAAACATCATGATCAAATGGCAGGAGAAACTCCAGGGTAAAGCATGGAACAGTTTGTTTTTGGGCAATCATGATCAACCGAGGAGCGTCAGCCGTTTTGGAAATGACAATCCGGTATACAGAGAAACATCCGCAAAAATGCTGGCAACCTGTCTTCACATGATGCAGGGAACGCCATATGTATATCAGGGTGAAGAGCTTGGCATGACAAATGTTTACTTTGACAAGCTGGAAGATTACCGTGATATTGAAAGTATTAATTACTTTGAAGAGTTTACGGAATCAGGTTTTATGACTCCGGAACACATGATGAAATGTCTGATGCTGAGAAGCCGTGATAATGCCAGAACTCCGATGCAGTGGGATGACAGCAACCAGGCCGGATTCACAGATGGTGAGCCGTGGATCAAAGTAAACCCGAACTACAAAAAGATCAATGCAGCACAGCAGCTTGAAGATCCGGATTCTGTTTTCCATTACTATCAGAAACTGATCAGCCTGCGCAAAGAGAAAGACATTATTGTTTATGGCGAATTTGAACCGCTTTACCGTGAAGATGAGCAGATTTTTGCGTACACAAGAAAACAGGATCAGGAAAAACTTCTGACCGTCTGCAACTTCAGTGACAGGAATGCAGAAGTAGAAGTGCCGGAAGAATTTAAAGGCGCAGAGTGTCTGATCACAAACCTTGGAAGAAAAGAATTTGAAGGAAAAATTGTCCTGAATCCATATGAAGCATTTGTACTATATTATAAAAACCAGGTGACAGAGAAATGATTAGAAAATACAGATATGGAACTCCATTTAATACGGAGGCGCTGACTGAAAAAATTGAAACAACTGAGGGCATTTTCCCATATGGAGAAGTCGCTCAGGAGGAAGGATTTGTTTTTACTTATATCATGGACGAAGATGACATTGTCTATGGTCTGGGTGAAGCCAATCGTGGAATCAACAAGAGAGGGTATTGTTATATCAGTAATTGCACAGATGATCCGGTACACACAGAGGACAAGCGTTCTTTGTACGGAGCCCACAACTTCATTATCGTGAGCGGAAAGACTACGTTTGGATTGTTTTTTGATTATCCGTCGAAACTGACCTTTGATATTGGATATGACAGAGAGGATACACTCAGGGTATCCTGCGAAAATGCTGATCTGGATATCTATGTGATTGAAGGTGAGAATGCTTATGATATCGTAAAACAGTTCCGCCACGTGATCGGACGCAGCTATATCCCGCCAAAGTTTGCTTTTGGTTTCGGACAGAGCCGCTGGGGTTACACAACGAAAGAAGATTTCCGTACTGTCGCAAAAGGATATCGGGAGAATCATATTCCGATCGACATGATCTACATGGATATTGATTATATGCAGTCATTCAAGGATTTCACAGTGAATGAAGAAAATTTTCCGGATTTTCCGGAATTTGTGCAGGAAATGAAAGACCAGAAGATCCGTCTGATCCCGATCATTGATGCCGGTGTCAAGGTTGAGCCGGGATATGAGGTTTACGAGGAAGGTGTCAAAAACAACTATTTCTGCAAGAGAGAAGACGGAAGTGATTTTGTTGCAGCCGTATGGCCGGGAGATACCCATTTTCCGGATATGCTGAATACGGAAGCCAGAAAATGGTTCGGAGACAAATATCGTTTTCTGATCGAACAGGGAATAGA
>CAKROW010000067.1 GCA_934373235.1 uncultured Blautia sp. | reverse complement strand
GAGTAGCTGATCTCATAGCCTTTGGCTCCTGATGCTGCCTTATAGGAAACTGTGAGTGTTTTGGCTTTGGAGTTAACTGCCTTCACACCTGCCGGGGCCTTGCACTTGGATACCTTCGTCCATTTTGCATAAAGTGTCACATTCTTTACAGTTTTGCTGGTGATGGATGTGATCTTTTTCTTCAGACCTTTGTCTGTATACCAGCCGCCGAAGGTGTATCCGCTTCTTGTCGGGTTATAAAGCTTCACGTTTTGTTTGCAGAATGTAGTTTTGTTTTTGCTGTTCTGCTTTCCACCGTTCAGGTTGTAGGTGATCTTGTTATAGAATTTTTTTGCAGTTACCTGTACGCTGATTTCTTTGGTACTGCTATTCTTCAGCACAAAATAAAATTTCTGGCCCTTCTGCGCTTTTACACATTTCTGCTGTCTGCTTCCCTGCTGGTCAAAATATCGAATTTCCGGCTGTGCAGCTCCCGAATAACTTATCTCATAATATCCGGTTTCCGGAGCTACTGCATAATACGCTTTTGATGATCCTGCAGTGATCTTAACCGGAGTTTTCCTGTTTAACTGAATTTTCGCAGCATACTTTTTAAGATATTCCATTGCAGGATGTATATGGATCGTATACTTTTCCTCCAGATTGCTACAGACAAATGCCATATCAAATTTATCAGTTTTTTCCTCCAGATTCCCTCCAAGTGCGTTTATATATACATAATATCCATCCTTTGTTTTCTCTCCCAGCCTGAGAGTCTCTCTGGAACCATTTGAAAATTTCAAAGTTATATCCACTTTTTCGGCAATTTCATTTACAGTATCCTCAGAAAAATCATCAATTTTCCTGTACAGATCTGTTCTTTTTGAACTTAATGAAATCTCCTTCAGTACTCGCTGAAGTATTATATTAACTGTGAATTTACAGTTTTCATCTGATATATAGATATATGTCTGAAATACTACTTTGAAATAATACGTCTTTCCTGCTTTGAGATTTATATTTATTTTCCCATATTCTTGCTGTATCTTCTTTCCACTGTCATCATACATATACAGGGTTGATTCATAGGGCATTCCCTCTTCCTCTTCCCCTTTCACCTTGAATATATATTTTCCTGTCTCAGGGACTGTGAAACGGTAGAACTTCTGATTGCCACCCTTTTGTTTCTCCTTTACAGATTTTCCTTCCTTCAGTTCTTCGGGAGGATTTTGAGTCACATAGTCTTTAAACGACAACATTTTTATGGGAATACTTCCAATTATTTCATCTTCATATTTCACTGTTAATGTATAATTTCCCGGCTTCATGCCGTCTTTGTAATTCATCGAAAGAGCAATGTAATTATTAAAATCTTTCCTGCCATATACATATGTAGTCTTTTTCCCGGAAGCAAAGGTCAGTGAAACTTTCATTCCATCATATACAGGGCTTTCTGTTCCGGCAATAAAACAAGTTCTTTGTGGTTTTGTAATATTTACACTGGTAACCGTTTCTTTCTTATATAATTTAAGTGTTGTATTTCCACCATCATACATCACATTTACCAGATAATAATAAGTTTTTCCGGCATTTAGTTTCTGTGATAATTTTAGATTCAGTCCCACTCTGCTTTCAGCAAGGAGCTTTCCATTTTCATCATATAAATATAACGACCTTGAGAGATTCTGCCCACTGGCATTTAAAATATATCCTGCTGTTTGAGATGGGGAAAAACTGTAAAGATACCCCTTTTTTTCCTTCCACTGTATTGTTTTTTCTGCATCCAGTTTCAGTCTTTCAACCGAATTTTTGTTCAATGTGGAAATATACTCGGAAACTGTCATGTAATTTAACGGTATCGTCACTGTAGCACTCTTCAGACTCACTTGCATCTGATATTTTTCAAAATTTCCATTCTCATCATATATTCTCTCTATTTTGATCTGTAACGATTCTCCATCCCTGCTCAGCTTGTCCGCAGTCAATGTCTCTTCCACACCATCAGAATATATTGCCTTGATCTTAAGTCCATCTGTTTTGGGCTTTTCTGTATCATCAATACCTTCTATATAAGTTTTATCCTTAGGGTCAGACGTTACCTGAAGCGTTTTCAGAGTGTATTTTCTCATTAATGCTGTAATATAAAAATCCCATTCCGGAGGATATGTTGTATTCATTTTTATATAAACAGTATCTCCGGCTTTTAATTCTGGTTCCTCACCAAGGTCATTCCCTTCACTGTTGTAGGCTCTGACATCACAAACAGATTTTTCAAAGTCTTCCCCATTCATCATTACACGATATTTAAAAGTATAAAATCCATCTTCCTGAGCAGTTAGTTTATAATAATACGAGCCAACTTTATCTACAGTCGTATGATATTCCTGACCTTCTGTAATTTCCACAGAATGTTCTCTGTAAAAATCCGCAACTTTCTGGACCCTGACTTTCACCTCCGTACTTTTATCTTCTACGGAAATCGGAACTATATAATTTCCTTCTGTTACATTGTCATCCTCATCAAATATTACTGACGAAAAATCTACTTTTATACCCTGGCCTTCTGATGTTCCATATCTCCAGTTCTTCACACTTTCTGATGTTCCATCTGTATATGTAATTGTAAGTCCTACATTATCCAGCATAGTATTTTTGTACAGCTTCTCTATTCCGCTACATGAAACAATTTCAGAAGTATCTGCAGTAATGGAAGTAATCTTCTTCATCTTAAAAGCCCTTATATACAGCGACTCATAATCATCATATCCTTGTACTGCTATATAATAATTCTCTCCTGCCGTAAAATTTTCTTTTATTGTACCAAAACTGTCAGAAGTTAATACTTCCCCCTTTTCATTCATAAGACGTATATTTCTATAATAGGTTCCTCCTGCCTCACTCTCAAATGTGAAACTGTATTTACCGTCTTCTTTGGGCGTAAAACGGAACAGTTTATCCTGCATTTTTACTACAGTTGTTTCTCCATTTGCCAGTAATTCTTCTGCTTCTGATCTTTGATCCTGAAACATCTCCTGAAGACTTTGTACATGAATCTGCCCTATATTCTCAACATGATATAAATCGCGAAAAACACCGTTGATCATTCTTATGATATGGATATCTCCCTGATAAGTTCCAGATTGATCATCAACAAACCAGTATCTTTCCTCATCTCCCAAATTCGCTTTTAACTTTAATTCTGTTTCATCATCTTGTTTATATATTTCTGTTTCTCCATTGGAAAATGTACAACTTATAACTATATTATTATCTGATAAACAAGTGGTATCATCTCCCCACAATATATAATCCATTTTAGGCATCTGTTTCATCTCAAAAGATTGAATTGTGGGAAAAATACCTGCTACTGCATTTACCCCTACATAATAAAGGTAATACACTGCATAATAAGTTTCCCCAGCCTGACAGTTAATAACCTCTCCGTCTTCTATTTCACATTTCTGATAAGAAGAATCATAAACTTCTTCCAATACACCACCATCACTGAGAAAAGCCTTGTATTTTCCCGATTTTTCTACTGTAAAACGGAATACATTTTTTTCATAACTAGGTACCTGAGAAATATTTATTAAATCTTTATAAGGTATCTCTACAGCCTTCTCTGCCATAGTACTATCGAAGTCTTCTGGCTGCATGGTGATATCATCCTGGCTGTCACTGCTGAAAAATTCTGTCTCTCTGTTCTGCTGTTCCTGGACAATCTCTTCCTCTTCATCCTCTGGAAGTAATTCCTGCTCTGTTGCCTCATTCTGCGTTGAGTTATTCTCATTTGCTATACTTAAGTCTTCCTCTGCTGCTTCTTTATTTTCTTCGTTTTGCAGTGACAACTCTGTTTCCTCATTTTCAGACACAGTTTCTTCTGTAAATTCCTGTAAATTTTCCACTGGCTCTGAGGAAAAATCTGCGCCACTGGTCAGCATAGTGGAGCTGAACACTCCTGTAACTGTCATAACCGCAGTTAACAGCCACGCAATACTTTTTCTTTTCATATTGTAAAGTCCTCCCTGCTTAAAATATTACATACATAAATTATACTTGTTATATCTTTTTTTGTCTATAAATGCGTCTATTTTCCAATTGTTTTCTCAAAATTCTACATATCTTTTTTTATTTCTTTGCATAACAATACAGCCGCATCATACCATGACCGGCTGTATTGTTTTCAGGACTTCTTTTATAATCCTGTATTACCTGTAGCTTTTTATTTCTTTACAGATACCTTCACTGTATTACTGTAGCTTCCGTAGATCTTTGCTCCTGTGGAGTCTGTCTTGTAGGCACGTACTCTTACATAGTAGGTTGTGCCTTTTTTCAGGCTTCCGATGGCTTTTGATCTGGCGGTTGTGAGGATCTTTTTGGCTCCTGAGAATTTTGCGCTTGTGGAGTAGCTGATCTCATAGCCTTTGGCTCCTGATGCTGCCTTGTAGGAAACTGTCACAGTTTTTGCTTTGGAGTTGACTGCCTTCACACCTGCCGGGGCCTTGCACTTGGATACTTTGACCCATTTTGCGTAAAGAGTCACATTCTTTACAGTCTTGCTGGTGATGGATGTGATCTTTTTCTTCAGGCCTTTGTCTGTATACCAGCCGCCGAATGTATATCCGCTTCTTGTCGGGTTATAAAGCTTCACGTTTTGTTTGCAGAATGTGGTCTTATTCTTGCTGTTCTGCTTTCCACCGTTCAGGTTGTAGGTGATCTTGTTATTGATCTTAATGGTGCATACTGCGGATTTTTTGCTTCCGTCTGCTGCAGTTGCTGTGATCTTCACAGTGCTGCCGCCTGTTGCTGTGGGCTTCACAGTCACTTTGCCGCCACTGGTTACAGTTGCAAGACTGGTATTGCTGCTGGTCCACTTCACAGATCTGTTGTATGCATCAGATGGTGCTGCAGTTGCTTTTAACTGCAGACTGCTGCCTGCGGTTATGGTTGCACTGGTTTTGTTCAGGGTGACTTTTGTCACCTGTTTGTATTGGATCTTAAATGTTGCACTCTTTTCACCCTGATAATTGCCTTTACCTGTGATCTTTACTGTGGCTGTTCCGACTTTTGTGTTGTTAACATATGTTACGTTGTAATCTGTTCCGGCTTTTAGAGTTTTACCCTCGTATTTTACCACCGGTACAGGTGTTATGGCTTTTCCGGTATAGTCATAGGACGCTGCAATACCTGAAAGCTCAGCCTTTGTGAAATCTTTTTTATTTTTTACAATTTTGAAGGTTCCTGTAACAGTACCATGGTAATTTCCGTTTCCTTCTACTGTTACTTCTGCTGTTCCAGGCTCAATATTATCTTTGTATGATACTTCGTAATCTCTGCCAGATACAAGAGTTTTATCCCCAACAGATACCTTTACTTCCGGTGTCAGTTCATTACCGGTATACTGCTGGTCAGGAATAGGTTCGATTACCGCTTTGGCAAATTCCAGGGACTGGGGATCGATATCAAATACCATCGTTCTCATAGCAAAGCTGATTCCGCCGGAAACTGGTATGATCTCTACCTGTGCGGTTCCTGCGTTGATATTGTTGGTGTACTTAAGCTGGTAATCTTTACCTTCTGTAAGCACTTTGCCATTGTAAGTTACTTTCAGTTCCGGTTTGATCTCACTTCCTGTATAGGCATAGAATCTGCCCTTTACAAACTCTGCTATAACAGGCTTCTGATCTGTAATAACAAAGGTTCCGCCGCCTCCGTTATTATTGCAGTTAACATCAAAGTAATAGGTCTTTCCTGCAGTGAGAACCATTTCCAGTATCTCATCCTGTGCATTTATAACATCACTCATATCACTGTTGATATCCCATCTGCCAAGATATGCGCCTTCTGCATTTTTGCAGCTTACACTGGTACAGTCATAAGGTGTGTCCACCTGGATGTAATATTTCTGTGTTTTCTCCGGGACAAATTTAAGTCTTCGGATTGCCTCATCACCATTCAGTTTTACGTTCTGATTCTTCTTTATTTCCTCTGCGGAAGGATCCTGGATTTCTCTTCTGTAAATGGTCTTTACATTTCCGATGGAAAGAACACCGCTGTAGGTTCCAGGACCGGAAATATTTTCCATGTTAAGATATGTCAGCCAGAATTTTATATTATCCTGGTCAAGGATCTCTGTACTGCCGTCAGCATAGGTAAGCTGTACCCTTATATTGTTCTTATCCTTCTCGTTAACGCCATAGTAATAGGTTGTTCCTTCTTCCGGTAATGCAGTAATCTTTGTTACTGACTTTTTCTCTGACAGCTTTATGGTCATATCTTTATCAGCATTTTTATTCTGATTTACGGAAATATGATAAGTTATTCCCTTTTCAGCCATAAAATATATCTTTCCAGACTTGTCAGTATACTGTCTTTGAAACAGTATGGAATTCCCTTCTTCATCCTGGATATCTATATTTCCGAATCCCTCATACTGAATCTCACACAGCTCATTATCTTTCTCAGAACCTGTTACTGTATAAATAACCGCCTGTTTTTTCAGTGTATCGGGTTTTATGGTATAAGTTTTTCCTGTCTTAAGTTCTGTCATATCGTCAGGATAACGTACTTTATAATCCAGATACTGTGTGATCTCATCATATTGATCACCCTGTTTGACAATTGCCAGGCCAAGACGCAATCTATGATCTCCCAGGAACTCCAGATCATCGGAATAAGAAACACCGCCTTCTATTGTATATCCGCTCTGATCACCAATAGTCACTGTTTTTTCACTGCCATCTGCATATGTGATCTTAACTTTCATTCCTGCAAAGCTTACCTGTTCCTGACCGTAGATAAACTCTGTTTTTGCAGTATCCTCTATAACCTCCAGTTTTTGAGGCGCGGAATTATAATGATATAATCTTATTCCACAGATTGCTGTTACCGGCGAATTATTTCTGAAATAAATATAATGCTTTCCGGACTCCAGGTACATCAGTGAGGAATATGCGGTTTTTTCATTATTTCCGTAACTGTATATTGCATTATCATTGTCCTGTACAACACATTCTACATAAGCATCACTTTTACCAGCTACAGCGATCTGGTAATATCCGCTTTCTGATATCTCATACTCATACAGGGAGCCATTCTCTTCTGCTTTGACTTCCACTTCATTTTCCGAAAGTTTTATACTGGAAACTCCGGTATTATTTACTGTAACAGGAACCTCTTTTGTGACGCTGAAACCAGTATCGCCTATGTGTCTTACCATAATCTTGTAATCTCCAGGCAGATTCCTGCCGCCGCAGGTGTCTACCGTATTCCAGATCTCAAATCCCAGTTTCTCTGCGTCTTCTGCTGTATAATCATTCTCGGTGCCATCATCATATATTGCATGAATCTTCATTCCTTCATAGGAAATCTCTTCATCTGCAGTATATTCTGTCTTTGTCGGAGGGGTTATCTCCATATCCACTACATCCGCATCTTCATCTACGCTGTCCGATACCTTCCGCAGTTTCACTGACACATCTCCAAAACCACTTTTATCACTGTAAACTACAAAATAATATGTTTTTCCTCCTTCCAGATCCAGCATGTTTTCTCTGCTCACATAATCTCTGTCCGAATCTGTACAGAACCATTTCAGGTTATCTGACAGTCCATAAGAGCTATGGCTTCCTGTTTCTGTCTGGAAATAGTATTCTCCATCTTTGTCCGGAGTATAGGAATATACATGACTTCGTATACTGTCTGACACAGAAAATACCGATTCTTTATTCAGGACAAGACCTTCTGCATCCTTCTTTGCCGGGTCAGTCAGTGTAAGCTGGAAGCTTTCCCTGATTCCTCCGATCTCAATCCTCAGGTTATTCGTTCCCTCATGAAGCTCTGAAATCCTGGAAATATAATCTCCATCTTCGTCCAGGATCGACACTTCCCTGCCGTACATGTCTTCAAAATCTATCACAGGAACCTTCTTCTCTGTGCCATCCTCATACCGGATACGGATCATCATTCCGGTGAGATCAATGCTGCCATTCATTCCTTTGAGGAATTCCGTAACCTCCGGCTGGCTTATGATCTCCACATCCCTGATGACTCCGCTGGTATCCAGTTTATCATAGCTGAATGCTCCCTGGTTATCAGTGCAATTATCCCTCAGACAGAGATAATAAGTTTTTCCTGAAAAATCCCAGGAAGTTCCATTTCCCAGCTTCAGCTCTGTTCTTTTGCCCTGATCATCATAAATTCCATATTCTGTCCATCTCGACCTGTCTCCACTGTTCCAGTAAACACCTTTCAGATCAGATGGCAGCCTGAAATAACAGAAATTTCCATATGTCATAGGATTTTCCGCTACATCTGTTACTGTCTCCCCAGGCTTCAGTAATGTGGTGTTCTCTGCCAGGTAATCCTTAAAATCCTTAACCTCTATCTGGAACCTTAAGACTGCTTTTTGGTTATATTTCAGAGCTACTGTGTATTTTCCTGCTGATGGACGATCATCCTGTCTTTCTATATCGTCTGTTATCTGGAACGGGAAACTACCACTGCCATAAGTATAAACATGTGTTTTTCCAGACTTATCCTTTGCACTTACTTTCAGTCCACTGTAGTTGGGTTCCAGTGTGTCGTTCTCATTATATCCGAAGAATACTGTGTTTTTCGGCATGGAAACCAGCTTGAAATCTGATAATTCTCCTTTTTCTTCCTCACTTCCGCTTCCGTCACTAACCTGAAGTATTGTGTCTCCGGACTTATAACCTTTTACCGCAAGGTAATATCTGGTTCCCGCTGTAAGCTCCTGCTGCATCTGGAAGTTCATATCTGTGCCACTGTCATCATCAGATTCAAGTGTTTTTCCTTCTCCATTGTAGAGATATCCGTAAGTATCTATATTTCCTTTGGAGAAAAATGTATAAATACCATCTTTTTCCGGTATGAAACTGTACACCTGATATTTCTTCGGTTCTAGTGCTGTTGCTTTGTCTGTATTTACTTTCAGTGTTTCCAGCTTATCTCCGCTGTCCTTCAGATAATCCTTAAAGCTTACAAGCTTTATAGGAACTCTGTCACTCTCAATGCCATCCATGGATACATTCACGAAACAATCGGTGATTTCCTCCTGGTCTCCATCGTGACCCAGGATCAGATAGGCATCCAGTTTGCTTCCAAATCTGCTGGTATCTCCATATTTCAGATCTTCTGTCTTTCCGTCTGTATACTGTGCAGTTACAACCATTCCCTCTGCATAATTTCCTCCATCACTTGGAGTATACTCATAGTCTATTTTTTCTACAAGGGTTGTTTTTGGTGGTAAGGTCTTAACTGTCAGTCTCTCAAGAACAGCTTCCTGTGTCTCAACAGTTACCAGTGCGCGAATGTTTCTGCTTTCATTATTCTTCAGTGTAAAGTAGAACTTTTGGCCTTTTTCCACTTTGACTGCAGTTTTCTGAGTGCTGCCCTGCTGATCATAATAACTGATCTCTGCCTCTGTATTTCCAAGATAACTTACTTTATAATATCCGGTTTCCTGTGCAACTGCACAATACGCCTGCGTGGATTCTGCTGTGATCACCACAGGAGTACGTTTCCCTGCCTGAATTTCTGTGGCATTTTTTGCAATATAATCCAGTGCAGAATGAACATGAATTGTGTACTTTACGCTTATATCTCCTATACTGAAAAGGACATCATAATCACCTGGCGTACCATCCAGATCCGGAATATCCACGGATACAGAATAATTATCTTCTGTCGTTTTCCCATAGTGGATGGTATCTGCTGTACCGTTTGTAAAACTTAAGGTAACATCTATTTTTCTGATAATATTGTGCAGATTATCCCAGGAAAGATCATCAATTCCTGCATACAGATCTGTTTCTCTGGAACCTAAAGTAATCTTCTTAAGGGTGCGGCATGCTTTTGCACTGATGGTATATTCACAGGCTTCTGACATATCAGCCCAGAAACTTACATTAAGATAGTAGGTAACGCCGGCTTCAAGCTTAACCTGCATTGCTCCATTGTCTTCATTTATATTCGTTCCATTTCTGTCATAAATGGCAAGTCTGGAATAATTGGATTCCCCGTCTTCTGACTTTCCATTTACGCGGAAAAGATATTCCCCTGACTCAGGTGCTGTAAAACTGTAAAACTCCTGCTCATCATCCTCATGCTTCTCTTTTATACTCTGTCCTTCTTTCAGTTCCTTTGGCGGATTTTCTGCTATATAATCTGCAAATGACCGGATTATAACAGGGATGCTTCCAATTTCTTCACCGTCATACAAAAGTTTCACATCATAGGTTCCGGGAATGATATTAGAGTTATCATCATAGTCAAAACCTGGCTCGATATTTATATGTTCTGAAAATCCCTCTTCATCATATGCACAGGTAAAGGTTTTTCCGGATTCAAAGGTCAGATGCACTTCCAGACCGTTGTAGCTTACTTCATCAAATCCGGAAGTAAAGGTGGTTTTATCCGGATTTTTGATAGTTACTTTGGCAATCTCGTCTTTTTTGTACAGCTTTAATGTGGCTGTCTCATTGCTTCTGTTATACGGACGTGCCAGATAATAATATGTTTTTCCGGCTTCCAGACTATTGGACAGTTTGAAATTTCCGTTGCCTCCCTCTTCATCGTTTTCGTCAATCAGTTCTCCATTTTCATCCAGCAGATAACCATATGTGTCTGCATCTCCCTCTGAGGTAAAAATATAGGTTCCGTCTGTTGCCGGCGTAAAACTGTAAAGCCTGCCGCCAGCCCCGTTCCACTGTACATTTTTGTCCTTATCCGGCTCAAGTTTTTCAACAGAATCTCTGTCCAGAGTACTGATATACTGTTTCAGTGTCATATAGGTTACAGGAAGTGACGTTTTAACTCCATCCAGCGCAATCTGCAGTTTATAAATATCTGTATCATTGTCATAATCATATTCACTGACAACCATCATCTGCAGTTTGTTTCCGTCTCTGTCTGTATCCTGTTCTGTTAAAATTTCCTCTATTCCATCAGAATAAGTAACTTTGACTTTAAGTCCCTCGGTCTTTGGCTCCGCAGTGCTTTTGAAGTCAAGCTTTTCCACATATGTTTTGTCTGTTGGTTCAGCTTCAATCTGAAGAGAAGTTACTGTATAATCTTTCTTTATTCCGGTAATACAGAACTGATAACCGCTTCCATAACCTGGCACCATCTTTACATAGACAGTCTCTCCAGCTTTCAGTTCACTTCTCTCCTCGATGCTGTTTCCCTCACTGTCATAGTACCTTACATTATAATCATACTCCCCGGTTTCCTGGTCTTCTTCCACTGCACGGTATTGGAAAGTGTAATATCCATCTTCCGGTGCTGTAAGTTTATAATAATAACATTCATCCTCACTGACAGTCGTTCTGAACTCCTGACCCAGCGTAAGTTCAGAGGAACGTTCATTACAATAATCGGAAAACTTCTGAACTCTTAGCTTTACTTCCAGCTTCTGATCCGCAACAGAAATCGGAACTGTATATTCTCCTTCTTTTGCATTTCCTGAATCATCAAACGCAACATTGGAATAGTCAACTTCGATTTCCTGACCTTCTGATGTCATTCCATAACAGTTTTGGGTTTCCTCTGAACCGTCCACATATTTTATTGTAAGGTTCACTTTATCCAGAAGATCATTCTTATAAAGGCTGTCCTGACCCATGCAGATAGCAATCTCCGGTTGGCTTACTTCAACAGACTGGATCTTTTTGGCCTGTGTTACCCGGGCATACATATTAGGATAGCCCTTTCTTTCTCTCACTGCCAGATAATAGTCTTTCCCTGCTGTAAGCTTTGCTCCTGCGATCCGGCCATAATCACCATTTTTAATGACTGCACCGTTCTCATCCAGAAGAACTGCCTTACCATATGTATCTTCTTCAGGATCTTCCCCTGCAGTCAGGTTATATATATCTGTTTCTTCCGGTCTGAAATGGAAAAGCTGATCTTTCATCTCTGTTTCAGTTGTTTCTCCATTTCCCTTTAATTCAATGGCTTCAGATCTTTTATCCTGCACCAACTGTGCAAAATCTCTTGCATGGATCTGACCTGTATTTTTAAGTTTATATAACTGGCAGTTAAAACCATTGACATTTTTGTAAACCTCGAGACTTCCCTGGTAAGTTCCGGGGGAATACAGATATGACCTGCTGAAATCATCCCCCTCTGCCAGAAGTGTAAAATCAAAACCGGCAGCTTCGGATAATTCTTCTGTTTCTCCATTGGAATATGTACAGCTTATAACTGCACCTTTGCCGGACAGATCTGCATATCCGTCCCACATTATATAATCCATCTCGGGCAACTGTTTCATTTCAAATGATTCTATAGTGGGGAAAACACCGGCTATTGCGTCTCCACTTACAGAATAAAATTCATATACTGCATAATAGGTTTCTCCTGCCTGACAGGTGATCACATCTCCGTCTTCCACTTCACACTCTTTATAAGCAGAATCATATACCGGAATATGGTCCGTATACTCATTACTTGCATCTCCAAGTATGATCCTGTATTTGCCTGATTTTTCTACTGTAAAACGAAATACTGTTTTTTCTGTCTCGGACACCTGGGAGATATCAGTAAAATCTTTATATGACAACTCTATGGCACTGGCTGCCATGGTACTGTCAAAGGTTTCAGACTGAACTGCCATATCCTGACTGTCACTGCTGAATGCCTCTGCCACGCTGCCCTTCTCCGGATCCGTTATGTCTTCATGATCGGTTTCTGTCCTGCTTTGTCCGCTGTCCTGCGGTGTCTGCGTGATCTCTTCCGTTCCATCGCCGAGAGTCAGATCCTGGTCCGGTTCCTGCCCTGTGGGCGTATCTGATGTTACAGGTTTCCCATCTTCCGCTGAAACCTTCTGTCCCTCAGAGGTCTCCTGGTCCGCCTCTGCCTGCTGCGAAGAAGCTGTATCTGCCGCCTGCTCCGGATCTGCGGCTTCTGTGGAATTTACGGCTGCTTCTGTTGCAGTTTCCTCTGTTTCTGCAGAAGTTTCGCCTGCTTCTTCCCGGGATACTGCCTCGTCTGTGGCTGTGGCAGTTTCGCCTGCTTCTTCCTGGGATACTGCCTCTGTTTCCCCACTTTGAGATACGGCCTCATCAGAAAAATCCTGTACATTCTCCACCGGTTCTGATGAAAAATCCGCTCCGCTGGCCACAAGTGCTGAACTGTCCACACTTGTAGCCACCATTGCCGCCGTCAAAAGCCATGCAACTTTTTTCCTGTTCATATGCGATGCCTCCTTACCTGAAAATAGTTCCACGGATCTTCTCTGTCCGCTTTTCTATCTCTTTGTAACCTATGTCTTTAATTATACGTTTCAGGCTTTGGATTGTCTATAAATAAATCTATTTTTTACAGGATTTTTCTAAAAATTATACTACAATTTTTACTGTATTTTTCTTTTTTCTGTAATCGAGTAGGAGAAAATTCCTCTTGATGAGGAATTTTCGACCTCTCACACCACCGTGCGTCAGACTGTCTAACAAACCCCTTTTGAGGTGGTAAAATCGACAGTCTGATAAACGGATTCTCATATTTTTCTTCATTC
>CAKROW010000066.1 GCA_934373235.1 uncultured Blautia sp. | reverse complement strand
GCACCTACACTGCATCGTCTGGGTATCCAGGCGTTCGAGCCGATCCTTGTAGAAGGTAAGGCTATCAAGCTTCATCCGCTGGTTTGTACTGCGTTCAACGCCGATTTCGATGGTGACCAGATGGCGGTTCATCTTCCGCTTTCACAGGAAGCTCAGGCTGAGTGCCGTTTCCTGCTCCTGTCACCGAACAACCTTCTGAAACCTTCAGATGGTGGTCCTGTAGCCGTTCCTTCACAGGATATGGTCCTTGGTATCTACTATCTGACACAGGAAAGACCTGGATATCCGGGAGAGGGCAAGTTCTTCAAGAGCGTTAACGAGGCAATCCTTGCTTATGAGAACAAGGTTATCACACTCCAGACAAGGATCATTGTCCGCACACATAAGACAATGCCGGACGGAACTGTTATCAGTGGCAATGTTCATTCCACACTTGGACGTTTCCTGTTCAACGAGATCCTTCCGCAGGATCTTGGATTTGTAGACAGAAGCGTGCCTGGAAACGAGCTGCTTCTTGAAGTTGATTTCCTTGTAGGAAAGAAACAGCTGAAACAGATCCTTGAAAAAGTTATCAATACACACGGAGCAACAAGAACTGCTGAGGTACTTGACTCTATCAAGGCTATGGGCTACAAATACTCCACACGTGCTGCCATGACCGTATCTATTTCCGATATGACCGTGCCGCCACAGAAGCCGGAGATGATCAAGCAGGCTCAGGATACTGTTGACCGTATCACAAAGAACTACAAACGTGGTCTTATCACAGAGGAAGAGCGTTACAAAGAGGTTGTTGATACATGGAAGAAGACTGATGATGAGCTTACAAAAGCACTTCTTACAGGTCTTGACAAGTATAATAACATCTTCATGATGGCTGACTCAGGAGCCCGTGGTTCTGATAAACAGATCAAACAGCTTGCCGGAATGCGAGGACTTATGGCTGATACAACCGGTCATACCATCGAGCTTCCTATCAAGTCAAACTTCCGTGAAGGTCTTGACGTACTGGAGTACTTCATGTCCGCACATGGAGCACGTAAAGGACTTTCCGATACAGCCCTCCGTACAGCCGATTCAGGATACCTGACAAGACGTCTTGTAGATGTATCTCAGGATCTGATCGTCCGCGAGATGGACTGCTGCGAGAACAGGGACGAGATCTCCGGAATGGTAGTTCATGGATTCATGGACGGCAAGGAAGAGATCGAGAGCCTTCAGGAGCGTATCACAGGAAGATTCTCCTGCGAGACTATTAAGAACAAAGATGGTGAAGTTCTTGTTAAGGCTAACCATATGATCACACCGAAGCGTGCTGCCCGCATCATGAAAGAGGGCGTAAGTAACGAGACAGGTGGAGCAATCGAGAAAGTTAAGATCCGTACGATCCTTTCCTGTAAGTGCAAAGTCGGTGTCTGCGCTAAATGTTATGGTGCGAACATGGCTACAGGAGAGCCGGTACAGGTTGGTGAGTCTGTTGGTATCATCGCTGCTCAGTCTATCGGTGAGCCAGGTACACAGCTTACCATGCGTACATTCCATACCGGTGGTGTTGCCGGTGGAGATATCACACAGGGTCTTCCTCGAGTTGAGGAGCTTTTTGAGGCCAGAAAGCCGAAGGGTCTTGCGATCATCACAGAGATCCCTGGTGTGGCCACACTTAATGATACAAAGAAAAAACGTGAGATCATCGTAAACGATCCGGAGACAGGTGATTCCAAGACTTACCTGATTCCTTATGGTTCCCGTATCAAGGTTATGGACGGACAGTTCCTTGAGGCTGGTGATGAGCTGACAGAAGGTAGTGTAAATCCGCATGATATCCTGAGGATCAAGGGTGTTCGTGCAGTTCAGGATTACATGATCCGTGAGGTTCAGCGAGTTTACCGTCTGCAGGGTGTTGAGATCAATGATAAGCATATCGAGGTTATCGTTCGTCAGATGCTGAAGAAGATCCGCATTGAGGACAATGGAGACACAGAATTCCTGCCAGGAACTCTTGTAGATTTCCTTGAGTATGAGGAAGTTAATGAAAATCTGGAGAAGGAAGGCAAGCAGCCGGCAGAAGGCAAGCAGGTTATGCTTGGTATCACAAAGGCATCTCTTGCAACAAACTCCTTCCTGTCAGCAGCATCCTTCCAGGAGACCACCAAGGTTCTTACAGAAGCTGCTATCAAGGGCAAGATCGATCCGCTGATCGGTCTGAAAGAGAACGTAATCATCGGTAAGCTGATTCCTGCAGGAACAGGTATGAAGCGTTACAGCGAGATTCGTCTTGACACCGGTATGCCGGAGGAGGTTTCTGTAGAAGAAGAACCAGAGGACATTTCTGTTGAGGAAGATAAGACTGAGGAAAAGCCGGAAGAGATCAGCGTTGACGAAGAGCTGACACAGGCTGAGGCACCGGAAGAAGAATAATCGGACCTTAGATCTTATATTGATAAAAAGAAATCTCCCTCCCGGGAAACCGGAGGGAGATTTTTGCGTATAAATAAAAATAATACTTCGGGAAAGGAGGAAAAGAATGGACAAAGAACTGCCGATTTCTGTATGGCCGGAGTGGAAGATCACGGGAAAGATCGGAGAAGGTTCTTTCGGAAGAGTCTACAAGGCTCAGAGAACTGAGAAAGGACGCTCATTTTATTCCGCGATCAAGATCATCACGATCCCGGCCAACAAAGGCGAACTGAACAGTGTACGTTCAGAGTCCGGAGACGAGAAATCTGTCAGGGGATATTTTGAGAATCTTGTAGAGGAATGTATCCAGGAAGTAAGTACAATGGAATATTTCCGTGGAAATTCCCATATAGTGTCTGTTGAGGACTATAAAGTTGTGGAATATCTGGATGAGATCGGCTGGGATATCTCCATACGAATGGAGTATCTTACCAGTTTTATGGAATATTACGCAGGGAAAAATCTTACGGAAAATGAAGTGATCAAGCTTGGTATGGATCTTTGTATGGCACTGGAATATTGCGGACAGCTTCACATCATTCACAGGGACATCAAGCCTGAGAACATTTTTGTATCCAGGTTCGGTGATTTCAAGCTGGGTGATTTTGGCATTGCCAGAGAACTGGAGCGCAGCATGAGCAGCCTTTCCAAGAAGGGCACCTACTCCTACATGGCACCGGAGATGTACCGCGGGGAGCAGTATGACAGCAGAGTGGATATTTATTCCCTGGGTCTTGTTCTCTATAAACTGATGAACCATAACAGGCTGCCCTTTCTTAATCTGGATAAGCAGTTGATCACATACAGAGATAAAGAAAATGCCCTGGCAAAAAGAATGTCAGGAGAAACACCGCCACTGCCTGCTGATGCAGGAGAAGAATTCGGTCAGGTCATCCTTAAGGCCTGTGCTTTTGATCCGGAGAAACGTTACTCCACACCCAGGGAATTAAGGCGGGCACTGGAAGATCTGGTTTATGGCCGGAATAAAGGTGTAGACAGTGAGCCTGATCCTGGAAATGACAGATCCGGGATATTTTATCCTGTGAAGGAAGAGACTCCGGACAAAACTGTGGTCAGAGACAGAATGACCTTCAGCCGGGACAGAAATGATGATCCGGACGGATCTTATGAGGATGAAAATGATCCGGATGAGGATTATCAGGGTGAGGATGACCTGAACAGGGATTATCCGGGAAAGAACTATCAGGGTAAGGATGATCAGAACGAAAATTACCGGGACAGAGATTACCGTGATAACAGAGCCTATGAGGACAGAAACTATCCGGATGAAGATTTTTCAGATGAAGATTATCCGGCACAGCGCAGAGAAGAACCGGATCTGCCGGAGGATTCCGGAAGGGATCTCCAGGAATGGGGCGTTCCCCTTACCAGGGAGGAAATCCAGAACCGTCGCAGGCGCAATGAGCAAAACCGCAAAATATCCAGGATGACAATAGGTGTTCTTGTATTTGCGGCAGTACTTCTGCTTCTTCTTGGAGGCATTACGTTGATGCACAACAGATTTGCAAACAGCGGAAACGATTTCGATATTACAAAAGAGGGAAATTACGGAACCTCAGAAGATGCAGACAAGAGCTTTACAGAGGCCATGGAAACCATCAAGGAACATGCCACCACCATATCGGATGATCTGGATTCATACAAAACAGAAGGAACAGAAGGGCAGCGTCTGCGCTATTATAATTCAGACGGCGAGATTGCCAAGGTCCTCGTCTACCCTTCTCTTTCCGATGACGGAAAGTATGAAGAATATTATTACTGGCATGAGCAGTTGTTTTTTGCCTACATATGGGATCAGGATGATAAAGAATATTTTTACTATCAGGACGGTCTTCTGATCCGCTGGATCGACAGCAACAATAAGGTACATGACCAGGAAAGCAGCAATGATAAATATGTTGAACTGGGCGATAAATACTGGAGCAATTCAGTAATGGAGCTTCAGTAGGAGGAAAAAGATGTCCTATCAGATTGATTATGCCTACACAAGCCATATTGGCAAAGTGCGGGCGAATAATGAAGATAATTTCTGGTGCAGCGGCGTGCGCCTGCCTGTAAATAATCAGGGACTGGACGGCATCCTGGCAGGCCATACGAAGCACTGGCAGTTTCCGGTACTTGCGGTTTTTGACGGAATGGGAGGAGAGAGCTGCGGAGAGATCGCAGCCTTTACTGCTGTGGAAGCATTGGGACAGTTTTATGAAAAAAAGCGTAAAAACCTGAAAAGAGAGCCTGTGGAATTTCTCACAGAAGCCTGTGAAAATATGAATGAGGCAGTGGTAAATTACAGCCGTGAGAATGATATCCGGAGTATGGGAACCACACTGGCGCTGCTTTCTTTCAGTGAGAAAGCGATCTATGCCTGCAACCTGGGGGACAGCAGGATCTACCATCACTTTGGGGAAAAGATGGTACAGGTTTCCACAGATCATGTGATCGGAGGAACACGCTTTGGAAAAGCTCCACTGACCCAGTATCTGGGATTTCAGGAGGAAAACATGATCCTGGAGCCATCTATTGTGGAAATATCCTATCAGGCTGGAAGCAGCTACCTGATATGTTCCGACGGGGTGACAGATATGCTTTCGGATACGGAAATCTGCCATATACTGGACAAAAAAGAGACGACTGAGGAAAAAGTCAGGGAAATCCTGGATCTTGCGCTGGAAAAAGGCGGAAGAGACAATGTAACGCTGATCCTGGCGGAGGTCAGCGGATATGAAGAAAAAAATCCTCTGAAAAGATGGGCGGAACGCCATAGTACAGTGGGATAAAGGAGACAGAAAAATGAAGAACCGGATGCAGGATCTTGATTTTGAACAGACAGTAGCCTTTGATTCTGTAAAAGATTTTGAGTTTACCAGAAAGGCTGCACAGAAATTTCGTCAGGTGGTGAGCCTGGAATCCTTTGAGGATGAAGATGCGGATGTGATTTTTCATTATCTTTACAAGGAAATGGAACTGGTATCCTTCGGAGATTATCTGAAGCGTTACATTTATGAGAGAGCAGAACTGGATGAGCCTTTTTCGGAGGTTCCGCAGGAAGTTTACAGGGATATTGTAGTGGATTCTTTTAAGGAGACCTACACACCGAAGTCCATGTCTCCTACAACTGCTAAACTGGGATCGCTGGTGAATAACTGGCTGACCCAGGCATCTGTGAAGCGTGAGACAGTATTTCTCCTGGGATTTGGACTGCGTATGAGTGCGGAGGATGTATCCGAATTTCTTACACGGGTACTCCGTGAGCAGGATTTTGACTTCCATAATGCGGAGGAAGTGATCTACTGGTACTGTTACAGCAAACATCTGGGTTATTATAAAGCAGAAGAATATAAAGAGAAATTCAAGGAACTGAAGCCTCTGGAAAAAAAGCCGGGGGAGATCCTTTACGGAACAGAGCTGAACCTTGATTCCGAGGAGAAGCTTCTGGACTATCTGGCATATGTGAAGGGGCACTGTGATGATCCTATGTCAGAAAAGAGCCAGGCTTTTAAAGAGTTTATGGCACTTGTCTACAGAGCAAAAAAGATCATTGCGGCCATGTATCAGGAGGATGAGGAGGAAAACGGCAGAAAGAAGATCTGGAAGCCTGAGAATATCAATGCCTCAGATCTGGAAAAGGTGATCTGCAGCGGAATTCCCATCAATAAAATGGGCAATCTCAAAAAGATGTCTGCCTCTATCCTTGCCAGACATTTCAGCCAGAAGCGTTTCAGCAGACAGAGGATCAACAACATTCTCAACCACAAATTTCCGGTTGAGCGTTTTGATCTTATCACCCTGGAGTTCTTTGTGATCTCCCAGGAAATGCAGGATGATGATCCGTACACCAGATACCGTCATTTCATAAATGAGATCCAGGAAATCCTGGGACGCTGCGGAATGAGCGAGATCTATATCGTAAATCCATACGAATGTTTCCTTCTCATGTGTCTTCTCACAGACTGTCCTCTGGCAGTATTTTCGGAGATATGGGAGAGATCCTATGAAGAAGGAGAAGAAAAATAAGCAGAACTTATCTGCGAAAAAAGCCATGGGAACAGGTTTCTGCCTGAAGCAGATTCATGTTTTCCATGGCTTTTTTTATATAGATTAAGCAGCACTGCCGCAGGCGGAGAATCCTGTAAGCAGAATGATTTTTCAGGATGCTTATTATATCCGCTTTACATATCCTGTCCCGATTCCGGAAGTATTACTCGTTATAATATCCGTAGATCATACGGCTGTCCTGTGCAATGGTACTCTGGGCAGCGCCGGTGTCAGAGAGATTTTCTGACATAAAGCAGATCACAAGATCGATACCATTTGCAGTGTCGTAGATGATTCCCACATCATTTTCCACATCGTCAAGTTCACCGGTTTTGTTGGCTACCTTGACACCCTCCGGCATCTGGGCCGGGATCTTGTTGACTCTCTGCTGCATTTTCAGAAAGTGGTACATGTATTCTGCACCTGCAAGATCGTCGTCACAGGGGATATTATTGCAGATCTTGTAGACTGTTCGCAGGAACTTTCCACAGTCTGTAACTGAAGTGTAGTTATCCCCGTTTTCTTTGCTTGCGAGAAGCATACGTCCCATGGAAGTATCGTTATAACCGTGAGACTGGCAGAACTGGTTGACACGTGCTATCCCGGCAGCAGAGTCACCGTTTCCAAGCCAGGTGACAAGTGTGTTGGCAGCGTCATTATCGCTGACTGTGATCATACTCTGGATATTGCTTTCCAGTGCATCATTTCCGTACTGGGAGGTAAGACTGTCGTAATCCTCGTAAACAGCTCCCATGATATAGAGTTTGATAAGGCTCGCTGCCTGCATTTTGCCGCTGTTGATGCTTCCGTCTGTATCTTTGGCAAGGTTGCAGACATATACAGACCAGTTTCCGTTGTCTGTTGGAAGAAGTCCCTGGATCTGGTTTAACAGGGTATCCATACTGGGATCTGTGTTATCTGTAAAAGTAGTTGTGCTGGAAGGTGAAAGTGTTCCTTCTTCCTGGGTCTGCTGGGAAGGTCCGGATGCCTCTGCGGAATCCTCCACATTATTGTCCTGATCTTCCACATTGATCTCTGAATCAGAGGAAGTAACAGAAGAGTCATCTTTGTAAAGCTTGTCAAGCTGGTCTGCCTTACTGGAAAGTGCGGCAGAAGAATCGGAGATATCCTGAACACTTGCCTGAAGCCTGTTGACTTTTTTCTGTACGGATGCAAGCTTTTCCAGGGAATAAATATTCAGTGCCCCCATACCCACAAGTGCCAGGGCAAGAACTGCGATCACCACATACAGGAAAACAGGTTTTTTCTGTTTCATCATGACTGGTAATTCCTTTCTGTAAATTCATACGATAAATTACTGTGCAAAATATGCGTCGATCCCGTTGGCGATACCTTCTGCCATTGTCTGCTGGAAGGAGGAATCTGCCATTTTAAGATCATCATTCTGATTGGTCATAAATCCCATTTCCACAATAGTGACAGGAATAGTGCTCCAGTTGATACCTGTCATGGTATCTGTATAGATGATCCCTCTGTTCTGAAAACCGGTTGCTGCACAGTAGGAATCAACAATACACTGGGAAAGCCGGTTGGAGCTGTCATAAAGCTGGGAAACATAAGGGTTCTGGGCTGATGGACACATGGTAAGTGCTCCTTCTGTATCCGGAGAATCATCACCATTTGCGTGGACACGGACGCAGATCTCTGCGCCTTCACCGGCTACAAGCTGTGCGCGCTCCATATTGCTGATGGCAGTGTCATTATCTGTCCTTGTCATAACAACCTGATAGCCACGCTGTTCCAGAATGTTTTTGAGCAAAAGGGAAACATCCAGGTTCAACTGATATTCCGGAAGACCACTGTAGGTTCCCGAGGTGCCTGAGGTAGCCTTTGCCTTCATGGTGGAAGAACCGGGACCGTCAGGTTCTGTGGCACTCATATCAATATTGTAGCCCTGGTGACCGGGGTCGATGCCGACTATATGGCCGTTGGAGCCTGTTGTTGTGGTGGATCCTTCAGAATCTGTGAAAGATTCTCCCCCTGCCTGACTGAAAACAGAAGGTTTGGACTGGGATTCACTTTCTGCATCAGGGTCACGCTCACGCTCATGGGTGGATTGTGCTGTTGTCCGGGCTGTCTGAGCCGCCTGTTCCTGATACTTGATGGCTTCCTGTTTTGCCTCGATCTTGGCTGTATACAAATCCACATCCTCCTTCATGGATTTTTGCTTTTCTTCTACTGGTTTGAGGACTTCGTCCATTTTTTTGTCTGTGGAGTCGATCTTCAGGTAGGTTTTGTAGCTGATCCCGAAAAGCAGAGCGATACAGATAAGACCGGTGAGAAACAGGATAATGGCCATGGGATTAGGCTTTTTTTCCATAAGAATTATGTCCTTTCCTGTTATATATAGGTTCTGTCTGGTGTCTGTATGTATTATAAAGAAAGAGATATAAAATTGCAATCCGTGAAAAATTATCTTGACATTTTTCCGGAATAGGGTATTATATATGTAAAATAATTATATATAAAAATTTTATATATAAAATAATTACATAGTGAGGTGAACGTATGTATTATTATCCTGTATCGGCTGTGCTGACAGAATGTCTGATCCTTTCGGTTGTGGAGCAGAAGGACTCCTATGGTTATGAGATCAGTCAGACTGTGAAGATGGTGGCGGCTATCAAGGAATCTACATTGTATCCGATCCTGCGTAAGCTTGAAACAGGGGGATTTCTCACAACCTATTCTGAAGAGTTTCAGGGAAGGAAGAGGAAATATTATTCCATTACGGAAGAAGGCAGGAAGCAACTGGAATATCTGAGGAAAGAATGGAAGGAATACCGGGATACCATAGATGATATAGTGGAAGGGAGGCTGCGGAAATGACAAGAGAGCAGTATATGGAAGCGTTGAAGCGGTATTTAAGGCGTCTTCCAAAGAATGATTATGATAACGCTATCGAGTATTTTACAGAATATTTTGAGGAGGCAGGACCTGAGAATGAGCAGGAAGTGATCAGGGAACTGGGAGCACCCAGGGAGGCGGCAAGGGAGCTGCTTATGCATCTTCTGGACGAGAGCACGGGAAACAGCAGGAAGGAGGACATCACAGACCTTTCGGAAAATAAGGCATCTGATAAGAAGGAAGGCAGCAGGAAATATTCTCCGGGAAAGATCATCCTTCTCACATTTCTTGTCCTGTGTGCATCACCGGTAAGCGTTGTACTTCTGGTGGGAGCAGGAGGAATTCTTGCAGCACTGCTGGTAGCCGTTGCATCAGTAGTATTTTCCCTGGCAGTGACCAGTCTTGCAGTAATAGCCGGCGGTGTGCTGCTGGCAGGAGCAGGTTTTATGGCGGTTGTGGAATCTGTATCAGGAGCCTGCATGATCGTAGGAGCAGGATTTTTCCTGGCAGGAGCGGGAATCATTCTGGGAGTCCTCACCATCTGCATATGCAAAGGCTGTGCAGTAGTAATCGGACGACTTGTAAACCGGATGGTAAGAAAGAGAGTGGATAAGCATGAAAAAAATAATTAAAACAGCGTTGATCGTGGGTACGGCCTTCTGTGTGACCGGAGCGCTTATGTTTGTATGCGGGTTTGCAGCAGGGGGAAAGAATTTTACATATAAAAAGAACCATGTAAATATTTCAGTAGGAAATGACCTGACAGATAAAGACCTGGATGTTATGAAGAAGCAGAAAATCGATTCCTTCACAGATCTGAATGTAGATTTCAGAAACTATGATCTGGATATAAGGACTTCCGACGATGACAGCTTTTATATGGAATATAAACTGGAGAAAACCAGAGGGAACAGAGCTTCTCTTATATGGGAGGACAAAAACGGAACACTGACACTGAAAGAAGCGAAAGGAGCCGGAGGCAGCTATTTCGTAAATTTTGATCTGAGCAATCTGACTGACCGTTCCACGGAACCGGAAAAACAAAATGAGATCAATACGATCATTCTTTATATTCCGCAAAACATCAGGCTTGCACAGAGCAGCATTACCTTAAGAGACGGAGATGTGACAGCAGAAGAACTGGCAGCAGATCAGGCAGAACTGAATCTGGACAGCGGAGATCTGTATGTAAAAAAAGGGGAGTTTGGGCAGTGTGTGGCGGAACTTGGAGACGGAGATCTCTACTTTGACAAATTAACCGCAGATGGAATTGATTTCACGGCAGATTCCGGTGACATTATCCTGAAAGAGGCAGAAACAGACAGCGCTGAGTTTACTTTGAAAGACGGGAACCTGAACAGCTCAGAGCTGACGGCAGATAAACTGAATTTAAATGCCGGCAGCGGAGATGTATGTATTGAGGAGCTCACACTGAAAAATGGTGATCTCACTGCCGGGGACGGAGATATGATCTTTGGGGAAAGTCATATCACAGGAACTGTAAACATAGAGAACCATTGCGGAGATGTTTCAATGGGACTTGATGAAGATGAGGCAAATGATATGAATATCTACGCAGAAACAAAAGATGGTGACCTTCAGTCCGGGAATATCCATGGAAACAATACCAGCCAGAGCAGTAATGATGATAACATGACATTTGAAAACAGGGCAGAAAAAGATGTTCCGCAGCTTACCATAAACTGTTATGACGGTGACATCACGCTGTAGCCTTACCGTAAATCTCAGAAAGATCACATTCATAAATATGCAGTGAAGAGGAAGAAAAATATCCTTTTTACAGGCGGGAATCCCACATAATATAAATGTGGCAGATTCCCGCATTTTTTTGCCAAAAACATATTGACAAATCCATGTACTATGATATAATTCAATCAAATCACAGAAAACATATATAGTTACTAGGAAATAGGAAAAAGAAGCATATAAACAGGAGGAACGGAATTATGGGTAAGATTTATGGAAGCGCACTGGAACTGATCGGAAATACACCTCTGGTAGAGGTTAAGAACATTGAGAAGTCTGAAGGACTTGAAGCAACTGTCCTTGTTAAGCTTGAGTATTTTAACCCGGCAGGAAGCGTTAAGGACAGGATCGGCAGAGCTATGATCGAGGACGCAGAGGCCAAGGGCCTTCTGAAAGAGGGAGCTACCATCATTGAACCGACATCCGGAAACACAGGAATCGGACTTGCAGCTATCGCAGCAGCCAAGGGATACAGAACCATCCTTACAATGCCTGAGACCATGAGCGTTGAGAGAAGAAATATCCTTAAGGCATACGGCGCAGAGGTAGTTCTTACAGACGGAGCCAAGGGAATGAAGGGAGCTATTGCCAAGGCTGAGGAGCTTGCCAGGGAGATCCCCGGAAGCTTCATCCCGGGACAGTTTGTGAACCCGGCCAACCCGAAGGCACACAGAGAGACAACCGGACCGGAGATCTGGAATGATACAGACGGTAAGGTAGACATTTTTATCGCAGGTGTAGGAACAGGCGGAACTGTTACAGGAACAGGTGAGTATCTGAAGAGCCAGAACCCGGATGTGAAGGTTGTAGCTGTTGAGCCGGCTTCTTCCCCTGTACTTTCCGATGGCAAGGCAGGCCCGCATAAGATCCAGGGTATCGGTGCAGGATTTGTTCCGGATACACTTGACACCAATATTTATGATGAAGTATTTAAGGTTGAGAATGAGGATGCATTTGAGGCATCCAGGCTTCTGACCAGGAAAGAGGGTATCCTTACAGGTATTTCATCAGGAGCAGCTTTATATGCAGCCATCGAGCTTGCGAAACGTCCTGAGAACAAAGGCAGGACAATTGTTGCATTACTTCCGGACAGTGGAGATCGTTACTACTCTACCCCTCTCTTTACCAAATAAATTCCGCTGTCATACAGTTGGTACAGCACCCCGGATCCTCTGGTTTTCCAGGCCGTGGGTGCTGAATTTTTCAGTTACGTGAATGGTGTGGAAGTAACATTTTTTTGAAGAATCGGAAAATATATCCTATTGTAAATATATGAATTACGGGATATAATCATATCATGGGGTAGCTTCGGATGATGAAGCAGGATTATACAAAAATAAATTGAAAGCAGGTAATGTATGAGGATTTCAACAAGAGGAAGATATGCAGTAAGGCTGATGCTGGATCTTGCAACCAATTATGCAGGGAAGCCTATCAGACTTAAGGATGTAGCCAAAAGACAGAATATATCGGACAAATATCTGGAACAGATCATTTCCATATTAAATAAGGCCGGTTTTGTGCGCAGCGTCCGTGGCCCTATGGGCGGCTATGCACTGCAGCAGACACCGGACAAATACACCATCGGAATGATCCTGCGTCTTACAGAGGGAAGCCTTTCTCCGGTGGAATGTCTGGATGACAATGGTGTGGAATGTGACCGTGAGGAGGACTGTGTGACCAAGATCCTGTGGAAGAAATTGGATGATGCCATCAAAGGTGTTGTGGACCATATCACTATTGAGGATCTTATGAACTGGCAGGCTGTAAAAGCAGATGAGTATGTGATCTGAGACAGGGGCTGCTACATTAAGAACTATAAAAAAAGATCTGCCGAAAATGTAAAATTACTTCATTTTCGGCAGATCTTTTTTTACGCATTTTTTACAAAAGTGCGATTTTATATTTTACCTTCTCTTTTTATAATAGCTTTTGTAAATGAGGCAACAGGAAAAATTAAAGATATAAAGAGGAGAAAGAAAGTTATGAAAAAAAAGATTGTAAGTATTCTGGCAGCAGCAGTTATTGGAACAACATTATTAGGAAGCATGGTAAGTGCTGCACCGTCAGGGGCAATTGATGTAATTTCCCGTGAGGACGGATCCGGAACACGAGGAGCATTTGTAGAGCTTTTTGGCATTGAAGAAGAAAAAGACGGCGAAAAAGTTGATATGACAACACAGGAAGCAAGCATCACAAACAATACAGATGTTATGCTTACCACAGTAGCAGGAGATGGCAATTCCATCGGATATGTTTCCCTTGGTTCTCTCAATGACACAGTAAAGGCAGTAAAGATCGACGGAGCAGAGGCAACAGCAGAGAACGTTGCAGATGATACATACAAGGTAGCACGTCCGTTCAACATCGTAACAGGCGACAAGCTCAG
>CAKROW010000065.1 GCA_934373235.1 uncultured Blautia sp. | reverse complement strand
GTCGCTTATGGAGATGATAAGCGACCTGTTCTGATTATAAATCCTTCAAAAAAGGCAGACCCGCTCATATTTCCCGGCGTGGTCTGCCTTCTCTTATACTATATTGCCATGTACCCTTCTGCCTTATTCCTCATATCCGTTAGGATTCTGGCTCTGCCATTTCCAGGAGTCGGCGCACATTTCGCGGATGCCGTTCTCGGCTTTCCAGCCAAGTTCTTTCTCAGCTTTGGTTGCGTCAGAGTAGCAGGTTGCGATATCGCCTGGGCGGCGTGGTTTGATAACGTACGGAATCTTCACACCTGTAGCTGCCTCGAAGTTCTTGACAATATCAAGAACACTGTAGCCCTTGCCTGTTCCAAGGTTGTAGATGCTTAAGCCGGATCTGTCCTCAAGCTTCTTAAGAGCTTTTACATGGCCCTTGGCAAGATCTACTACATGGATGTAGTCACGGACACCTGTTCCATCCGGTGTGTCGTAATCGTTTCCGAATACACCAAGTTCTTTCAGCTTGCCAACTGCAACCTGTGTAATGTACGGCATCAGGTTATTCGGGATACCGTTTGGATTCTCGCCGATGGTTCCGCTCTTATGAGCACCGATCGGGTTGAAGTAACGGAGAAGAACTACATTCCATTCCGGATCTGCCTTCTGGATGTCTGTAAGGATCTGCTCCAGCATGGATTTGGTCCAGCCGTAAGGGTTGGTACACTGTCCCTTCGGGCACTCCTCTGTGATAGGGATGATCGCCGGATCTCCGTATACGGTTGCTGAGGAAGAGAAAATAATATTCTTAACATTATGCTTTCTCATCACATCCACAAGTGTAAGAGTTCCTGCGATGTTGTTCTCGTAGTACTCCCACGGCTTGGCAACAGATTCACCTACTGCTTTCAGTCCTGCAAAATGAATACAGGAATCGATCTCTTCGCTGTCAAATACTTTATTCATTGCGTCGCGATCCAGGATATCTGCCTTGTAGAATTTCACCGGTTTGCCTGTGATCTTGGATACTCTGTCCAGAGCCTTCTCACTGGAATTGCATAAGTTGTCAACTACTACAACATCATATCCTGCGTTCTGCAGTTCTACAACTGTATGACTTCCAATGTATCCTGCTCCACCTGTTACTAAAATTGCCATAGTTTTTCTCCTCCTCTATTGGATCTGACTGTTCCTATCTATTTTAGCACTCTTCCTGTTATTCCACAATAGCATAATAAAGGTTTCACTTAATCCCACAGTCCCTGGGGATAAAGCCCCTGGTCCTTCAGGCTCTGGATCGCTGCCACAACCACCGGCTTATCTTCTTTGTAGGTAACTCCGTACCATTTATCCTGGGTGGTAAGCACCTTAACAGAAGCTTTCTTCTCTTTCAGAAGCTCATCTACCACAAAAGGAAGGAAATATTCACATTTCAGCGGATTTACCGGAATATTCTTATCAAGGAATGCAGGGAAACGGCTCTGAAGTTCTTTCATGAATCCACCTGTAAAGCCCCACATATTCATGGATACCGGAGTATCCACAGGAAGCTTCGTCCATGTTTTTCCCTCATCCTCTGTGTAAGCAGCTCCACCGTCACGCTTCTCAATATGTGTACGCTCATTGATATCTGCCAGATAGCCATTCTCATCTGTCTCGCACACGCCACGGGATACATAGCCGTTATCTGTAAGGGTATTTTCCAGGCGGTATCCAACCATCATGTACTGAGCCGGAACACTGTCCTCCTGTGCCTGTGCCAGAAAATCATAAGCCATCTTAAAAGCATGGGTTCCATAATAATCATCTGCGTTGATCACAACAAAAGGCCCGTCGACCACACCGGCACAGCTTAATACCGCATGTCCTGTTCCCCAGGGCTTTACACGGCCTTCCGGAACCTGATAGCTTTCCGGAATATTGTTAATATCCTGATGGACATAAAGTATCTCCACCTTGTCACTTAAACGGTCACCGATGGCATCACGGAAATCCTGTTCATTTTCTTTTTTTATAATAAAGATCACTTTTCTGAACCCTGCACGTACTGCATCATAAATGGAAAAATCCATGATGATATGGCCCTCTTTATCTACCGGGTCGATCTGCTTGAGACCACCATATCTGCTTCCCATTCCTGCTGCCATTACTACCAAAACCGGCTCTTTCATAATCATAATTCCTCCCATTATCATCCTGCAGGTGCAGAATGTATTTTTTGTAGGCTTTCACTGCGATTATGATTATACTACAAATCTTCTCAGAATACAATTTCCATCCTGGTTCCCTCTCCGGACTCACTTTCCAGATTGATGGTTGCATGATGCATGGCTGCTCCGTGTTTTACAATGGAAAGTCCAAGGCCCGTTCCTCCGGTAGCTCTGGAATGACTTTTATCCACTCTGTAAAAACGCTCAAATATACGGTCCTGTTCACTTTTTGGTATTCCGATACCGTCATCTACTACACAGTAAAAAGGATGTTCTCTTCGTTTTCCCACCATGATCCGCACATGACCGCCCTTTTCCGTATAGCGCACTGCATTGTCCGCAATGTTGAAAAACATCTCATAGATCACATGCCGTACTCCCTGTATAACCTGAGAGCTCCCGTTAAGTTCCAGAGATATATTTTTCTTATTTGCAGCGTCCGTGATATTGGACAGTACATCTTCTGCCATCTCATAGAGATCCACAGTTTCAAAGGGCATATCGCTGGACTTTTCGTCCAGCCTGGAAAGCTGGATAATATCAGCTACAAGGTTTGAGAGCCGCACAGCCTCGTGATAGATCCTTCCTGCAAAATCCTGCACATGGTCCGGCGGCACCATTCCGTTCATCATGATCTCCGCATATCCGGAAATGGACATAAGAGGAGTTTTCAGCTCATGGGACACATTTGCAGAAAATTCCTTTCTTACTTCCTCCGCAGTTTTCAGCTCTTCAACCTGCCTTTTGATCTGCCGGTTCTGCTCATCCACACGTACCAGAAGGGGACGGAGCTCCTCATAGCATACATTATTCAGGGGGTGTTCAAGATCCAGTTCATTGATGGGCTTGATCAGCTTCTGGATTCTTTTCTGCATCACTGCAAATTCTACAGCCAGCACAAAGATCAGAAGAAGTCCCAGGATTCCAAAACCCGATCCCCAGGCCATAAATATGGAGTCTGTGGTTCTTGCCACACGAAGGACATCTCCGTCCTCAAGCTTTACCGCATAATAATACGTCTGTTTGGCAAAAGTCTGAGAATAACGCACGATCTCCCCGCTTCCATTTTTCTCCGCTTCCCGGATCTCCGGTCTGTCACCGTGGTTCTCCAATTTAGATGGGGATACTTCCGTGTCAAAGGTTACAGTTCCATCCGGTGCCACAAGGGTGACACGGCTTGCTGTAACCGTGCGGAGTTTTTTTGTCAGAAAACTGTTTCCTGTTTCCTCCATACCAAGCCTTATATACTTTGACTCTTCCTGCACCTGCTGCTCCATATAGAAATTGAATTTATTATACGTTACAATGCTGGCTGCAAAAAAAGTGAGAAAAATAGATATCACAAGAAGAATCGTGGTATGGTTACGTATTCTTTTTTTCATGACTGGTCTCCGATCCTGTATCCTACTCCCCTGACTGTTTCAATAAGATTTCCTGCCTCTCCCAGCTTCTGGCGTAAAGTACGGACATGAACATCCACTGTCCTTGTCTCACCGTCAAAATCATAGCCCCACACATGGCAGAGCATCTGATTCCTGGACATGACCAGGCCCTTGTTTTCCATAAGATATTCCAGAAGTTCAAATTCCTTTCTGGTAAGCTCGATCCTCTCGTCCTTCCAGCAGACCTGATGTCGCTCTACGTTTATTTTAAGGTCTTTGCATCTCAGCTCACGTTCCTCTTTTGTCTTGCTGCACCTTCTCAGCACAGCCTTTACCCTTGCAATAAATTCCATCATGCCAAAAGGCTTTGTGATATAGTCATCTGCACCGCCGTCCAGGCCTTTGACCTTGTCAAACTCTGTCTCTTTGGCAGTAACCATGATCACCGGGATCTCCCTGGTATCCGGATCTGTTTTAAGCTTTTTCAGGATCGCATAACCGTCCTCACCAGGAAGCATGATATCCAGAAGAATCAGTTCCGGCAGTTCCTTTTTAAGTGCTGCACCCAGTTCTTTTCCATCTTCCAGGCCTTTTGCCTCAAAACCGATAGTCTCCAGTGTATAAACCAGAAGCTCCCGTATATTCCGCTCATCTTCCACACAGTAGATCATTTATTCTCACCTCTTTGTCCTGTTTTTTTTCAGTATACTATGTTTTTCTTTTTTGTAAAGAATACATACTGTAAAACAAGGCCCCGTATCTGTGACAACACTGTCTGAAATACGAGACCTTATCATATCATATTTATTCTGCCTGTCCGGCCGGAACTTCTCCCTGAAGCTTGTATACTGTCTCTGACAGCACCGGAAGCTCATATCTGCTTCTCAAAGCTTCAAGGTCATGGGTAAATCCGGCGTCCGGTCCGTTTTTGATCAGATCACGGTGTCCATGGGTATCAAAGGAATCCTGATGGACCTGAGTCACACATACGCCGATATTGGAACAATGATCTGCCACACGCTCAAGACTTGTCATTACATCAGAAAGGATAAAGCCCATCTCAATGGTACACTCTCCATTCCTCAGTCTCTGGATATGACGGTATTTCAGTTCCTTGCACAGCTCATCGATGATCTCCTCCAGCGGCTCGATCTCCCTTGCCAGTATCACATTCTGCTCATCGTAAACCTGATATGCCATATTTACGATATCCTCCACTGCACGTTCCAGGATCTTCAGTTCATCCAGGGCTTTTCTGGAAAATTTAAGTCCCTTATCATGAAGCTCCTGGGCAGACTCCATAATATTCACGCCATGGTCGGATATCCTCTCAAAATCTCCGATACAGTGGAGCATAATGGATATGCTGTGGCTGTCATGAACAGAAAGATCCTTCTGGTTCAGCTTTACCAGATAAGTTCCAAGCTCATCCTCATAACGGTCAACCTTTGATTCTGATGCTTCCACCTGTTCTTTCCCCTGCTGACTGTAAATGTCGAGAAGCTCCAGGGCGGTAAACAGTGTACGGTGTGATTCAGATGCCATCTTCTTCGCCGCATTACGGCTCTGCTCCACTGCAAATGCAGGTTTTTCCAGGAAACGTGACTCCAGGATCATGAAATCCTGATCTTTTGCAGGAACCACTTTTTCTTCTTTGTCCCTGATGGTAAGACAGGCAAGTTTTTCAAGAAGCTTTCCACAGGGCAGAAGGACGATGGTCACTGTAATGTTAAATGTACTGTGCAGAATGGCGATTCCTGCCGGTGTTGCAGCCTCTCCCAGGAAAGAAAAATGAACAGCCGTATTTACGATATAAAAAACGCTCATGAAAAGTATGGTACCGATCAGGTTAAAATACAGATGAACCATAGCCGCACGCTTTGCGTTTTTGTTTGCGCCGATTGCTGAGATCAGTGCTGTAACACAGGTACCTATATTCTGTCCCATGATGATAGGAAGTGCCGCACTGTAGGGAACTGCACCTGTAAGACAGAGAGCCTGTAAAATACCCACTGATGCGGAGGATGACTGGATCACTGCAGTAAGTACTGTTCCTGCCAGGACACCCAGAAGCGGAACAGAAAATCTAGTAAGCATACCTGTAAATTCCGGAACATCAGCCAGAGGCTTTACCGCACTGCTCATAGAGTTCATTCCATACATCAAAATGGCAAAGCCTACCAGGATAGAACCGATATCCTTCTTTTTCTGATCTTTTACAAACAGGATCAGTACCACACCTGCAAGAGCCAGCACCGGTGAAAAAGAAGTCGGTTTCAGAAGCTGCATAAAAAAGTTTTCACTTTCGATTCCTGTAAGACTTAAAAGCCATGAGGTAACGGTTGTACCGATATTGGCTCCCATGATAATGCCTACAGCCTGTGAAAGCTTCATGATCCCCGAGTTTACAAAGCCCACTACCATAACCGTAGTCGCGGAAGATGACTGGATCACCGCGGTAACACCGGTTCCAAGAAGTACGGCCTTTACCGGATTTGAGGTAAGATTCTCCAGAATACGCTCAAGTCTTCCTCCGGCAACCTTTGCCAGACCATCTCCCATTAAATTCATTCCGTAGAGGAATATTGCCAGGCCTCCCACCAGTGACAATATACTGAAAAAGTCCATGATTTTCTCCTATTCTCTAAAATATCTTCTGTTTTCCATTACTCACGGACTTCATGTTAACGACTTATTGTAAAGTTTTCCCCATCGGAATGTAAAATCTGTGTAAAAAAAAGAAGATACAGGTCAAAAACCCCGTATCTCCTCATCTTCTGCTCCTGTCTTGTCGATGGAGCGGATCACAAGAAAGTAACTGTAATCATCATTTACCTTCACTTCAACCCGGTCTCCCACCCGGTGCCCCCGAAGTGCCTTGCCAATGGGGGATTCAATGCTGATGCGGTTCTCCATGGAATTTCCACGGATGGAGGTCACAAGTTTGTACTTCTCCACCTCGTTGTCTTCCTCAAAAAGTACCTCTACGATATCGTCCATGCCAACCTCATCCTCTTTGGAGGAATCGGATACAATGGAGGCTGTCTTTAACATTCTCTCCAGGTACCGGATACGGCTCTCATTCTGGTTCTTATGTTTCTTTGCCGCGTAGTACTCAAAGTTCTCACTTAAGTCTCCCTGTGCACGTGCTTCCTTCACTGCCTCAATAGCTTCCTTACGGACTATCAGTTTACGGTGCTCTATCTCCTGTTCTATCTTCTCCACATCTTTACGTGTAAGCTGCTCTCTCATAAAAATGGCATCTCCTTTTTTTGAAAGCCGGGACGGCTCTGCTTCTCCATCCCGGCTTTCTCTTCTTATTTATGAAATACCATAACAGAAACCCCTGCTTTTGTCAAACAGTCAGGCTCCCTGTGCTGTTTTCAGTCTTTCTTCAATATAGCTTCCCATATTTTCCTTGGGGATCCCAAGCAATACGGAAAATTCGGAATACAGATGGTCCTCTGCCATCTTAAGATAACGTTCATCTGTTGCTGTTGTCTTCTTGCCTCTGGATATCCTGGACATCTTTCTCTGATAGATAGTCTTGATAATACGGATCAGATCCTTGCACTCACAGGTTCTGATACATTCCTTATAACTCTCCTCGCGAAATTTCTCGTTCTCAATACTCAGTGTCTCTATGGACGGGATCTGGCTGATCAGATCCTCAGCTTCCTCTCTGGAGATCACAGCCCGAAGCACCTGTTTGCCACCCTCCACAGGGGTAAAGATCTTACCGTCTGTATCTCCACCGGGCCGCAGTACATAATAAAGCTTCTCCCCGGATGCGTCAGCCACCTTCATGGTAGTGACTCCCATCACCCTGCAGATCCCTGTCCTGCCATACACAACATATTCGCCTGTTTCAAACATTTTTCCACATCCTTTCTGTTATTTCTATTATTTATCAGTGGCGTTATTGTG
Source organism: uncultured Blautia sp. (assembly GCA_934373235.1). Classification (GTDB taxonomy): domain Bacteria; phylum Bacillota; class Clostridia; order Lachnospirales; family Lachnospiraceae; genus Blautia_A. The sequence continues at coordinate 6,412 of CAKROW010000065.1, read as the reverse complement.
CTCTAATGAAAACTCCCTGCCAGGTTACAGTATCCCGACAAGGAGTTTCTCACTGAGGATTCTATCCTTATTTTACTACTTTTCCCATTTTTTTGCAAAAGCAATCAAAAAATTTTTTTATCTTTGTTAAATTTGCTTAAAACAAAGCTCGTTCTATGTTTGTGCACTTTTTACAGAATTCTCATCAGGTATTTTCAGATATTTTTCGTTTTTCAGATATTTTTGTACGAATTTTATTGGTGCCCAGATCACAGATTCATTTCTGTAACTTCATATAATATAAGAAAAGCCACATACCCTGATAGGCATGCAGCTCTTCAATGGATCATTTTATTTTTCTGCGTATTTCTTCGCAAGTGCCATAAATTCTTCTCTGTGCTTTGGATACCAGGTATCAAACTTCATTCCGGCATCCTGGATCTTATGTCCAAGCTCCACCAGAAATTCCGGGATATCCTTCTGTGCGATCACCCCGATCTCTCCCCCCAGACGTGTTCCCGGGTTTGTATCGCATCCTTCTGCATAAAGCTTAAACGCAGGTTCTGAAACTCCGTTCACTTTTTTGGTATGTCCGATAAAGCCAATGGCTCCTACCTGATGGGAACCACAACTTGACGGGCAGCCGGATACATGCATCATCGGAAGGACTCCAGGTGCAAAATCCTCCTTACGTGCTCTCTCCACACAGGCGATCACCAGCCCGCCGGAATCCCTGAGTCCATGCTGGCAGATGGTTCCGCCAATACAACTGATGCTTGCCTCAAAGGGGCTGTTTGCTCCGTCTTTTGTAATCTCGGACACCTTCTCCGCCTCAGAAGCCGTAAGATTGATAATATAAAGTGTACCTGCAGGTGCCACTCTTATCTCCACTGCTTCCATATCTGCAATGGTCCTGTATAGTTCCATTGCCTTCTCCGGTTTCATTCTTCCTGCAACCGGGTGGTAGGATACTGCATAAAGTCCCGGCTGTTTCTGGGCTGTGATCCTTCCTGTTTTTATAAGCTCCGGGCTTATCTCACCCTCACCGGACTTGGTGATTTCTGAAGCTTCTTTTACAGGCCATGGTTTCTCTTCTTTCCGTACTTCCTCCAGAAATTCCAGAAAATGCTGTCTTAAGCCTTCTGCCCCAAGAGTCTCCTGCATATATCTGGTACGTGCCTTTGCCCTGGAATCATAATTTCCATAAGTTGTAAAAAGACGGATCATAGCACTGGCGTAAAGTGTCACTTCCTTTGGATCTGCCTTGTCTGTGATCAGCACGCCAAGCTTCGGATTCGGTCCCAGGCCGCCTGCACAGTATACGGAAAATGTGCCATCCGCGTTGGCAATAAATCCCAGGTCACGGAAATTGGCATGTGTCTCATTAGCCGGTGTGTTGGAAAAACCAACTTTCAGCTTTCTCGGCATATGTAATTCCGGCATTCTGGTAAGGAGATAGTCTCCCACAGTCTCCACATAAGGAGTTACATCAAAAGTCTCATCTGCTGCCACGCCGGTCAGAGGGCTGGCTGTCACATTACGTGGATTGTCTCCACCGCCTCCACAGGTGATGATTCCGAAATCCAGGGCATCTCTTACCATAGCTACGGTATTTTCTGCATTTAAATTATGTACCTGAATTGCCTGACAGGTTGTCAGTTTCAGAAGATCACTTCCATATTTCAGTGATTCCTCTGCAATAAACTTCAGTGTCTCTTTTTTTACCCGACCTCCCGGAAGACGGAGACGAACCATATATCCACCTTCTCTCTGGGCATAGCTTCCGAACCCGCCGGATACCCCTTTTAATTTGTTTCTGTCGATCTCACCTTTCTCAAAGGCCTGTATACTTTCTTCAAAAACGGGCATGCTGTTTATAAACTGTTCCTGTAATTCTTTGCTGATCATCCCTCATTACCTTCCTTTTAATCGTATATGTTCATATTAATACACTTTTAATCCTCTGGCAATGAAAATTCTCCTGAATTCCTACTAAGTTTTTCCATATTGGATTTCAGATGTCGTCTTTTTTTCTCCGTCCCAGGCGGATATCCTCCATATGGGCTTTCAGATCTTCTGAAATACTGTCAAACAGATAATTTTTTGAGCTGTCCCGGTGCTCCTTCCACTCTTCCCGGAGCTGTTTTTTCTCAGACCGGATCTCATCCTTCAGTCCCCTTGCGGAAATCCTCGCTGCTCCCTGGCCCATAATGATGATCTGCTCCAGTCCGTCAGAGGTTGCCACTGTCACATTATGCTTCCGTCCGATCTGGTGGACCGTACGCTCGATATACTGATCCGCTGTCTCTGCTTCCTTTGTGTACACAACATGGATATTATGATACTGAATGGTTTCCTCCGGGTGCCCTTCCACACGGTAGGCATCAAATACCAGTATGAGAATACAGCCTTTACTTCCCTGGTAATCACTTAAGATATCCATAAGCTTGGTCTGGGCAGCATGGAAATCCGCATCTGCAAGCTCCCGCAGTTCCTCCCAGGCAAAAATAATATTGCATCCATCCACAAGAAGATAGTCATTTCTGTGGATAGCCGGTCTTCTGAAGAGGTCAGCTTTTCCATTTCCCGGCTGTGACTGCTTTGGATTCTTCCGGTCTGTGATCTCCCCTGATGCCCCGGCAGACCTCCATCCTGAACTCCCTTTGCTTTCCATATTGCCAAAGTTCCTGCCCTTATTGTAGTTCCGTTCCTTCACAGGTCCGAAAGTCCGTTCAAAAATGGCTTTCAATTCCTCATCTTCTGCATAGCTTCCATACATGGAGGTATATTTTTCCCCGGCAGTGCTTCCTGCTCTTCCTGATCTTTCCTGCTGTATACTGCCCGGCTTCCCTGCTCCCTTATTCAGGTCATCCTCGTCCATATCATCCCATTCCGGAAGCCCGGCTCCTTCCAGATGCATATACTCCTCCACCTCGTACCAGGGAACAACAAAACCTGCTCCGTGGGCACAGAATACAGAACCTGTGGGATTTTCCAGATCACTCTCAGAATCATATCCGATCTCCTCTGCGATCTGATCCTGGTCCTGGCAGGGCTCATAATCTTTCAGCGTGCAGGTCAGATGGCCCCTGCCTCTGGTGTAGGAAACTACCTGGCTCTGATAATCCCGCATTTTTGCCACAGGCGCACTTCCTGTGATCACTGCCATCTCGCCTTCTGTCTCCGGTCCCTGGAAGCTTCCCTGCATACGCTGGATATCAGTCATTGCACGGCCTACGTTTTCTGCCGGCAGCTCCAGACGGAAGCTATAGTATGGCTCCAGAAGAATAGTCTTAGCCTTCTTAAGGCCCTGGCGCACTGCACGATAGGTCGCCTGACGGAAATCCCCGCCTTCTGTATGCTTCAGATGCGCCCTTCCTGTAAGAAGCGTGATCTGTATGTCTGTGATCGGTGAACCTGTCAGGACTCCCAGATGCTCCTTTTCCTCCAGATGGGTAAGGATCAGTCTCTGCCAGTTACGGTCCAGCCGGTCTTCACTGGCTGCTGTAAAAAACTGCAGACCACTTCCTCTTTCACCTGGTTCCAGAAGAAGATGTACCTCCGCGTAATGCCTCAGAGGTTCAAAATGCCCCACTCCTTCCACAGGTGCTGCAATGGTTTCTTTATATACAATATTTCCGGTTCCGAATTCTGCTGCCACATGGAATCGCTCCCAGATAAGATGCTTCAGGATCTCGATCTGCACCTCACCCATAAGCATGGCATGGATCTCTCCCAGTTGCTCATCCCACATAATATGAAGCTGTGGTTCCTCCTCCTCCAGCTCCTTAAGGTTTTTCAGCATTTTGTGGGCATCGCAGCCTTCAGGCAGGATGATCTGGTAATTCAGAACCGGTTCCAGAACAGGCATACCTGATTCTGCCTCAATACCAAGCCCCTCTCCCGGGTAGGTTTTCGTAAGGCCGGTAACGGCACATACAGTTCCGGCCTCAGCCTCTTTCAGCATCTCGGATTTTGCTCCGGAATAAATACGGATCTGGTCTGCTTTTTCCTCCCAGATCTCATCCTCCGGGATTCCCTTTCTTCCCCGGTTAGTCAGATTTTCTTTAACCTTCAGACTGCCTCCGGTGATCTTCATGTAGGTAAGCCGGTTCCCCTGATCATCCCTGGCGATCTTGAAAACCTTTGCCCCGAATTTCTCCGGCCATACCGGTTCTTCCATGTAAATCTCCATTCCACGGATCAGGGCGTTCACCCCTTCCATCTTAAGGGCTGAGCCAAAAAAGCACGGAAAAAGCTTCCTGTCAAGAATCAGTCTGGCTGCTTCCTTTTTTTCAATAACCCCTGTCTCCAGAAACTTTTCCAGAAGTTCTTCTTCACACATGGCAATATTTTCCAGGAGATCATCTGTGGCATTTATGGCTTCCCCGGCTCCTGGTTCCGTGGATCCTGGCAGGTTATCCACCGTCTCCCTGCCTTCTGTCCTGTTTTCTGCACCACAGCACTCCAGTTCTCCACCGAAATCCACACAGTTTCCACTTAATTTTTTCTTAAGTTCGCAAAGGAGGCTTTCTCTGTCTGTCCCTTCCTGGTCCATCTTATTCACAAAAAGAAATGTGGGGATCCTGTACTGTCCCAGAAGTCTCCATAAAGTCTGGGTGTGCCCCTGCACTCCGTCTGCTCCGTTGATCACCAGGATCGCATAGTCCAGCACCTGCAAGGTCCGCTCCATCTCTGCGGAAAAATCCACATGTCCCGGTGTATCCAGAAGTGTTACATTCCAGTCTCCCATATCAAAAACTGCCTGTTTGGAAAAAATGGTGATCCCACGCTCCCGCTCAAGCTCATAAGTATCAAGATAAGCATCCTTATGATCAACCCTTCCCATCCTGCGTATCTTTCCGCACTGATAAAGAAGTCCCTCAGAAAGTGTTGTTTTACCTGCATCTACATGGGCGAGTACACCCAGGCTTATATGTTTTCCCGGTTTATTTTCAGGTTCTTTTCCCATTGAAAATACCCCTTTCTGTCTAATGTGTAACCATTATCATATCACAGAAAAGGGTATAAGTCGACAATTATGGAGTTACGTCAAAGGTATATTACTGTTGAACGCGTCAGAATATTTTTGTAGTCCACCTGCTCATATCCCAGACTTCATTTACCACATCCTGATAAAACTCCGGTTCATGGCAGATGAGAAGTAGACTTCCCCTGTACTCTTTCAGGGCTTTTTTCAGTTCATCCTTGGCATCCACATCCAGATGGTTGGTCGGCTCGTCAAGAAGAAGAATGTTTGTATCACGGTTTACAAGCTTGCACAGACGTACCTTCGCCTGCTCGCCACCGCTCAAAACCCGTACCTGGCTTTCAATATGCTTGGTTGTAAGTCCGCATTTTGCCAGTGCGGAACGGATCTCATACTGGGAAAATGACGGAAATTCCTGCCAGAGTTCCTCAATACAGGTAGTCCTGTTCTCTCCTTTAACCTCCTGTTCAAAATAACCGATAGCAAGATTTTCTCCCTGCTCCACACTTCCGGAAAGTGGTTTGATCAGACCCAGAAGGCTTCTGAGAAGTGTTGTCTTTCCAATTCCGTTGGTTCCTACCAGGGCGATCTTCTGTCCACGCTCCATGGTAAAATTCAGTGGTTTGGAAAGAGGCTCTGTATAACCGATCACCAGGTCATGAGTCTCAAAAAGCATCTTGCCCGGGGTCCGTCCGTAACGGAAATTAAACTCCGGCTTCGGTTTCTCTGCTGCCAGCTCGATCACATCCATCTTATCCAGCTTCTTCTGGCGGGACATTGCCATATTTCTGGTAGATACCCTTGCCTTATTTCTTGCCACAAAATCCTTAAGCTCGCTGATCTCCTGCTGCTGTCTGCGGTAAGCTGCCTCAAGCTGTGCTTTTTTAACCGCATAAACCTCCTGGAAATGATCATAATCTCCTACATAACGGTTCAACTCCTGATTTTCCATATGATAAATGATATTTACCACTGAGTTCAAAAACGGAATATCATGAGAGATCAGGATAAACGCATTCTCATAATCCAGAAGATATCTTTTCAGCCATGCGATATGTTCCTCATCCAGATAGTTGGTAGGCTCATCAAGAAGAAGGATATCCGGTTTCTCCAGAAGAAGCTTGGCAAGGAGTACCTTTGTTCTCTGACCACCGCTCAGATCCGTAACATCACGGTCAAGTCCCAGATCAAGAAGGCCCAGGGCTCTGGCTACTTCCTCCACTTTTGCATCAATGGAATAAAAATCATGAAGTGTCAGCTCGTCCTGGATCGTGCCAAGCTCTTCCATAAGTGCATCCATCTCATCAGGATCTGCTGTTCCGAGTTTGTCACAGATCTCATTCATTCGCTCTTCTTTTTTAAGGAGTGGATCAAAAGCTGACTTCAGCACCTGCCGGATCGTCATTCCCTTCTCCAGCACTGCGTGCTGATCCAGATACCCGG
>CAKROW010000064.1 GCA_934373235.1 uncultured Blautia sp. | reverse complement strand
CAGCTTAAGCAACAAGATGGATAATTCCTTACTGGCTGTAAGGGATATTAACCATAAATATATTGTAGTAGAAAGGAAGGTAGATATCATGCGTCTGGACAAATATCTGAAAGTATCAAGACTGATCAAGAGACGTACAGTTGCCAATGAAGCCTGCGATGCAGGAAGAGTTCTTGTGAATGACAAGCCTGCCAAGGCATCCGTACAGGTAAAAACCGGAGATACTGTTGAGATCCGGTTTGGAACCAGAAATGTAAAGGTTGAGGTTCTGGAAGTAAAGGACACAGTGAAAAAAGATGAGGTGGAGAGCATGTACCGCTACATTTAAGTTTTGCTGCTTCCTCCCAAAGGTCTATTTCCGGAGGGGGTATCATAGATTAAAGGGAACACCAAAACGGAGGCCTTAAAGGGAAATGGAAGGATCACATAAGCTTATGCTGGAACGGCGCCAGGGTGGGACCATCACCGGCGTCCGGGATGTTACTTCCTTCGATGAAAAAGAAATACGTCTTGTCACAGAAGAGGGAAAGCTTTCTGTCAGGGGAGAGGGCCTTCACGTGAAACAGCTTGATCTTCAGAAAGGGGAAGTGGAGCTTCAGGGACGGATTGACCAGCTTGTTTACCTTAACAAAAAGCAGACAGGGAAATGGAAAAAAGCTTTGTAAACCGGTTGATATTTTTTCTCAGAAGTTGTAAAATCTGGATGTATATAGTCGCAATGAGGAGCGGATATGAAGGGACGAAACAGACATTGCGGAGAAAAGGGAGCATACAGATTGAAAAAGACGAAAAAACAGAATTCGGGGAAAAGAGCAGGATATAACTATCTGGCAATGCTGGGAATAACAGTTATCGCCCTTATTCTTCTCGGTTGGATGATGTTTCAGACCAGGACACTGGAGCACAGGCTGGGTGTATATGATGCCAAAGCGTCCGCTCTTGAGCAGTCCATTGAAGATGAGGAGGACAGGACCAGGGAGATCAAGGCTCTTGAGAAGTATATGACTACAGATGAATACGTGGAGGAAGCTGCACGTGAGAAGCTTGGTCTTGTGAAAGATAATGAGATCGTGTTCGAGGAAGAACGTTAGAGCCTGTTCCAAACAGACTCAGGAGAGTATTTTGGCGAAAACTTTTTAGGCCTTTCGGCATTTTTTCGACATAGGATCAAATGCCTTTCCGTTATAATATCCAGTTAGTGAGGATATGTAAGGGGAGGGGAGAATATGCAGGAATGGATCATTGCCATGCTCGTGCTCAGCGTATTGCTGATGCTTCGGGACATGGCAAAAACTGTCTTTTCGGGGAGGAAAAAAGAACGGGAGGAGATGCTGCCGTTAAGTGAAAGCCATCCCCAGAAGGAAAAAGTGGAGCGGTATGCGGCGTCATTTCGGAAGCTTTCCGAGACTTTTTACGGTATGCCCTACCGCAAGGAATTCTTAAGCGGAGGTCAGGTGAACCGGATCATCAGAGATGTCAGTGACAGGGTATGCGCCAGGTGCTACCAGAGAGAGATCTGCTGGGGCGAACGTGCCGGGGAGATGGTTCGGGGATGCACAGACATGGTCCGTACTCTTGAGGAGGGGGACGAGGAGAAGATCCGGGTCCTCCGGGGAGAATGGATGGGAGCCTGCAGCCGCTCTGCCCAGTTTTTTGATGTGGTAAATGAGGACTTCCGTGAGGAGAGACAGAATCTTGTATGGGACAACCGGATGATCGAGAGCCGTCTTGCAGTTGCCCAGCAGCTTTCGGAGGTTGCACGTATCATGGAGAATGTTGCGGAGGATCTTTATGACATTACCTGTGCAGATCCGCAGTTTCGGGAAGATGTGAAGAAGGCCCTGCGCAAAAAGCATGTGATCGTAAAAAATGTGTGGGTCATGGACAAGGTGGAGGGAAAACGCCAGGTTTTTCTTAATATGCGTTCCAGAAGCGGCCAGTGTGTGTCCATGAGTGAGGCTGCCCAGATCCTGTCAGGGATCTGTGGTACACCTATGGCGCCTGCCACAGGAAGCCGCAGCATCGTAAACGGGGATTTTCACACCGTTCATTTTGTGGAGGATGTGAGCTATCAGGTGATGTATGGCGTGGCACGTCTTACCAAGGAGCAGGAGAAGGTTTCCGGGGACAACTATATCTGCAGGCAGGAAGAGGACGGGAGATTTTTTATCTGCCTTTCTGACGGTATGGGTTCAGGTATGGATGCCTTTAAGGAAAGCGAGATCGTGGTGGAGCTTCTGGAACAGTTTATGGAGTCCGGCCTTTCCCAGGAAACGGCTGCAAGGATGGTAAATTCCGCTCTTGTGCTTAAAGGCAGGGATGGGATGTTTTCCACAGTGGATATCTGTGCGGTGGATCTGTATACAGGAATCTGTAATTTTCTGAAAGCAGGGGCGTCTTCCACCTTTATAAAAAGAGACCACTGGGTGGAGTCTATTGCGTCAGAAAGCCTGGCAGCAGGACTGGTGCAGCAATTGGATTTTGATACAGCTTCCAGGAAACTTTACCACGGGGACTATGTGATCATGATGACAGACGGGGTGCTGGATGCCCTTCCCACTGACAGGGAGGAGGAGACCATGAAGGAGATCATCCTGGATGTCCATGAGGAGGAACCCAGAGAACTCAGCAGGGGAATCCTGGAGCGGGTTCTTGGATACAGTGATTACAGAGCAAGAGATGACATGACTGTTCTGGTGGCAGGCATGTGGAAAAAATAATTTCCGGAGAGATCAGATGAATGAAATATACCAGCGTGTAAAAGATTATATAACAGAAAACAACATGATCCGGGAGAATGACAGGATCGTGGCAGGGGTTTCAGGTGGTGCAGATTCCATTGCCATGCTGTCGATCCTGAGAGATCTGAAAGAAGAATCCGGGTTTGAGCTCCGGGCTGTACACGTACACCACGGGATCCGGGGAAAAGAGGCTGACCGGGATGAAGCTCTTGTAAAAGAAACCTGCGAAATCTGGGGCATACCTTTTGAGGGATATCATTTTGATGTGCCCCGGCTTTCCCTGGAATGGAAGCTGGGAGAGGAAGAGACAGGCCGTATTGTACGAAAACAGGCTTTTGCCAGAGAGAGGGAAGCCTTTTCGGGAACAGGGCGCTTTCTCATTGCCCTGGCCCACAACCGCAATGATCAGGCGGAAACCATGCTCCATCACCTTGCAAGAGGAACCGGACTCAGGGGACTTGGAGGGATCCGTCCTGTGGGAGACGGGATCATAAGGCCGGTTCTGTGTCTGGAACGGAGGGAGATCATTCAGTATCTTCATGAGAGGGAGATCTTTTATATTACAGACAGCAGCAATTTAAGTGATGAATATACCAGAAACCGTATCCGCCGTCATATCCTGCCTCTTCTGGAAGAGGAGATCAACCCGAAAGCTGTGGAACATATGGCGGAAACTGCCAGGGTCCTTGCAGAGGCGGAGGATCTGCTCACAGCGCTTTCCGGGCAGCTTCTTGAAAAATGTGCTGTGGAAAATGGGTATTTACTGGGAGAGGCTTTTTTTTCGTCAGAGCATATCCTGAAGGAATATGTGATCCTTATGGCGCTGGGAGAGCTTGCAGGAGGAAGAAGGGATTTTACAAAAGGTCATGTGGAAGAGATCCTTTCCCTTATAAAAAAGCAGAACGGCCGGTATCTCTGTCTTCCAAAGGGGATCACTGCGAGAAGAGTTTACGGTGGTGTAAGACTGGAAAGAGAGGAAAATCCGGGAAAGACTGCCGGGGATCAGGAAGAAAAGTGGGAACTTCAGGTTCCGGGAAAGACCATAACAGCTTTTGGAAGCTTTCAGGCGGAAATTTTTGCCTGGGATAATCGGAAGATTGAAGAAAAAAAGTATACGAAATGGTTTGATTATGATAAAATAACTGGTAGTCCATGTGTCCGGAGGAGGCAGGCAGGAGATTTTCTTGTGGTAGATGGGAATGGAAGCCGTAAAAAGCTGAATCGGGTTATGATAGATGACAAGATCCCGGGAGAGATCCGGGACAGGATTCCGCTTGTGGCTCTCGGCAGTGAGATCCTGTGGATGCCCGGAGGACGGATGAACCAGCAGTATAAGATCACTTCCGCTACAGGGAGAGTGTTACAATTACAATACCAAGGAGGAACTTTAATATGAGCGAGAAAATCAGAGTGTTACTCAGCGAGGAGCAGGTTGACGCGCGTATCCAGGAGATCGCTGACCAGATAAACAAGGATTATGAAGGAAAAGAAGTGCACATGATCTGTGTCCTTAAAGGCGGCGTGTTCTTTATGTGTGAACTTGCCAAGAGAATTACAGTTCCGGTATCTCTGGATTTCATGTCTGTATCCAGTTACGGTGATGATACCAAGTCCAGCGGTGTGGTGAAGATCGTCAAGGATCTGGATCAGCCTCTGGAGGGAAAGGATGTTCTGGTTGTTGAGGATATCATTGACTCCGGCCGTACTTTAAGCTACCTTCTTAAAGTCCTTAAGCAGCGTGGACCAAAGAGTGTGAAGCTCTGTACACTTCTTGACAAACCGGAGCGCAGAGTGATGAAGGATGTGGAGGTTGACTATAGCTGCTTTAATATTCCGGATGAGTTCGTTGTGGGATATGGTCTGGATTATGCGCAGAAATACAGAAATCTTCCATATATCGGAGTAGTGGAGTTAGACTGAAAGGAGATTTAACCAAGTGAACAAACATTCAGGCAGAATAAGCCTGTATCTGATTCTGATCGTGGCACTGATCGCCGGGTATCTGTATCTCAATGATCAGGTTTCCACCCAGGGAAGTTACACCATGAATCAGCTTGAACAGGCCCTTGAGGATGGAAAAGTGGTGGATGCGGTTATCCACCAGAACCGTGAGGTACCTACAGGCTATGTGACTGTCAGCCTGGTATCCGATGGTCAGAAGACTGTGAATGTGACAGATGTAAAGAAGGCACAGGAGCTTCTGGAGAAATACAAAGTAGATCCTGTAGTCAGGAATGTGCCAAGAGACAATACTTTTGTAAACTCTGTGCTTCCTGTAGTGCTTACAGGAGGAATCCTTGTTTTCTTCTTTATGATGATGAACCGTCAGATGTCCGGAGGTGGCGGAAGCAATGCCAAGATGATGAATTTTGGGAAGAGCAGAGCCAGAATGTCCACACCGGATGACAAAAAGGTGACATTTAAGGATGTTGCAGGTCTTCAGGAAGAAAAGGAAGATCTGGAAGAGGTGGTGGATTTCCTGAAATCACCTCAGAAGTATACAAAGGTAGGAGCCAGGATTCCCAAGGGTGTGATCCTTGTGGGCCCTCCAGGAACCGGTAAGACACTTCTTGCCAAGGCAGTTGCAGGTGAGGCGGGAGTTCCGTTTTTTTCCATTTCAGGTTCTGACTTTGTGGAGATGTTTGTAGGCGTAGGTGCTTCCCGTGTAAGAGATCTTTTTGAGGAAGGCAAGAAGCATGCACCCTGTATTATTTTTATTGATGAGATCGATGCGGTAGCCCGTCAGCGAGGAACCGGAATGGGCGGTGGCCACGATGAGAGAGAGCAGACGCTGAACCAGCTTCTGGTTGAGATGGACGGTTTTGGTGTCAACGAGGGAATCATTGTAATGGCAGCTACCAACCGTGTGGATATCCTTGATCCTGCAATCCTCCGCCCGGGAAGGTTTGACCGTAAGGTTGGTGTGGGACGTCCGGATGTAAAGGGAAGAGAGGAGATCCTGATGGTACATGCCAAGGACAAGCCTCTCGGAGATGATGTGGATCTTCGTCAGATCGCCCAGACAACAGCCGGTTTTACAGGAGCGGATCTTGAGAATCTTCTCAACGAGGCGGCTATTGATGCGGCAAGAGACGGCAGACCCTATATCATGCAGAAGGATATCAAGGCAGCCTTTATTAAGGTTGGAATCGGTGCTGAGAAGAAGAGTAAGGTGATCTCTGACAAGGAGAAGAAGATCACAGCTTATCATGAGGCAGGCCACGCCATCCTTTTTCACGTACTTCCTCATATGGATCCGGTATATACCATTTCCATTATTCCTACAGGAATGGGAGCGGCAGGATATACCATGCCTCTGCCGGATAATGATGAGCTGTTTAACACAAAGAATAAGATGCTTGAAGACATTACCACTCTTCTGGGAGGCCGTGTGGCTGAAGAGATTATTTTCGGGGATATTACTACAGGTGCATCCAACGATATCAAGCGTGCCACAGAGACAGCACGTTCCATGGTAATGAAGTACGGTATGTCTGATAAGGTTGGCCTGATCGCTTACGGAAATGATGACGATGAGGTGTTTATCGGACGAGACCTGGCCCACACCAGAGGATACAGCGAGGAAGTGGCCCGGGAGATCGATGGCGAGATTGCCCGGATTATCCGTGAATGTCATGAGAGAGCAGACCATATTATCAGAGAGCATATGGATGTTCTTCACGGCTGTGCAAAGCTTCTTCTCGAGAAGGAAAAAGTCCATCGCGAAGAGTTTGAGGCACTTTTTACAAGTGAGACTCCGGAAGTAAACGAAATTAACTTATAAAATACACAAAAAAGTGTGCCGAATTTTGTGAAGTTTGTGCACACTTTTTCCTTGCCTCATGGTACTATATACATCGTAAAAACCCCCCAATACATTATATAGTTTTTGCTACACCCCATAAGAAGAAATACCTTCTCCAAAAAAGGCAGCTTAACCGGCTGCCTTTTTTACGTTGTGGAAAGATAAGAAAATTCCGTGAAAAATAAGGAGAAAACATTGCAAGACGTATGCAATTAAGATAAAATAAAAAACATGTAAAAAAGAGTGAGGGAATAGAGATGATGCATGAGAGGATCGAAGCGGCGAAGAAACTGCAGTATATTTTAAACATGAGGCCGGTTCTGAATAAAGCAGCAATGTTCAGTGACGGAACAGAGTATTACAGGACTCCTGCGGCGCCTGGAGCAGGAGAGAAGGTTACCATACGTTTCCGCACCCAGAGAAATAATGTGGATATGGTATATCTGGTGTATGACGGAGTACACCAGGAGATGCAGCTTGAAAGGACCGGGGGCAGTTTTGATTATTATGCGGCAGAGATCACCATGACAGATCAGGTGCTTCGTTATTATTTTGAGATACAGTCAGGGATGATCACCTGTTATTATGATACCAATGGTGTGAACAACTGGCATGAGGGCAGAATGGATTTTGAAATCTATCCGGATTATCATGTGCCTCAGTGGGTTCAGGGGGCAGTGATGTACCAGATATATGTGGACCGTTTTTATAACGGAGATCCCTCCAATGATGTGGAGACTTCGGAGTATTCCTATATTGGAGATGTGTCCGTACGTGTCACAGACTGGGATAAGATCCCGGCTGTGATGGGTGTGAGGGAATTCTACGGAGGAGATCTTCAGGGTATTCTGGATAAGCTGGATTACCTGCAGGAGCTGGGGGTTGAAGTGCTTTACCTGAATCCGGTTTTTGTATCTCCGAGCAACCACAAATATGACTGTCAGGATTATGAAAATATCGATCCCCATATCGGCAGGATCGTGGAGGACTGTGACGGCCTTCTTTCGCCCGGGGACAGGGATAATTCCCATGCGGCCAGGTATATCCGCCGTGTGACAGACAAGAGGAACCTGGATGCCAGTAATGAGCTGTTTGCCCATCTTGTGGAGGAGATCCATAAGCGTGGCATGAAGATCATCCTTGATGGTGTGTTTAACCACTGCGGTTCCTTTAACAAATGGATGGACAGAGAGCGAATCTATGAATATCAGGAGGGATATCCAAAGGGAGCGTATATTTCTGCGGACAGTCCCTACCGTTCCTATTTTACTTTCCATGATCCCAACCGCTGGCCATATAACCCGACCTATGACGGATGGTGGACCCATGATACACTTCCCAAGCTGAATTATGAAGGTTCAAGGGAACTGTATGACAAGATCCTGGAAGTGGGCAGAAAGTGGGTTTCCCCACCTTACAATGTGGATGGATGGAGACTGGATGTGGCTGCAGACCTGGGACACAGCAATGAGTTCAATCATCAGTTCTGGAAGGATTTCCGGCGTGCAGTGCGCTCTGCCAACCCCGATGCAGTGATCCTGGCAGAGCATTACGGAAATCCGGAAAGCTGGCTTCAGGGTGATGAATGGGATACAGTTATGAATTACGATGCTTTTATGGAGCCTGTGACCTGGTTCCTGACCGGAATGGAGAAGCACAGTGATGAATACAGGGGAGATCTTTTTGGAAACAGTGAGGCTTTTATAGGGGCAATGAAGACACATATGCGTTCGCTTCATATGGGAGCACTTCAGGCGGCCATGAATGAGCTTTCCAACCATGATCATTCCAGATTCCTTACAAGGACCAACCGGAGAGTGGGAAGGATCTCCTATGCAGGAGCTGAGGCTGCTTCCTGCGACATCAACCCGGCTATTATGAGGGAGGCGGTAGCCATCCAGATGACCTGGCCGGGAGCACCGACCGTGTATTACGGCGATGAGGCCGGTGTGTGCGGCTTTACAGATCCTGATAACAGAAGGACCTACCCCTGGGGACATGAGGATCAGCAGATGCTTGAGTTCCACAGAAGCATGATCCGTATCCATAAGAAGTATGAGATCCTTAAAAACGGTTCCCTGGAATTTTTGTGGAATGATTATCAGGGCTTAAGTTACGGCCGTTTTTCCCATGACGAGCAGATTATTGTGATCATCAGCAATCTTGAGAATGAGCGGGATGTACGTATTGAAGCCTGGAAAACAGGAGTCAGCCGTAAAGAGGCTACAGTTTTCAGGAGAATCATGCTTTCCTCCAGAAATGAATTTACAGAGCAGGAGGAAGAGTATGTGGCAGAGGCCGGTATCATTCAGGCCAAAATGCCGGCTTACAGTGCATTGATCCTTTATCATGGGAAAGATCAATAAGGAACCGGTAACACCACAGATAAAAAGGCAACAAGTAAAGATACTTCATAAAGCGTATAAAGAAAGAGGAAAAATATGACAATTCAGGAATGTTATGAAAACTTAAACAGTAACTACAACGATGTTGCAAACCGTTTTGCAGGAAGCAAGGCTCTTGTCCTGAAGTTTGCAAAGAAATTCTGCGATGACCCGGGATATCAGCTTCTTGCGGATTCCATGGCAGAGAAGGATTATAAGGAGGCGTTCCGTGCAGCCCACACCATTAAAGGTGTCTGCGCAAACCTTGGATTTGATGTGCTTTTCAGGGTTTCCGGAGAGCTTACAGAGCTTCTGAGAAATGGAGTGTCTGATGAGGCGGCAGTGGAAGAGAAGTTTAATCAGGTAACGGAGGAGTATCATAAGACTATAGATATGATCGGTCAGGTAACGGAATAGTTTTTCCGGAGGTCCGGTATAAACAAAAAGAATGTGTCTGTCGGGACACTGCGTCTTTAAAGGGCGTGTCCCGGCGGATACATTCTTTTTTTGAGCTATGGATCGGAATATAAGCTTCTTAAGCTTCTTCGGTGACATGTTCAAGACCCTGGTTCATGATAGTGGCAACGTGGCTGTCTGCCAGGGAATAATAGATGGTTTTGCCGTCTCTTCGGAATTTGACCAGGGACATCTGCTTCAGAACCCGAAGCTGATGAGAAATGGCGCTCTGGGTCATGGAAAGCTTGTCTGCGATATCCTGGACGCAGAGTTCCTCCACAGACAGGGCATATAAGATGCGGATCCTGGTAGGATCTCCGAAGACCTTGAAAAGATCGGCAAGTTTATAAAGGGTTTCTGTATTGATAGGGTAATCTATATGTGGTTTGTTCATGGCGTATCCTCCAAAATATGACAAGACTCGTAATTCTTATTTTAGCGGAAAAATCCGCACTGGTCAAATGGTTCATGAGATCAGTGCGGATTTTACAGTATTTATGGGGAAAATCTATTTTTTGTACAGGATACGGATAGAATTCAGCACACAGATCATTGCCACTCCTGTATCTGCAAATACTGCCAGCCACATATTGGCATGACCTGCCAGCCCCAGGATCATAACCGCAATTTTGACAGTGAGGGCAAAGATCACGTTCTGCCATGCAATGCGGTTGGTACTGCGGGCAATGGCGATGGACTGCGGAACAGCCTCCATATTGGAGTTCATAAATACTGCATCTGCTGCCTCGATAGCTGCGTCTGCACCACTTCCCATAGCAGCACTTACATCTGCGCCTGCAAGTACCGGAGCATCATTGATCCCGTCACCAATGAACATAACGGCTCCATGTGCCTGACGTACTTTTTCCAGTGTGGAAAGCTTATCCTGCGGGAGGAGTTTGGCGTAAACTTCATCAATTCCGGTTTCTTTTCCCACTGCCTGGGCGCTGTCCTGGGAGTCACCGGTGAGCATTACTGTGTGAAGCCCAAGTTTTTTCAGGGACTGGATGGCTGATCTGGAATCAGATTTGATGGTATCGGAGATCACCATACATCCTGCAAATTCTCCGTTTACAGCAATGAATACCTCGGAACCGTAAGTGTTTTCCGGAAGCCTGCCTGTGGCGATGTGGAATTTGTCCATAAGCTTACGGTTTCCGCAGAGGACTCTGCCCTGAGGCATATCGGCGGAAATTCCATGACCTGCGATCTCTTCAAGAGAAGCAGGGGTGGAGAAGGAAAGTCCCTGCGCTTTTGCGGCAGCTACAATACTGACTGCAATGGGATGAGTGGAGTTTTGTTCGCACCCTGCACACATGGAGAGAAGTTCCGTCTCTGTATATTTTCCGGTTGTGATAACTTTCTGAAGCTGGAAGTTTCCTTCTGTGATGGTTCCTGTCTTATCCATGACAACTGCTCCAAGGTGTGAAAGTCCTTCAATGGCGATACCGCCTTTAAAGAGGATTCCTTTTCTGGAACCTGCACCGATTCCGGAGAAGAATGCGAGAGGAATACTGAGTACCAGGGCACATGGGCAGCTCATTACCAGGAAGGTGATGGCTGTGTAGATCCAGTAATTCCAGTTTCCGGAAACCAGGGAAGGAATAATGGCAATTATAAAGGCGGTTCCAACAACGCATGGAGTGTAATATTTGCAGAAACGTGTGATAAAACGGTCGATTTTTGGTTTGCTTGCTGCTGCGTTTTCCACAGAATCAAGGATTCTTGTTACCATGGATTCTTCGAGAGGCTTTTCCACACGGATCTTAAGCTGCCCGGAGGTGTTGACACATCCCGAGATCACCTCATCTTCGGAAGAAGCGGAAACCGGAACCGGCTCTCCTGTGACAGGAGAAGTATCGATACGGCTTTCGCCTTCTACGACAACGCCATCCAGAGGAATACGGTCGCCCGGACGTACAAGAAGGATATCTCCGACCTGTGCTTCTTCAGAAGGAATTACTTTTATGTCATCATCTGTTATGAGATTTACAACTTCCGGACGCATATCAACAGCATCCATGATCTGGCCGCGGCTTCGTTCAACTGCTTTTTCTTCAAAAAGTTCGCCGATACGGTAGAAGAGCATGACGCCTACTGCTTCTGCGTAATCGTTAATGGCAAAGGCTGCAAGAGTTGCTATACTCATCAGGAAGTTTTCGTCAAAAATCTGTCCGTGGGAGATGTTTTTTACAGCTTTTACAACGATCACACCGCCCAGTGCCAGGTAAGCGATAATAAACACGGGAAGAGTTCCTGCTGTGCCGATACCTGTTTTTTCCATGATCACGCCTGCGGCAAAAAGAACAGCGCCCAGGATTACGCAGCCGGTATCGATTTTTTCTTTGGAAACTTCTTTTTTTGCAGAAGCGTGGGAAGTTTCTGCGGGAGCTGACTGGACTCTGGGGCGAGGGTCTTTTTCTCTGACTATGACTTCAGATTCGATGGAGGTGCAGATTCTTTTAATATCAGAAAGATATCTGTCCGGATTTTGGGCTTTGACGCGAAGCTGTTTGGTTGCAAAGGTGATGACTGCATCGTCAATGCCTTCCAGTTCATTGATCTGTTCTTCCATCCTGGAAGCACAGTGTGCACAGCCCAGATTTTCCAAAATATAGGTTTTGGTGCGGTCACCGGATGTATTTCGCGGAACAACACGGACTTCAGATTCAATGGAGGTACAGATTTTTGTGAGCTTCGGAAGGAGCGCCTCCACAGATTCTGATGTTGTGATACGGAGCTGTTTGGTTGCAAAGGTGATGGTTGCCTGCTCTATACCCTCAAGATGGCTGATCTGTTCTTCCATCCTGGAAGCGCAGTGTGCACAACCCAGATTTTCCAGAATATAAACCTGTCTGGAGACCGCCGGATCGAGAGGGTGGGAAGTGTGGTGGTGGTCGTGATCATGATCCTCACAGCCGCAGCCGCAGTGGTCGTCATGGTGGTGGTGCTCATGCCCGTGATCATGATCCTCACAGCCGCAGCCGCAGTGGTCGTCATGGTGGTGGTGCTCATGTCCGTGATCATGATCCTCACAGCCACAGCCGCAGTGGTCGTCATGATGGTGGTGCTCGTGTCCGTGTTCGTGGTCCTCACAGCCACAGTGGTCATCATGTCCGTGGTCATGATCCTCACAGCCGCAATTGCAGTGGTCATCATGTCCGTGGTCATGATCCTCACAGCCACAACCGCAATGGTCGTTTTCTGTATGATGGTGATGTTCGTGTTCCTGATGGTCATGATCTTCGCAGCCACAGTGCTCTTCGTGTTCACCAAAAATGGATTTTGATTTTTCGTCCATATTGAAATCTCCTTGCGTTTTTTATATGAATAATTGATTGAATGTTCATATGACTATTTAAACATATGTAATCCGAAATGTCAAGATATATATGGAATTTTTGATTTGATTCATATGTTATCTGAATATATAATAAAACGCACAAATAAATATAGATATAGTTAATAATTGCTAAAAAAATTATTTATTTTATTATTTTATAATTCCGTGTTATACTTTTATCAATTAAAGAAAGAAAGGAAGGTAAGCAACATGTACAGCATTGATTTGAACAGTGACATGGGTGAGAGCTTTGGAGCTTACAAGCTTGGCGGCGACGAAGAGATCATTAAATATGTGACAACAGCAAATGTAGCATGTGGCTGGCATGCAGGTGATCCGATGGTAATGGACAAGGTCGTCCGCATGGCAAAGGAACGTGGCGTTATGGTCGGAGCCCATCCTGGATATCCTGATCTTCTTGGCTTTGGACGAAGAAAGATGGTTCTCTCTCATGATGAAGTTAAGAATTATGTCAGATATCAGATCGGAGCACTGGCTGCATTCACACAGAGCTACGGAATGAAGCTTCAGCATGTGGCTCCTCATGGAGCAATGGGAAATGCCTGCCAGTATGACGAGGACATTTCCACAGCGATCTGCGAAGCAATCTGTGAGTATGACAAAGATCTGATCGTTTACTACTGTGCAGGAGCAGTTCTCGGTGACATCGCTGAGAGCAAGGGACTTCGCACAGCATCTGAGATTTTTGCAGACCGTGCATACATGGATGATCTTTCTCTTGTACCGAGAAAGATGGAGGGATCCATGATCACAGATGAGAACGTTGCCATCGAAAGATGCGTGAAGATGATCAAAGAAGGTAAAGTCACATCCATCAACGGAAAAGAGCTTGACATCAAGGGTGACACACTCTGTGTACACGGAGACGGACCGAAAGCACTTGCTTTTGTACAGAAGATCCGTGAGAAATTCACAGAAGAAGGTATTGAGATCAAACACTTATAAAAACTAAATAAAGTACATTCACATGAGAGATAGAATGCCGGATAAATCAAAGGAGATTTAATACAAGGGATTACTGCGTTGATTTGTCCGGCTCTTTTTATATGAAAAATTGTACTTTTTTAGGATAAGAAAGGAAAGGGTGGAAACTATGGCAAAAGAGAAAAAACAGGCAAATATTGTCAGAAACATGATGATCGCTCTGGTTGGCGGTCTGATCGTCGGACTTGGATTTATGCTTCTGAAGCAGCAGATGTCTGAGGGAACATGGAACGTGATCAATGCACTTCTGTTCCAGGATATCACAGCAGATCAGGGCTTCCATTCTATCGGTCTCTTCTACATTATCGGACAGCTGTTCATGAGAGGACTGCAGATGGCAATCGTACCGCTGGTACTTGTATCCTTAAGCCTTGCAATGTGCAGTATCTCCAGCTCTTCCAAGCTGGGAAGGATCGCAGGACGTACACTTCTTGGATTCTTCTGCTTCTATGTAGTGGGTGCACTTCTCGGCGGTATTGTTGCATTTGCAATGAAAACAGCAGGCTTCTTCAATGTTAAGCTTCCGGCAGAGGCAGTTACAGAGGCTGCAACACTGGATCAGTTTAACCCTCTTGCAACAATCGTAACAGCAGTTCCGTCCAACATCGGAACCGCATTCAGCAGCAACAACAGTATCCTTGCAGTTGTAGTAGTAGC